>MGEI01000005.1:43721-110762 GCA_001791305.1 Candidatus Uhrbacteria bacterium RIFCSPLOWO2_01_FULL_47_17
GAGTATTTCCGGCAAGCTGCATGGGAACATCTCCAGATGGAGTGATAACCACCGAAATTGGTGATATTCAAAAGGTACTACATAAACTTAAATCTGCCAAGGATCTGAAGTAAAACAAGAAAAAGCCTTTCGGCTTTTTCTTGTTTTACTGAACAGGCTTAATTTTGATTGTTCCATCAAAATATGTCCATGGATTCACTGTCTTACCGTTTCCCTTTTTATCGAGATCTGTAATGTTTAATCCAGTAGATGGATATTTCAAATCACACTCTTGACTAAAACATGCCGTTCCGCTATCTCCACCGGAAGGATTCGCATCACAATACCCGGTACACCAGCCCCAGTTGTCTTTGGCGTGGACTCGGGGTTGGAATTGGCAGAATTGTTGTTCACCTTCTGTTTTTACACATGGCGAAGTGACAACACTTCCTGTTTTTGGATCTTTGTTTCCGCAGGTACGGCCAGCTTTGAGAAGTGCGTTTACGTCACTACTTGTACACACGTAATCGTGTGAGAACAAAACATAACTTGAACTGCAGGCTTCTGGTGATAAACCGAATTCAGTTGCTTTGCTCGAACAAATTTCTTTTGGCGCGTTTCCTTTGGTGAGGCCTCGGTGGTTTTTGTAGAAGTTGGTTGATTCTTTTGAACCTCCATAACTTCCATTTGGCCACGGATTTCCCTCAGATGAAATATTCTGCATGTCATCTCCCCAATCCACCACGATGTTACGAAGTGGCATTTGGTTTGAATCTGCATGAACGTAGAAGGTGACACTCACGTGTTTGCTTCCGAGTCCTTGGACATCACCAGAATCAAATCCATTCACGTTAAATTTGCCATCCGTTTTTTCTGAACAAGCACTTCCAACACAGTTACCAATGGAAGTAATCACTGGCGGTTTGGAACCGTTTGCGGTTGCGCGCTGATCCCACAACCAGTCTGCAGGAGCTGGAGAAAGTTTTTCATATTTTCCGTATGGTTTAGTAGGGTCTGCAGATACAATAACAACATCCTTAAATCCATCGTCAAAATTATGTATTGATAACGATCTCGCAAAAATCTGTTGCAAGCGTGCTCGGGCATCTGCGGGATTAAATCCGCCGATGGTCGTCTTTCCTTCGATTGCTTCTTTATCCGTACAATAAGATCCAAACGTAAAGAATCCATCTTTCAAAACCAACGTGCTTCGACACACATTCACAACACAATCTGTATCCCCCATACACGCTTGGTTGTTTTTTGGTCCACCGTTACATGTTCCTGCCTCTGCTTTACAGACTCCTTTTCCTATATCGCAATCCGTTTTTTGTTGTGCAGACATACACGTCTTTGTATCCTCTGTTCCTCCAACACACGTTGCTTTCGTATTTTTACATGTTGGTGCAGAACCCTCACCTTTCGTATTACAGTCTGTTGCGCCCGTACTTACCTCACAAGAACAATCTGCGTTTTTACAATATGAGGTTTGTCCCGTAACAGCGAACTGCGGCGGAAGCAGAGAGAATGATCCATATGCACGTGCTTCATTTGGTGTTGTTGGTGGTTTTCCATCGTCACATGTTCCGTCTGCTTTTGGAAATTTATCCCCTCCAGCTCCACACATAAAAATTCGCATTGGATCTGGATCTTTATTTGCATTCTTTGCTCCAAGATCCAATGTTTGTCCATAAATGACAAGTGGAGATGTGACTGTATATCCAAGATGGGAATCAACGGATCCATTAGCTTCTTGAATGGCGTACTTGTTATTTACATTCTGCCAAACACGATCTGTCCAAGCTGCGTTATAAACACCACTTTGCAAACTCGTTGCACCAACTTGAGCGATCGTCTGACATGCCGCGTAAGATTTGGCGTTCAAATTAAATCCGCGATAACTTTCTGAACCATCAGCACCGCTCCCTTTACTTGCCACACCGGATGGAGATTCTGTTCCCAAATAATTTGTGAGGCTTGCTGCATCTGTTACACCCTTTACCACACAGTCTGCATAAAACTTCTTTGCCGTCTCCCATTTTGTTGCATCAGAAAAATACAACTTAACGTTCAATGGAGCAGGTCGTGTGACTGAAGTTTTTGTAATCGCAGTGTAATTCGGCACAGGATTGAGATCTGATGGATCTTCTCCTGGAAATTTACATGCCTGTCCTTCAAGGTCACCGCTTGTATGGTAAGAAAGTCTTGGAACACAGAAATATGGATAATCATCATCCCCGCCCTGTGTGCAGTAACCACTAGGAGCGACATCACCACAAGGTCCCATGAAGGCAACATAGCCTTTCGGACACCAAATGTTTTTATGTGGCTCGTCATCTTGAAAGGCGTCTAATGTTTCTGCATCATTACAATTTCCATCATTGGTTTCCGCACAAGCATAATCATTCTGTCCGGTTGAGCGAAGGTCATACGCGATTCCTGGTTGTGCACAATAATACGTGCTCTTTGCGATTTGATATCCCGCGCTTGTTTCTTTTCCATAAAGATCCGTCGCACCCGCAAGCTGATCAACAGGCAACCAAGTGAGACAGGCTTGGTCTTTTGCGGCTGTACTTCCATTCAATTGGATGGAAGAATCTTTTTCCAAGCAGTATCCCTGCCAACCAAACATGGTGTTTGCCGCAGTCAACAACTGACAGGTGCCTGGATTCTTATTATCTGCTGTTGCGCAATCCGCATCAGATTTACACACACTTCCATCACTCACTCCCCCTGTACAAATTCCATCAGGAACTTTTCCCGTATCAACAAGGGAAAGATCTGTTGGATAGTAGCGTGTCTCTCCACCCTTTGCATAAATAGCTTTTGTATAGCTGCATGTGTTTACACAATGATCGGAGATAACCCATTGCTTTGAATCCTCATCAACATACGGCGTACAAACTTTTGATGCGTCATACCCGGCAACAAACTGCGAAGGAACCGAACGTTGTGTGGCGAGTGATGCATTTGCACCAAGATCTAAGTAGTCAGCGGCGGCATTCACTTCTGCTTTTTTTGTCGGATCAAACTTAGGATATACCTTCCAAAGTTTCACCACCTTCTGCGGAAACGGCGAATCAATCTCTGGGTATCCGCGACAGGATTGTGCGTAATCCGCCAAATCTTTTGTGACCGGCTCTGGGAATCCGTCATTGTTTGCATCACGAATACCCGTCACGCAACGGTCGTTAAAGCAGTTTCCTGACGTCGTGGTTGCAATGGGAATACAGGCGTGTCCGGCATGTTCTTTACAATCGCTTGTTGCAGAACAGCTTCCAATTTTCGAGACACAAACTCCGCGGACGGTATTACAAAAAGGCGTGTCCATTCCTCCGTTCGCTTCGGTAAGAGCACAATCTGCATCTACCTGACACGAACAGTTCAAATCTGCATTTTTCTTACAAGGCTCTGATCCGTCAGGTAATGTTGTGATCGATACTGATCCATCAATCGAACAATATCCCTTCTGACAGGTTCCACTCTTACAGTCGTTATCTACGGCACACGAACCACTTCCGTCTGTACACTTACCAACAATACAGGCAGAGCCATCTCCAGCCTTCTTTGAATCACAGGATCCTGCATTAAAGACCAATCGGTAATCCGGTGAAGCTTCTACACAATCCCCGCCAAAGGCAACACAGCCTGATGAGTCGCTACAAGTTATCTTATTGTTATTTTCACACCACATCTTTGGATTCACATTGAACTGACTGAATTGCTCCACTGGCAACTGGTGTGGGATTTCGTATCCGGAAAAATCCGTTCCCGCCCAGCTGACATCACGGGACGCATACAATTGTTCTGTCATGACAAGCGCCGGGCGTTCTGTCCAAGACTGACATTGTGCTTGGTCTCCTTGAGAACCAACTTGCGTACACAAATTTACGGAATCGCAAATTTGAATGTATTTGTTTGCATTTGGATCCCACGTTGTACGCGCACTGTCACACGCAAGCCAAGCAGCGCACGTACGATCACGATTCACTTTCAAAACCGTGTTCGCATCATCTGCAACTCGTTGCGTGACTTGCGCACACGCCGTTGCCTTCAGTTCATTTCCTAACTTTGTTTTCAACGTTGGACAATCTGAAACCATAAGACAAGAACGCTCGTAGCCTGTCGTGACTGTGGCGCCTGGGACGGTCGTCAGTCCGGGGGACAACAAACTATCATTCAAGGCAATCTTGTACTCACAGCGTCGCGCACACAAATCAACCGATGTTGCACTTCCGAGACCAATTTGTTGGGCAGCGTCTGCGCTGACCGTAAACACGCCTTGGTTTTGCTTACAACTAATTGGATCTACCAAACTATTTTGCGACTTGCTGAGCAGAAGATCTGCGTGAAGCGACAAAACGTAGCTTGCGCTTGAGCTGTATTTGAGTTGTGAAACGGTTGTGTTGTTGAATAACGCACATCCACCTTTTTGCCCAACTTTTCCTTCACACTTTTGCGAAGCACTCACCGTATTTTCAGACAACTTATCATTATTGATCACAAAATACGACTTTCCTTTTCCGTGATTCTCTGAACTTGTATCCGTTGCATCTTGAAATTCTGTACAACGATTTGCTGCAGTTTCACACGCACCAATCCAACCGTCATATGCAGCGTCTCCATTTTTCCAAATCTGTGCTTGATCGCCAGCAACAAGGTAGGCGTTGTCAGAAGCTGGATCGAACTTGCCGTTTGCGTTTTTGTCTGTCCAATAACATGGCTCAGATTTTCCGGAACGGAACCAGCCCTTAAACGTTTTTCCAGCAATGTTTACGGACGTTTTATACTCACATGTTTTGTTGAGTGGATCCTTAAAGTAGAAGTTTCCATCTTTTGTAGAAGAAAACTCGTCACAGAACAATGCCTGGTTCTCACACAAAATATTTTTGTAATCATCCGGAGTATCCATGACGTACTTCGAATCAAACTTGGTCACCGTCTTCAAGTCTTGAGCGTACGTTGGCGCACCGACTTCTTTACATCCTTTAAACTCAACAGAACATTGTGCACTGCCGTTATCTACCAAGTAGATGGATTGATCTTGTGGAGTGACGACCGTTTCTGGACCATAGACAATTCCAAACTTCGCATCTGAAGGCAATGGATCTTGGAACACTTGTTTTGTTGAAAAGACACAATAATTTTGCCCAGAACTAATCGTACAGTACGTTGTTCCGTTCACGATACACGCCACGTTTCCAACCGCTGCTTTTCCATTCGGAAGTGTGCCTACAGGAGTATTCGCAGGAACACCAGCCGCGCCCAAATTCACACAACGCGCGTTCGCCACCTGACCAGAGGCAGAATCCGAATTAAACGTATTGTAATACGCCGAACATCCAATCACGTTTTCGGAACAAATATTTGAGAACTGATAATAGCTTCCCTCAACACCTTTACGATCTGTATACGCTTTACATCCCAAATAATATTGCGGAGCGGCCGCACCGTCTGGAGATTGGTCACAAACCGCTGGAGTGACCCAAGAATCTTTGATGCGTGTAATGTGTTCTTCTGTTTCTGTGAGTCGGATGTTATCAATGAAGAACGTTTTTTGGGATTTTGTGGTGAAGAACAGCGTTGCGTCTTTGTTGAATGCCGCAAAACTGTTTGTGTCCATTGGACCCACGTTATACACGTCCCATGTGTTTGAAAGCGGCAAGTCTTGTACGAAATAATGCTTCGCGCCATTATTTGCATCTTGGAATCCGGCAGAAAGAGTTCCCGAGCCCTTTGCCCAGAACTGCATGATGTACACTTTTCCTTTCGCCAAGCTTGACGAAAGCGTTGCATTTGCCGTTCTCACACCTGTGTCGTCTCCGGACGCAAATACAGACAACGAGTGTCCTCCGGACGCAATGGAATCATTGCTTAATGATGGCGTGCTTGTGGTGGTTGCTGTGAAGGCCGCATAGGTTCCACCTTCAAATGTTTCATTCAAAATCGTCGCAGCATTACGCGCCGCTCCACCTGTATATTCACGACAACCGTTCTCTGCCGCAGAACAAACTTTGGATTCTTTTTGTAATCCAAAGTATCGGCAGAAGCCTTGAGCCGTCCAGAATCCACCGGATGCCTTACAGTCGAGTGCCGTCGAAGTGTTTTTGCGATAAGCTGTACAAGCAGAATCAACCGTAACGGTTTTTGAGAAGAGGCGATAATGAACATCTCCCGTGCTATCAAAGAATTCTCGACAATCTGCGTTCGTAAAAATATCTGCGTGTGACTTACAGGTTGGCTCAACCGGAACCGGGTTCACATCCGCACACTTCACCGAACTTTCACTTTCTACATTTGGCGTGATACATGGCGCAAGATTCACATTCGACTGTAACAATTGCCATGTCTTCAACTGAAAACCAGATGTATCCGAACCTTCCCACGTAAAATACGTAGCCGATGTCTTTTCTGGCGTTGCAATTGCCATCTCTCCCGTCAAACACGCACGCAAATTTGTGTAGTGCTCTTGTGTTTCCCCACCGTTTGTTCCGAGTTTTGTGAATCCATCACATCCAACCGCGTTCTTCGAACACACACCGGCTTTATCCGCAATAAAATACACGGGGAATTTAGCGGGTTCATAGCGCGTGCCTTCTTGTCGATACGCATCATATCCAACACAAACATTCGGACACGCGTCGAGCGCAGATGCGATCGCCGGAACCGCTGGACCGGATTCTTTTGGCGTATACAAATTACATCCAACATCTTGTGCGGAACAAACTTGCGTATACGCAGCACATTCTTTTGGATCTGATGCGAGGCCCTTGCATCCGAGGTACGCCGGCGGAAGTTTCAGATAAGCTTTTTGCGGGGTTGTTACGTTATAACCATCCCCAAACGTCGACGCGACTTCGCCGGATTCAAGTTGAACCGCATCGAAACGAACATTCGGACTGTTTGTGCTTCCGATTAAACGAACCCTAACCAAATTCACGTTCTGTGGAGCTGTAAATGTGCAGGTGAAACGTTTCCAATTGCCTATCGTGGCATTCGCGGAAATGGTATATCCTGAGACGAATTGTTGACCAACTGTATCTTTTATACAGTCTCCACCCGAAGAAAGTCCTGTAATGTTTATCGCAGCACCTGTTATATCGAAAGGCTGAAGAACAACCTGAAAATCAGATCCTATATTATCAGTCGCTGTTGTATATGTACTAAATGTAAAAAAACTCTTTGGTGTGATTAAAATAGATTGATTGATTTCTCCATCTAATTTTGCACTTTTTGATCCATCCACAGCTGTAACAGAATCTACATTCGGATTTGAAACTGCTAAATGGGACCATAAATCTGGTTTTCCATTTTGATCTTCATCTTTTTCAAAACTTCCGTTTTGTACCAAGTTCAACGCGAGTTTACTGTCTTTCACATTCAACTCCGTACAACCCGCCTGCTCTTGATCACATTTCTTTGCGCTGTGCGTCAAATACAAACGGTCTTGGTAAGCATAATCCGTTTGTTTTGTTTTTTGAATGTTTGGGACAAAGGGTGTGGATCCTGCATATTTCATGGAAGAATTTTGTACTCCAACATCAAACGGAATCGTTCCGTTGTACCATTGAAACACGCCTTTTGCGTCCGCGGATTTTTGTGTTTTGCTCCAAGAACATCCTGCATTTTGCTTTGTGCAATTTGCGTTATCAACTGTATTCAACAAAAATGAATTTGCTTTTCCTGTTTTTGTATTTTGCAACATGAGACAGGTTGCATATTGCGCAGGACATTCGTCACCCTTTACACGCCAAATATTTTTTTCTTCCACACAGTAACCGAATCCTTGCGTACATTTTCCTGTGTTGTCTTCTCCAATACACGTTGGCGTATCCGCACAGACGTTTTGTCGTCCCGGCGCCTGCGCACTCACGCGAATTTCTCCATTCACCGATGCACGACATTGCGTTTCTGGTGCTTTCAGTACCCAGTTTGGATCAATCAAGTGGTACCACAGTGATTTCGGATCATAAAACCCAGCCACAATATCCGACAAAGACGTTGGATTGCTGAGCGAATTTTTATCCGCCGCAAGCTCCCAACCAATCGAAATAATGCGCGCTTTGCGAAGCTTCACCAAGTTTCCATAACAAAAACCGTAGGTATAACAAAGACGATCCTGGTTTGCCGCAATATTTTTTGAAGAAATGAGAGGCCAATCGCCTTTCAGCACTTTTTGGTCAATCGCTTCTTGCACCGTAAGCGCTGCCGCACTGCCTCCGCGACTAATCGCAGACACAACACTCGCATCGATCACACAGGAATTTAATCCTCTGTTTCCCGTTCCTTCCGGTAAACATTGGGTAAACTCTCCCAATAAATCGAATTGTAAGTTTGCAACGGGTGTTGCGGTAAAAATTCCACCTAAGTCCGCTTTATTTGCGTCCGTGTTTCCACCCGATCCAACCGCGAGCTCAGCATTAAACGGATCGAAGTTGTCAGGTTTTGGAGAAAACAACCCTTTATAGACGCGATTGAACAGTTGGGATGTGAGGGTGTTCGTAAACGTAGAAACAGACATGTTCAAAAGCCCGTACCAAACATCCGGGTTTGCAATAATATCTGCTGTTTTCACTTTATTTTCATCATTGTCTGCCGCTTTCAACTTTTTATCAAAATCTTTTGCAACGATGGCGGCCGGCGTTTTTGTTTCTCCGGTCACAAGATCTTTCACATCTGTAAAACCACCAATCGATTTACTTGCATTTTGCTCCACAACTTTTTGATCAGCTATTTTTGCGGACTTCTCATAGGTATGGCTCAGAAACCCAATGGACGCACCGAGTTGGTTGCTTCCTGGACGCAAGCCTTCCGAAAGTTTGTTGAACAGAAATTTTTCCGCCGCGTCTTTGTCATTCGTAAGAAGTGCTTTTGTATCCGAGACAATTTGACCCCACGCCCCATTCACTTGATCAAAATCACAACGTGGTTTTGTTGGAGTGTAGTTTTGTTTAATACTCAACTGAAGATTTAAACGAATCATTGGATTTGGCGGAACACACAAATCTAACCCAAAACTGGATTTTGAAATATCGCTCAAATTCGCATACGCCTGTCCTCCAATATCTTTTCCGAAACTTTTCCATGCTTCTGTTGCGCTCTTTCTATAAAACATGGATCCTTCCCCGGGACCGCCGTTTGCCACGTACACAGCCGCTTCATAGGCAATTCGGTTACTTGCATACGACACAAAATCCACAAGCGCTTTTATCGCAACCATTTTGAGTGCTGGGGTGATTAACCCATCCCACATCGCACTAATAGCGCCAGAAATACCACCCCCCGGACAAACAGAGGGAGTTGCACCTGTGGTTAAACAAGCTGTTTTCGAGGCTTCAGCGGCAACCTTCGTTGGTGCCGTTACAGGGTTGTCCGCAGCAAATACGGGTGACGGCGCTGACAAAGCAAGTCCGCTCGAAACAATCCCGATCAAAAAAACAAAGACAAGCCCACGGCCGATCCATTGTCGTTTTTTCTTGAAAGGTTGCAACATACGTTTCTATGGCTTGGAAGTTTCCGTTGTTGCGCTTGCGGAACCAGACGCACCACCGGTTGTTAACGAATCAAATTTTCCTTCGGCAGAGGCTTGACCGATCGCTTGTTCAAAGAGTTTCTGCAAGTCTTCATCGGAAATTTTATCCACCTCTTCTTTTTTCACGCCAGATTGAATGAGGGCGGCACGAATTTCTGTAGCAGTTGCAGCTTTAAAAAACTTTTGGACATCTTCTTTATTTTGAAATTTGAGTTGACCGGATTGTAAAATCGCTTCATTTCCAGGTGTTGAACCCAAGAAATCTTGGGGAGATGTTGAATCAACGTTTGCCGTCTCTCCCAAAGAGACACAATTCTTTCCAACAGGACAATTTGGATCTGTTCCGGCAAAGACTTCTGTTTTGTCATCAGTCGCGTCAGAATCTGAGTCTCTCAGATACGGACTTGTTTTATACACGTACAACTCATCATAATCTGAGAGTCCGTCTATGTCTGTATCTTTCTTTTTTTGTTCTTCAATTTCTTTTGAATCTTTTGCGTTTGGGTTCACTACATCCTCACCCGTGTAATACTTTGCGAATTGTTGTTGAATAGGGCGGTAAAGATGAGAACCAAATGATCGAAACCCAAAAATAATTCCCCCAAACCCCAAAAAAACTAAAAGAGCAAAAGCAATTTTTTGCTCCGCTTGTAATGCCGACGGTGGACGATTTTGAATTCTCCGTGTGGCCATAAGTTGTGAGGATATTATAGCAGGAGACGCGTGTCGCTGGTAGCGAGTCGTTGGGGACAAACACGCGTTCGTAGGGGAGGGTCGCGACCCTCCCCTACGACACAAAAACAAAACAGGAAATTCATTCCTGTTTTATGTGTTCATCATTTGTTCCAACTTCGTCCATTGTTCAATGGTGAGATTCTCTGCACGCACTCGGGGATCAAGCTCAAGCGCAATGAAATACGATTTCACATCATCACTCGTAGCTTCAGGCTTTCGTACGCGTAAATAAGGCAAAAGATTATGATGTAACTGCTTCCTACGCGACACAAACCCCATTTTTGCAAGCGCAATAATGCGCTCGGCAGATGGATCAGAATTCTGTTTCAAGTCGAACTGCACAACAGCAGAATCCACCTTTGGAATAGGCCGAAACGAACCCGCCTTCACATTTACCACCCTTGAACAATCCGCATAAAGTCGGCAGACAACCGACAACAGACTCATCTGCGGAGGTTTCGCCACGATCCGATCCGCCACCTCACGCTGAACCATAAGAATCATCCGGGTTGGTCTAGGTGATTGCGTTAGAAATTTCTCAATAATAGGTGAAGTGATGTTGTATGGGATATTCGCGATCAGTTTGAAATTGCGATCCTCGACGGGCAGTTTCTCGAGACGAAGAATATCTCCTTCAATAAGCTCAATCTTGTCACCAAAGTGCTTTACGAGCGGTTCGATCAAGTCATGATCAAGCTCGACGGCAACGACGCGTGCTTTCGAGCCAACAAGTGCCTGCGTGAGAAGTCCTGTTCCGGGACCAATTTCGAGGACACTCTCCCCTTTCTTCAAATCTGCGGCAAACAAAATCTTATCGACCACAGATTGGTCGATCAAAAAATTCTGTCCGTAGGATTTTTTTGCGCGTGGCAATCCCATATCGCATTCGTAGGGGCGGGGCATGACCCGCCCCTACATTTATATTCGTTTACGAAACCATTCGACGGTCTTCGCGAGTCCGTCATCAAACTTGGTCTTAGGTTCCCAGTCGAGAGCAGTGCGCGCCTTGCGCGCGTCGAGAACACTTCGCATCACTTCGCCCTTCGCGGGTTTGCCGTGTTGTTCTGGTAATTTGTACCCAATCAATTTCGCGAGTTTCTTGAATACCGTATTAATATCTGTTTCTCGACCTGTGCCGATATTAAACTCACCAACCACATTCTTTTGCGCCGCGAGCAAGTTCGCGCGAACAATATCACCCACATAAACGAAATCACGTGTTTGTTTTCCCGTTCCGTTGATCACAACCGATTTGCCTGCAAGCATTGCTGTTGCGAACATCGAGATCACACCCGCTTCGCCTTTTGCGTTTTGTCGTGGACCAAAGACATTTGCATAACGAAGGGCGACGTAAGGCACGCCGTGAAGTTGGTGCATGAACGCAAGATACATTTCGGACGCACGCTTAGAGATTCCATAAGGCGAAATCGGCTGTGCGGGAATCGTTTCAGCATACGGCATTTTTGCTGTTTCTGGATACATCACTCCCCCGCTCGAGGAAAACACAATCTTCTTCACGCCGATTTCTTTCGCCACACTCAAAATGGCGAGAAGGCCCATGATGTTTGTCTTTGCATCCTCAACCGGATTCTCTACAGACTTGCGGACGTTAATCTGCGCCGCCAAATGAAAAATCACATCCGGCTTCACTTTTTTGAGATAGTCAACAAACGCGGGCGCGTTCACAGAAAGTTTCGTGAAACTCGCATTCGGATTCACGTTCGACTTCTGTCCGCTCGACAAATCATCGACAACATAAACTTTGATGCGCCGTGAAACGAGCGCATCCACAATGTGCGAGCCGATAAAGCCGGCGCCACCGGTGACGAGAGCGGATTTGAATTTCATATACTGTGTCATTCCGACCGAGGAGTCATCGACGAGTGGAGGAATCTTGCGCTTTTTAAACGTGGGATCCCTCGGCTGCGCTTCGCTCCGCTCGGGATGACAGAAAATTATTCTTTATTTTCCTTTGCGAATCTGTCTGACTTCCCAAGCTCTCTTCGAAGATACGCTTCCATAAACGGCTCAAGTGCGCCTTCGAGGACTCCTTCTGCATCCGTCGTCTCGTAATCGGTTCGGTGATCCTTCACGAGTTTATACGGATGAAGCACGTAACTGCGAATTTGATTTCCCCATTCGGCGGATTGATAATCGCCACGTAATTCCAGCTTTTGTTTTTTTTGTTCTTCGAGTTTGAGTTGATACAATTTTGCGCGCAGAATCTTCATGGCGGTTTCTTTGTTTTGCAATTGCGAACGTTCGTTTTGACACGCAACCGCAATTTTGGTCGGAAGATGGACGATGCGCACCGCCGAATACGTTGTGTTCACGCTTTGCCCTCCTTTTCCTCCCGAGAGATACGTGTCGATACGCAAATCTTTTGGATCGATTTCGAGATCTTCGATCTCATCGAGTTCTGGAATCACCTCGACAAGCGCGAATGTTGTGTGACGCATCTTCTCTGCGTCGAAAGGAGAGATGCGGACGAGACGATGAACACCCGCTTCGGACTTGAGATATCCGTACGCATATCGACCCGTCACGCGAACCATCACACTTTTGATACCGACATCCTCGGCTCGAGACTCGTCGAGAATCGTCATCTCGAATCCTTTTTGTTCCGCAAAACGCGCATACATACGAAGAAGCATTTGCGTCCAATCTTGTGCCTCTGTTCCTCCGCTTCCTGCGTGGATCGCAAGAATCGCGGTTGTGTCGTCATGCTCGCCCGAGAAGAGGGTAGTGAATTCCATTTTTGAGAAGCGCGCTTCGAGCGCTTCGAGCTTAGAAGCAATCTCATCATGCATCGAAGTGTCATTATTCTCATCACCAAACTTTGCGAGTTCGAGAAGCTCATCGACCTCAGCAATGAACAATTCCCAAATTGAAAGTTCACTTCGAAGATCCGCGGCGTGTTTGCTCACAGTCTTTGCGTTTTGTGTGTCATTCCAAAAATCCGGAGCGGCCATTTGCGCTTCAAGCGCGGCCACCGTTGTTTTTACGGTATCAAGGTCAAAGTAACCCCCACGTTCGAAGAGCTCGATCGCGGAGGGCTTGGATTAATTTCAGCAACTCTTTCATAGTGCGGTTATCATAGCAAAATACAATGGAAAAACAAAAGACAGGGCTTAACCCCTGTCTTTCTGTCTTTTAGTACATTCCACCCATTCCGCCGCCTTGCGGTGCAGCCGGTTCATCCTTCTTTGGAATTTCGGTTACGGCCGCCTCGGTCGTAATAATCATGATCGCAATCGAAGTTGCGTTTTGAAGTGCAGATCGAGTGACTTTTGCGGGATCAATCACGCCTGCCGCGACGAGATCCTCGTAAACATCTGTTGCGGCGTTATAGCCGAAGGATCCGGTTTGCGCTTTTACTTTCTCTGCGACAACCGATCCATCCGCACCCGCGTTTGTGGCGATCATGCGAAGCGGTTCCTCGAGCGCTCTTCGAAGGATATCGAGTCCAATGCGCTCGTCACCGATTGCATTCACTTCGTCGAGACACTTAATCGATCGAACAAGCGCGACTCCACCTCCTGGCACAATTCCCTCTTCGATTGCCGCCTTTGTCGCGGCCACTGCATCTGTAATGCGATCTTTCTTTTCTTTCATTTCTGTCTCGGTCGCTGCACCAACCTTGATGATTGCAACGCCGCCCGAAAGTTTTGCGATACGTTCTTGAAACTTCTCTTTCTCGAAGTCTGCTGTTGCTTGACCGAGTTGTGTACGAATTTCTGCAACACGTTGTGCGATCGCTTCCTTATCGCCACGACCGTCTACGATCGTCGTCAAATCTTTATTCGAAACAAACTTGCGAGATTGTCCGAGATCGGTGAGCTCCATTGTTTCAAGTTTCAATCCAACTTCTTCGGAAATCAATTTTCCACCCGTAAGAATCGCAATGTCTTGCAACATCGCTTTGCGACGATCTCCGTAGCCCGGAGCTTTCACCGCGAGCGTACTGAAAATTCCACGAAGTTTGTTTACGACGAGTGTCGTAAGTGCTTCTCCGTCAACGTCTTCCGCAATAATCACAAGTTCTTTCTTTCCGGTCGCCGCGACTTTTTCGAGGATCGGCAAAATCTCTTGCACGGACGAAATCTTTTTGTCCGTAATCAAAATAAACGCATCCTGATACTCCGCTTCCATGCGTTCCTGAGATGTAATCATGTACGGCGCAATGTATCCGCGATCGAATTGCATTCCCGCCACGAAGTCGACTTCGACGCCGAACGATTGCCCTTCTTCGACGGTAATCACACCATTCTCCCCAACTTGCGTCATCGCTTTTGCAATCATCGATCCAATCTCCGCGTCATTCGCCGAGATACTCGCAACCTTCTCGATCTCGCCGCCTTTAATTGGCGTCGCGATCTTCTTTATTTCCGCCACAATCGCCTCAACACCTTTTTCCATTCCGCGGCGAAGGTGTTGTGGATTTGTTCCAGCTGTAACGTTGCGAAGTCCTTCGCGCACGAGCGATTGCGCGAGAACCGTCGCCGTTGTTGTTCCGTCACCAGCAACATCGTTCGTCTTGCTCGCAACTTCTTTTACGAGTTCCGCGCCGAGATTCTCGAGTCTGTTCTCAAGCTCAATCTCTTTTGCAACCGTCACACCATCTTTCGTCACAATCGGCGCGCCATATCCGCGTTCGATAATCACATTGCGTCCTTTTGGACCGAGTGTAACTTTCACCGCGTCCGCGAGTTTGTCGACACCGCGTTTGAGAGCCGCACGTGCGTCTTCGTTATAAGAAATATTTTTTGCCATATTATTCAACAATAGCCATGACATCACTTAAAGTGATGACCAGAAATTCTTCACCCTCCACCTTAATCTCATCCGGCGCGTACTTCTTAAACAAAACGATCTGCCCAACCGCAACCGGCATACTCGATCGGTTTCCGTTCTCGAGTTCACGTCCTGGACCAACAGCAATCACCTCTCCACGTTCTGGGCGTTCCTTATCTGCCGTGTCTGGAATAATAATTCCTGAAGCTGTTGTTTGTACCGCTTTAACCGCTTTGACGATCAAATGATCGTTGATTGGTGTGAGTTTCATAGAAAGGATAATTAAGAACCGAGGAATCTTAGCACTCTATTCACGTAAGTGCTAGCGGGGATATTTTATCGAAGAAAATAAAGGTGTCAAGAATCAAAAAACCCACGCAGAATGCGCGGGTTTAGGACTGTTTGGTTTCAAGGTGCAATGCGGTTACAAGCTGATCGAACTTCTCTTTGTTCATCTTTTTTGGAAGCTTTACGCGTGCTTTGTTGAACCAACATACCATTCGTGAACGCATTCGATTACTTTTCACCAAATCCTTAAACCATCCAACTTCGAAGGAAAGATTACCGTTATCCGGATCTCCATCTTCTCCGACCCCGAGGAAGTCAAGAACGCTTACAAGAAAATCGCTCATGCGATCGTCGTCTGGCCTTTTTGCACGCGGGCGTTTGGCCATGGCAAGAAATGCGGAGACTTCGAAACGGTATTGTTCATGCTTATTCGTGCCACTCTCAACAAATTTCATCCATACGGAGACATCACCGAGTTCAAAATGCCAAAGTGCAGACTCTGCAGTTTCGCGTAAACTTTGTGGCTGAGTAATATAGTAAGGCCACGTTTTGTGTTCGTGAAGTTCCTCGATCAATTCAATGAGTATCTGTTCAAACCAAGAAAGATCTTCGTTTGAGAAATCAAGGATTCGATGTGACCCTCGCATATACTCGATCAGAGCAAGCATACTAAACGGATCCGCACCGCCACGATCAGAAGTGATACTCAATTTTCCTTTTGCACGTTCTTCTCTCAAAAGATCAATGGTTGCCGCCGCAGACAACTGACGAATCGGCTTCTTACGCTCTTTGCGAATCATTTCGGACTTCGCATTAAGAGCCATGGATGATCGATCATGATTCCATGTGTACAGATCGCATTTGATCCAAATCTTGAAGGCTTCAAGCGTTTGCTCGGACGGAAGCGCAAGAGAGTCAAGAGACATGAGGAACTCCTTGTATCACGTGAGAAGCGTGATGAAGTAAACTATCAGATAATTGGAAAAAGTCAACTATTAAATCAAAAAAACGTCCTTTTGGGACGGATTGAGTCATTTATTTCTCTTATTCTGGAAACTACCATTGATATTCCGTCTAAAGCGTTTATTTCAATGCTTGTTGTTTAGGAACGCGAAGACAGGAATATTGAAGTAGCTTGTCGCTCATATTGTTCAATCGCCAACGCGAATGCGGAACGAGCAAAACCGGATCGCCTTTTGCGAGACAGATTGGATCGAGCGATGAATCGCTCAAAACTAGCTCCCCTTCCCCGTCCGTTACGTACAATGAGACGAAATCATTCTCACATTCGATGGAGCGACTTTGTTGCGGCTCGATCGAAACGCGCGAAGCGACGAATTCGTTTGACTGATGAAGCACAACCTCGCTATCGATCGAAAGCGTTACGTTCGGAAACATGAGTTGACTCAACGCGTTCTCAACGAACCTTTTTGTAAACTCTGCCGGAATCGCTTTGCCTTTGTTTTGATCAAACAATCGTTGCACCATGTCCGTTGACACGTTTGCGTATTCCTCGAGAATGCATCCGATCGCTGTATGAACAATGCCGGTTCGATCAATTTTTACAACATCGCCAAGTTGCGGATATTTTTTAAATGCATCGTAATCCTGCGATGCACTCCCCGCAAACCATTCCGCGAATTTCTGTTCATCAAAGACCTGATTCCATTCATCCGCTGTGCAAATAAAGACGTATCCGCCCGAAAGAACCGAAAGAACATAAAACAATTCAACCTTAAACTCAAGATGATTTTGAAAACTAAACCCTTCGCCTTCGTTAAGCAAAAAGATTGAATAGCCAAGTGGTGTACAGCATTTCACTCCGTAGGATTTGTACTTGCGGAGCAACCCCATGTCTTTTTGAATGCGAGCAATCTCGATCGCGATCGCAGGATCGTTTGGAAACGCGTCGATCAACTGACAAACAAGAGACTTGAATTGTGCTTCAAGTTCTTCGAGTTGTGCAATCGGCATATCATCTCGCATGAGAACTGATACACGTTTCAATTCTGCGATGAGCAAAGCTGAGTCCATAATCACCTAATTTTATCGAATGTATTTCGACCCGAAAATACTACTGTTTTAAATGAAATGGGTCAACCGTTGCGAATCGTAACGAGAGAGCAAACACCATCACCACAAGCGCAATCCCTGGCCACATCGAGAATGCGTAATGATCAAATGCAGCGAGAATAAGGAGTTCAAGCGCGAGGGTGATTGCAAAAATTCCGCCCGTTGTTTTTCGCTTCTCCCAAACCGATCGTCCTAACTCATACAAAAAATATCCAAACGCGATGATGCCGATGATGCCGAGTTCGGCGAGCAGCAAAAGAAATGCATTATGAATCGGCTGATAGCTCCAAGATGGTTGGCCTTGCGAAATGTGCTCGAGGGCGAAAACGTAAGCGCCAGGACCGACACCGACGATGGGACTAATCTTAAAAACATCGCCGAACGTTTGATATTGCGATGCGCGTTCTTCGATGGAAACTGCTTCGACGTGAAGCGCGGGATTAAATCTCGCGAGTATGTGCGAGTGCAGCATGCTGATTGCAAGCAGAATCGTGATAAGCCCGATCGACAAAAGCGGGATTGCACGGTGAGGTGTGAGACGTTTGTGCCAGAACGCTTGTCCAAGACAAACCACGAGTCCGATCGTAAGCGCAAGCCAGGCGCCGCGCGAGAACGTCAGGATCAGCGTCGAGGTAAACAACGCGATCATCAAAACCTGTACCCACCCCTGCCAACTCTTCAAACTTTTCAGACCTATTCGACCTTTCCAACCTTTCAGAACGATTGCGAGCGCGAGGTACCCGCCGAAAATGTTTGGATGCGGAAATGAGCCATACGCTCGAAGAGATCGAAATGTATCTGTCGCAACCACGGCAACTCCCCCCGTTTCGACATGTTTCTGAGCGAGGCCGAGAATGGTGAGCGCGGGACTGAAACCGGTGAGGTATTGAATCCAACCGAGAATACAGGGCAAAACAAGTCCAGCGAGAAATGTGTGGATGACGTGCGGAATGTTTGTGCGGTCGTCGAGAATCAAGAGGAAAAGCATTCCCCCGGCAACGAGGTGACTGAGCCAACCAAGGCTGATCGAGAAAACTCGAGAATATGTAAGGGAAAGAAAACAAGCCGCAAAGAAAATAAAGAGGGCTCGTACAACATTTTTAAACGCGAGATTCGCAAGAGGTCTGCCTCGAAGAAAAAAAGCAGTGGCAATAAAAATCTCGACGACATAGACGCCAAGGTTGCCGTAAACCGTCGGTCCCTCGGGCAAAGAAAACATTCGATACAATAAAATCGCTTGCCACGGAAGCAAGAAGAGGGCGGCCGTTAAAAATCCGTTCGCGATTTTTTGTCGGTTCATATCAGGCAATCATTTTTTGAATCAATTCTTGATACGTCTTTTCAAACTCCGCACGACGATCCGTCACATGAAATTTTAACAACTGATCATTTATCACAACACGCGAGTCTTTATTTTCCAACTGGCGAATGGCAAGCGGAAACCGTTTGCGTTGGATGGAGCGGTAGAGGGGCTCGAGGGGAGGCAATGTCGGAACGGGCGCCTTGCCTGCCGGCAGGCAGGAAGAGGATTGGTGAAGTGGGTGTACGTATCTTGAAGAAACATTTGGAAGCGCGTGGTTAGCCCAAGGATTCGCATGTGTGAGCACACGAAATTCCTCGCCACGGTCATACAATGGAACAAGTGATTTCAGCCAGAACGTAAATTCGTGATCCCCTTCTGGAAAGCGAAGATGCTCGAGGGCAAGCGCATCATGCGACACAAAAAAACTAAAACAGAATGGATCTTGTTTTGATGCACCTGGTCTAACGCCAAACAAAATAAACGGCAGGACCATCCAAAAACGCGTGGACCAAATGCTTCCGGGTTTTGTAATGACAAATAAATCAATATCACTTTGTTCATTTGTGTTCCACCACGCAATCGAATTTACCGCTCCGACCGCATAGACACTCGAAAACAATCGAAAATACTTCATGGCACGGCGCAATTTGTAAAATTTCTTTACCGCATTCATGTAATTTTTCGATCTGGTTTCTCTGAGGCCCTCAAAACTCATCAGAGGCTTTGCAGCTCCACCAATCACATAAAATCCACCCTGTTCAATCATCCTCGACCTCACCCACTCACTCGAGTTGATGACCCGATACACTTCGGACAAATCATACGCACGCGCGGGATCAATCAACCACTTCCAAATCTCAAACCCTGTTACGGGACGCGCAGAAATAGAAAACCAACAAAGAGTACGGATAATGGATTGTTCGAGATCGGTGGAGGGCATAGGGGAAGGGCGGAAAAGGCGGAGAGAGCGATAAAGACAGGGCACAATGGAACTATGGTAACACAAAAGCAGGATTTAAATCCTGCTTTGTTTGTTTATTTCTTTCGCCTTTGCCGCCCTTTCCGCCTTTTATTTCCCCTTTCCACTCTTCCCATCCAACCCCTTAAACACCCACCATTGCTGTGCAATCGAGAACACGGTCACGACGACCCAGTACAGAGTGAGTCCACCCGGAAGCTTCATTCCAATGACAATGGTCATGATTGGCATCATGTACATCATGGACTTGTTCATGCTTGCGAGCATGGATTCGTCTTTTGCTCCTTCAGTTTTTGCCACCTGTTTTGGCGGTTGGCGCTGCATAAGCATGCGCGTTTGGAAAAACTGGAGGACACCGGCAAGGACCGCGAGCCACAGATTGTTTTTTTCAAGATCAATGAGTCCAAGAAAAATCGTGTTGATGTGTCCTGGATTTTGAATCCATGTATAAAGTTGATTGAGAGCCGTTGCGTCAAATCCATGAAACAAGACTTGATACAATGCAATCAAGACAGGAAGTTGAACGATGATTGGGAGACAAGATGCAAGTGGATTCACTTTTTCATCTTGATACAACTGCATCATGGCTTTTGAGAGTGCTTCTTTGTTGTCACCATGTTCTTTTTTGAGCACGTCGAGCTTTGGCTGCAACTCTTGCATGGCCTTTTGCGATTTCAAACTGGAACTCATGAGCGGCCAAAGCGCGAACTTAATGAGAATGGTAAGCGCAATGATAGCAAACCCAACATCAGCTCCTGGAATCACGTTGTACAAAAATACAAGAAGATTGAAGATTGGCTGCAAAAGGAACGTGTAGAAGATGTTCATACATTATTCTTGTGTTACCTCTGGGGCTTTTTCAACTTCTGGTGTTTCTGATTTCTCTTCAGCTTTTTCCTCTGCTTGGACAGGTACAAGATCAGCCCCTACCGCTGCGTCTACGACCGGTTCTGCGGATTCCACGACTTCATCTTTATCTTTTTCCACGATGTTAATTTTCCATCCGGTTAATTTTGCGGCAAGACGCACGTTCTGTCCGCCTTTTCCGATTGCAAGTGAGAGTTGATCGGTCGCAACGCTTACGGATGCAACTTTGGCTTCTTCATTTACATCCACGTGGAAAATTTTTGCGGGTGACAACGCGTTTGTAATAAACGCAACAGGATCTTTGTTCCATTCAATAATATCCACTTTTTCTCCACCGAGTTCTGCAATGATGGTCTGAATACGGCTTCCGCGTTGACCAATACATGCTCCGATTGGATCAATCGAATTGTCATCGGTTCCAACGGCAACCTTCGAGCGTGAACCTGCTTCACGTGCAATGGATTTAATTTCAACCGTCTTTTCCTCGATCTCCGGAATTTCCACTTCAAACAATTTCTTGACCATTTCATCTGCGGTGCGAGACAACAAAATTTCTGGGCCTTTGGTCGTAAGTCCAACTTGGCGAACATAAACCTTGATTCTGTCACCTGTGTTGTAACGCTCGTTTGGATTTTGATCTTCTGGGCGCATGATTCCGGTTGTACGACCAAGATCAACAAGGACAACACGACCTTCACGACGCTGAACGGTTCCTTGCATCATTTCGCCTTCATGTTCTTTGAACTCACTAAACACAACTTCACGCTCTGCCTCTCGAAGTTTCTGCGTAATAACTTGTTTGGCGGTCATTGCGGCCATGCGTCCAAATTCTCCCGCTTCTGGAAGCGGTGTGCGGAGAACATCTCCCACTTTTGCGCCGAACTTCAAAACACGCGCATCAGAAATCATGATGTCTGTTTTTGGATTAAAGTTTGGACCGTCGTCATCTTCCAAAACAAATGCCGCAGGTTCATCACGACGATCATCTCGACGCTTGCGACCATCTGCGAATTGCGCAGCCATCGCTTCCGCTTTCACGCGACGTTCTTCTTCAATCTTTGCAAGAACTTCTGGGTCCACATCTTCTACAACGGTTTTCACATCAAAAACACGCGTTCCACCGGTTTCTGTATCAAACTCAACATCAATGTTTTGGTTTTTATCTCCAAAATCTTTTCGGTACGCAGCACCGAGCGCTGCTTGAATGGCGTCAATCACGGATTCATACGCAAGACCTTTTTCTTCACAAATCTGTCGAATGGCTTGTTCAATAGGAGAGGACATAGAAATATGTGTAGATACAGATTACAGATCAATACAGATGAAGATGATGCAAAACAGATAGTGCAAAAAAGATCTGTCGTCCACTATCCCTATCTGTATTGATCTGTAATCTGTATCTACAGCGTTACTACTTAACAAAGAAACCCGTCATTCAGACAGGTTTCAGATATAAAAATGATACTGGACTTCGCCTTACATGTCAATAGCTTCGATGTGGACAATGTTTGGAGGTGACACATCAAACTCAATCGCGATAACATCCACACGCCACGGAACATTGTTTTGATGATGATCCAAAAGATACTGATCCGCACATGCCGCAAGATGTCGACGTTTGGTTGCGGTTACGGCGTCTTCGGGAAATCCGTACTGATCGTCGTTTCTTGATTTCACCTCAACAAAAACCCATTCATCATTTTGTTTACAGACAAGATCAATCTCGCCGTAAACACATCGCCATTGGCGATCAATCACGACATACCCCTTCCCTTCCAAATAGTTCGCCGCAAGATCCTCACCCGCATTCCCGAATTGTCTGCGAGGATCCATCATATTATTTCTTACGTCCTGGAATATATTTGGATTTTGCGTGCTCTCTTATATTTTTTTCGCGCAAAGCAGGAACTTCTTTCATGGCGAATTTCACAAGGAACGCTCCCCATGCCACAAATCCAATCACCCAAAGCGGATACAAAAATCGAGCACCAAATAATTGAATTCCCTCATAGCTAAAGAAGAAAAGCACGACGCCAATAAAACCCATGGTGAGACTGCATGTAATCACGCGTTTACCAATCAACTTCAGATAACGGTCTGCAGAAGTGTGCATAAGCACAATCCGACACACAATTCCCACCAAAATAAGGAGGAGAAAAAAACCTAATAACACTTTTCCAGACACGCCGCCCACATTTGCCGCTTGCATCGAAAACCAAAAGAGAGGATTGAACATGTTCATAGTACGCTCAAGAATAGTCGATTGTGATGGGATGCGTCAAGGCACGTCGTTCGCGAACGACGTGCCAAGCGATTATGTATTTGTCAGAACCTTTGCGGTGCCCCCCAAAATATCAGACATGACATTTGTGGCAATGAAAATGCCGACGAAGACGACCAAAATTCCGATGATTTTATAAAACGTGCGAGAACCACCCGAACCAATATACTTTTCCGCAAACTCATTTTGACCAAACCACTCAAACATTTTTTCAGATTTGGAAACGATAAAGTAACCAATAACCATAACAATAAAACCAAGAAAAATACGCAAAAATGGATTCATATAACGAAAGTGTAACACATCCATTGCAAAAAAAAGAGGATCTGACTATACTGACGCACACATGATCTGGATGCTTAGCTCAGCTGGTTAGAGCATCTCGTTTACACCGAGAGGGTCGAGGGTTCGAATCCCCCAGCATCCACCAACAAAAATACTGCAGTTCGACTGCAGTATTTTTGTTGGTGACAAAAGAAAAACCGCCCGAGAGTCTCGAAGGCGGCAGAGTCGTAGGTGAGCGGAAGTCATTGGGTGAGAGCGAAGGGTTCGCATGAGTTGATCGTGACGAATCACGGTCATCTGTTCATCCACTCCCTAACGATGAGTGAACAGCAATCTCATATGATGCCCGATTCGCTTGGTTGGCGGGTCATGCAGACGCACGTGTCGCGAGCATGATGTTGCTTTGTGAGGAAATGTGTGAGGAATTGATGGAACTCATAGGGATGCTGTCCGCTCGTCATTGATTAGAACATAAAACCAACCCCTTGTCCAGAGGGAGGCACAATCAGGCGGTCTTACTCAACTCGGCAGAGTGTTTTTAGGGCTTGTACATCATCCGCTGTCAAAACCGCATTCACACCGTTGTTTAAGCGATACATAATCGCTTTTGGATTTTCAAGATGGTCAAGCCGAAGCGCGTGACCCATTTCATGCATAAGCACACGGATAAGTTTCGCTTGGTCATCAAACTGATAGATATTGATGCGCGTACCCTCAATGGAACGCACATACTCCCCTTCCTCAAACTCCCCACCACGCGAAGCTCCGATGGTGTTATATTGATCCGCAACCAAATTCAAGGAACGCGCAAGGCGATTGATCACTTCTACAAGCGCATTTAATTCGTCGACGCGCGCATTAATTTTTCCTTGCAACGCATTCAGTTCATCTCGCATTTGATCCAACGCAGCCTTTTCTCTTGCGAGTCGATCGACGGTTTCTTGTGAAGCTCCACCGCGATTGTTCCAGTAAGTCACCTCTTTGTTGTAAGTCGAGAGCTTTGCATCATAGGCATCTGATTGTGTTTGATAACTCGCTTTGAGCGCATTGATCGTCTTTTTAAGCGCTTCATATTTTACCTTCAGCGCATCATACGAGGCTTGATCATCACGGATCGAAAATCCCAACTTCTGCAATTTCTGCGTTGCTGCTTGCCGGTCATCATAAATCAAATTGATCTTGAGTGCGCCGTCAGGATCATAAACAAACAACTCTTTGTCGATTGGCTTCTCCCAAACAGATTCCGCTTTTTGAAGATCTTTCAGAAATGTTTCTTTCGAAATCCCAAATCGCGTATCAAACTCGCCGATCGAATACGCGATCGGTTGTGCACATGGGTTCAAACGCGCGGACAGAAGCGACCAGGTGCGCAAAAGCGGATCGCGAAAATAAAAGGCGATGCCGGCAAGAAAAAGAAGAAAAAAAATGTTCGCAATGAATCTGCGCATACACAGATCATAACATTTGAGAGACAAATAAAAAAACCTCACGGAAAAAACCAGTGAGGTAAGACTTATCGATGAATTGTCCGAAAGACAACGAAGTACCCTGTACTTCGTCCACGACCAGCCGTATCATCGGGAGCCATTGCTGCGAGTTCGAGATCTGAGTGCTGCGCAAGGAATTGCGAAAGTGCGTTGGCAAAATGTGCTTCGGTGCAACTGAAGTATTGGACACCATTCTGGTAATCCAGAATTGCACATCCCGTTGCCTTCCCAACATTTTCGGGATCACTCGCCTCATTGCACGCCATGAGAACAAGCGGGATTGCAACCAAGAACCATCGAAAAAACTTCATCTCCACCTCCTGCCACGTTGGCCAAGAAACCTATCAAGATCTGGGCAGATTGTCAATGGATCACGCAAAACAAAAACTCCGACGTGAGTCAGAGTTTTTGTGGTGCGGACGAGAGGACTTGAACCTCCAATCCCTTGCGAGAACCAGCACCTCAAGCTGGCGCGTATACCATTCCGCCACGTCCGCGCGTGGTCTTCCTACGCGTCGAGATAATAATCGATCTAGAAAAAAAGATCAAGTCTCAAACGTGCGTTCCTTTCCTGTGATAATCTTCATTCCCATCGATTCGACAGAAATATCAAATCGGGTGCCTTCCATGAGTTCGCCGTCCGCAAAAACTTGGATCGGTTTTTCGGCGCGGATCGTCATGGATTGTAGGGGCAAAATACTTTCTTCTTTTGTGGATCTGCGAAGAAGTCCGCGCTTCACATCGGCGCGAATCACAGCTTGCAACATGCCGTCACACGGATTCGACTCGCCGGACAAATTTCTCACTTCGAGTTCTGCTGTGGATGTTGGAAATACGCGAAACTTTTCTTCGAACGTAATTTCCGCTCGGAACTCTGGAACAGAAACTTCGCTGATGAATTTTCGACCATTCACACTTCCGATATCGATCGTCTCAACGCGACGTGCCGAGAGAACATCGCACGCAGCAACACCCTCAGGAATTCCAAGAAGTTGGGCGAGTTTATTTTTCGGTCCAATCGGGATCATCCCAAATACAACCCCACTTTCAACCACTACATTCAAGACTTTTCGAATCGTGTCATCATTTCCAAGCACGACGACTGTTGTCACTCCCTTATCGATTTCGTCACGAATCATTTCTTCCGCATTGCGAAACAAAGCAAGACGAGAAATCTTGCCGGCAATCCCAAGGTCGGTCAAACGATTTTCAATAAGCGCTAATTCTTTTTCGAATCGTTTGTTGCCCTGTATAAAATCATCGTACAGGTAGCAATACACAAAAATTACTCTTTGCCGTTCATGGAAATACGTCCATTCACAACCGCGCCTTCCGCGATCGACAAACGACTTGTCACAATATCTCCGGTCACGTTCGAGCTTGCGTGTAGTTGAAGACCGTCTTCGACATGAATGTTTCCAACGATCACCCCTGCGATCACTGCATTCTTTGCAGAAACTTCCGCATGAATCACCGCAGACTCCCCAATATGAAGAGACGCAACAGTCGCAAGCGAACCATTCAGTTCCCCATCAATCGCAATATCACCGTTTGATTTAAAATCTCCTTCCACCTTTACCCCCTGAGCGATGATTGTTTCGCTTCCTGCTTGTGCATGTGCCATATGATGTTCTGATTTTTTAAACATATTCGTTTACATCTCCTCCACAGGTTCAATACCCATGAGTCTTAATCCATTTTTTAACACGCGGGCAACGGATTCCGCAAGGGCAAGACGCGCATGCATGACGTGAGGATCTGCTTTGAGAATGGGTGCATCCGCATAAAAAGACGCGAATGTTTGGGAAAGATCGAAGAGATACTGGGCGATGCGACTAAGTTCGAGGGTTTGTACACAATCGAAGACGACATCTGGATACTCTGCAATCAAGACCAAAAGATCATGTTCAAGCGAGGTCTTCAAGTGTTCATGAACGCGACCTGCTTCACGCTTTGGAGCTTTCTTCAGCAAACTTTCAATGCGAGCAAGGGTGTAGAGAATGTATGGCCCTGTGTAGCCCTCGAAAACCAATGATTCTTCAAGGTCAAACACAATCGGCTTTTCCATATCTTGTTTCAACATGGAAAATCGCATGGCGGCGTTTGTGATTGCCCGCGCGGTTTCATCCACCTGTTTTGGTTTCCAATCTTCATGTCGTTTCTTTGTTTCAATGGTCGCGCGCTCGATCATTTGATCGCGGAACTCTTCGAACCGGATGTCGTTTCCTTTTCGGGAAGACATGGCGCCGTCTTTCAGTGTAACGAAATCGTAAGACAAGTGCGTGAGTTCTTTTTCAAAGCCCATGAGCTTCAATGTTGCAAACAACTGTTGCATAGCGTGTGACTGACGTGCGTCGACCACGTAAATCGATCGAAGGGCGTGATAGTCTTCTTCTTTTTTGAGGGCGAGTCCAATATCCTTCGCATTATAAAGAAGTGTTCCATCAGATTTCACGAATAAGTTCACACCAAGGTTCTGATCGCGAAGGTCAACAATCCATGCGCCTTCTGATTGCGTCACAATTCCCTTCTTGATGAGTTTCTCGATTTCTTTTTTTGTTTTCTTGATGAGTTCACTTTCGAAATACCATTCTTCGATCCCAATGTTGAGTTCTTTGTAAACTTTTTTCAAATAATCAATGGACCATGTGCGTGTCTTTTTCCAAACCGCAACCTCCTCCCCTTTTTGATCTTCAAGATGCCTGAATACTTCCGCAATCTGTTCCTTCGCATTCGGATGATTCTCAACATGTCGCGTTGCTTCAGTGTAGACGTCGCGCAAAAAGGTGATGCGCTTTTCTTTTGGAACTTCCTCATCCGCGTGAAGCGTCATGATCGCCCAGACCGACTTTGCGACATGCGCTCCAAGATCATTGATGTATGCCGTTGGAATCACGTCATATCCATTTGCGCGAAAGATATTCACCGTCATTTGTCCGACGAACAAGTTTCGCAAATGTCCGATATGCACATCTTTATGTGTATTCAGGTTTGCGTATTCGATCATGACGCGCTTTCCGTTTCCTGTATCGGATGTTCCGTACGTATCGCCGAGCGTCACAACTTCTTTCAACACATCTTTTCCAAGCGCCTCATTTCCAAACGTAAAATTGACGTACGGCCCCGCAGCACGGATTGCCGTCACATATCCACGCGGACCGGTCTTTGCGGCAATTTCTTGCGCAAGCTCAGCGGGGTTTTTTTTCAATTTCTTTGCAAGCGAAAAACACGCAAACGCAACATCTCCCATTTTTGCATCCGGTGGCGCAGAAAGATCGGAAAGATGCGGAACAAACCCGCCCCCAATAGCGCGTTTCAAATCCTGCAAAATTTGTTGCTTGGCTTTCTGCAATGTGTGCATACTAAGTAGAAAGTTTTTTGAGTTTCTCTTGTGCTTCGCGTTGTTTCTCTTCCATTTGCGCAATAATTTTTTCTGGAGCCTTCGAGCGAAATTCCTCGTTTGAAAGTTTTTGTGCGACGGATTCGAGATAGCTCGTGAGCTCAGCAATTTCTTTCTCAACACGCACCTTTTCTTTTTCCGCATCCACAACTGTTTCCATTTTTACAAACACGGTTACATCTTTCAGGACAACCGACATATCGGATGCAGCCGCCTCGTATTTCTCGACAAGAACAAAGTCCGCATTCACACGAGCAAGCGCGGCAATCACCTCACGATTCAATTCGATAAATTCACGAGATGCTTCGTTTACGACAAATACAACATCCATGAGTTTCTTTGGCTCGATCTTGTATTGAGAACGAACATTACGAATGGCGATGATGAGTTCTTGCAACGCAACGAGCTGCTTTTCGGACGCTTCGTCGAAGAATCCATTTACCTTTGGCCATTTTTCAACCATGACAAACGAACCGGTACCAAATTCTTTCCAGATCGCCTCTGAAACAAACGGCATGAATGGGTGACACAAAATCAAACTTTGTTTCAACACATACAACAAAATTTCATTCGTCGAGGTTTTCAGCGCTTCATCTTTCTGTTGAATCTTTGCGATTTCAAGATACCAGTCGGCAAAGTCATTCCAAATAAATTCTCGAAGTGTCTCGATCGCAAGCGAGAAGTCGAATTGTTCGATGAGCTTCCCTGTTTGGTTTGTGACAGTTTCGAGACGGCCGAGGATCCAGTGATCTGCAACGGTTGTTGGCGCAACCGAGTTCGAGGAAGTTGTATCACCAACGGACATCAAAATAAAACGCGAGATGTTCCACATTTTGTTTACAAAATTGCGTGAGCTCTCGATCTTCTCGACAGAAAAACGCGAATCATTTCCAGGCGTGTTGCCTGAGAGAACACAAAGTCGGAGCGCGTCGCAACCATACTTCTCAATAATATCGAGCGGATCAATTCCGTTTGCATCTGACTTCGAAAACTTTTTTCCAGATTCGTTGCGGAGCATCCCGTGAATATATGCATCCTTAAACGGAATCTCGCCGAGCGCGTATGTACTCATGAGCACCATGCGCATGAGCCATAGATAGAGGATCTCATATCCCATTTGCATCCAGCTTGTTGGATGAAAGGCTTGAAGATCGACGGTCTTTTCTGGCCAGCCAAGCGTCGAAAACGTCCATGAACCTGAGGAAAACCAGGTATCGAGCGTGTCTGGATCCTGTTCCCATCCGTCGCCTTCTGGCGATCCGTTTCCAACGAATGTCTCTTCGCCACGATACCAAACCGGAATGCGATGTCCCCACCAGGTTTGGCGAGACAAACACCAGTCGCGCAGGTTTGCAACGCGAGCCAAATAAAGTTTGGTGAATCGTTCT
This sequence comes from Candidatus Uhrbacteria bacterium RIFCSPLOWO2_01_FULL_47_17, assembly GCA_001791305.1. Taxonomy (GTDB): domain Bacteria; phylum Patescibacteriota; class Patescibacteriia; order UBA9934; family GWF2-40-263; genus XYB2-FULL-45-11. Next base: position 73,113 of record MGEI01000005.1, read on the forward strand.
GGAGTGATTGTGACCTTCTTCGAAGCATCACCATCGAGACCTGTCGTGAGTGCTTCGGCCATGAGGTCGTGCAAACTCTTTCCCTTCGATGGAATCACTTTTTGCACATCAAGCCACCACTGCGTCATGGGCAGTACTTCAATCACATCTTTATAGCGACTGTGAGTTCCAACATTCTGGACGATCTCTTCCGGCTCCTTCTCGAGCAGACCCTGCGTCGAGAGCCAACCGACGAACTTCGCGCGTGCTTCCTCGACCGTAAGCCCTGCATATGATCCTGCTTCTTTCGTCATCTTTCCGTCGATACCCACAACCTGAATCATGCCGATCGGATTACCGCTCACTTTTTGTTTTTCATACATTAAAAAATCCACTTGGCTGTGTGCGGGTGTAACACCAAGTGCGCCTGTTCCAAATGTTGGGTCTACTCCTTCATCTGCAATCACTTTAATCTCGAGTGGTTTTTCTGCGCCAACATCTACCACGAACGTTTGGCCGATGTATTTCTGATAACGCTCGTCGCCTGGATGAACCGCGACCGCCGTGTCACCAAGCTTTGTTTCTGGTCGAGTCGTCGCAATCGTGATTGGAAAATCTTTGCTGTACTTGAAGGTATACAAAACACTCGCGCGTTCGATGTATTCAATCTCATCATCTGAGCACGTCGACTGTCCTTTTGTGGACCAGTTCACCACGCGATATCCGCGATAGATGAGTCCGTCGTTATACAGGCGTCGAAAAAGTTCGTTCACGGCAATGTTACGTGAATCGTCGAATGTATACGCAAGGCGAGACCAGTCACAACTCGTTCCCATTTTTTTGATTTGTCCGAGAATCGTAGATCGAGAAGCCTCGGCAAACTCACGAATCTTTTCAACGAGTTTGTCGCGTCCTAATTCTTGGCGCGGATTTTTCATTCCACCTTCCATGAGCATCTTTTCGACTTTGGCTTGTGTTGGAAGCGCGGCGTGGTCCGTTCCCGGAACAAGCAAAACTTTTTTTCCATTTAAGCGCTGATAGCGCGCCATCGCATCCATAAGGGCGTTCTCGAGCGCATGTCCCAAATGCAAAACACCCGTCACGTTTGGTGGCGGCATCATGATGGAGTATGGCTCTCCGGCGAGATTATCGGGGTTAAAAAATCCGCTTTTCTCCCAGGCGGCGTAAATTTCATCTTCGTACAATTTCGATTCGTACGCTTTCGGCATTTCATTATTCGGCATAATCACGTTATAGGCGGGGCGCTCTCACCTCGCAACAAACGAAGTGTACGAAAAAATGCCTCAATTTGCAACCCGTGCGGGGTCTGGGGACCCCACCTATAACATTGACAAAATCGATTTTTGTGCGAAGATACGCATACGTTCCTTACAACCCACGGAGGTCCCGTGAACACTCGTTTTTTTGTGCTTCTTCTTTCTTTCCTCGCCATTGGATGCGAAGAAATCTCTCCCTTCATTTCGGATGCTCTTCGTGGCAAACGTCTTGATGTTGATGGTGATGGAATTCCCCGTCCAGACGATTGCGATGATCGCAATCTGAAGGTTGGAATCCGAATCTGGTATCAAGATGTGGATCAAGATGGATTTGGCGCAGGCGCAAAAATCATCGTCTGCGACATGCCAATTGGTGCAACCACAACACATACGGATTGCGACGACACACGTGCGAATGTGTATCCGAGCGCATCAGAACTTTGTGATCACCTCGACAACGACTGCAATACACAAACAGACGAGACGTTCACGGATCTTGACGCAAGCTGTGGTGTTGGTGCTTGTACAGGCGGAAAGAAAATCTGTGCGTCTGATCAGGTGAGCACAACCTGCTCTTCAACCACGAACGCGAGTTCGGAAAGCTGCAACTTGATCGACGACGACTGTAATGGGCAGACGGACGAAGGAACGCAAACTGCGTACTATCAAGATGCAGACAAAGACGGATTCGGAAATATCGCACTGAAACATCTGCGGTGTCTCCCCCTTCCGGGAGAAACCACAAACGCAACAGATTGCGATGACGCGCACGAATCGAGTTATCCAAACGCTCCCGAGTTCTGTGATGGACTCGACAACGATTGCAATGGGCAGACAGATGAATCGACAGCGGTTGATGCAAAAACGTTGTTTGCCGATGTTGATCAAGATACATATGGCAACGTCTTGGTGACAAAAAAATCGTGTGTCACAGAAAGCGGTTGGTCGCTCACGAGCGATGATTGCAAGGATCTTGAGAAAGCGATTCATCCGAACGCGCTTGAGATTTGTAACATGATCGATGACGACTGCGATGGACAAACGGACGAAGGGGTCATCAAGATCTATTTTGCAGATGCAGATAAAGATTCCTACGGAGATTTATCGAAAGACGTAACGGGTTGCACGATTCCGGAAGGGTTTGTGACAAACAGTGCGGACTGTAACGACAAGCAAAAATCGGTTCACCCAAACGCAATCGAACTTTGCGACAACAACATCGACGAAAACTGCGACGGTGTCACAGACAACGCAAAAGAAGCATCTCTGTGGTATCTCGATTCCGACAAAGACAGCTACGGCAAAAGTACTGTCTCAATGTACGCATGTGCAACTCCAACCGGATACGTTTCGGACAAAACGGATTGCAACGATGCAGACAAAACGATTTATCCGAACGCAATTGAGATCTGCAAAGACTCGATTGACAACGACTGCAATGGAATCACGGACACAGACACGAAAATCGTGACGTGGTACCTGGATTCCGACAAAGACACCTTTGGTGATGCAACAAAATCCAAAGAGGATTGCTTGCAGCCAGTTGGCTACGTCAAAAACTCTGCAGACTGTTCTGACGCGAATGCGTCCATTCATCCAGAAGCACTCGAAGTTTGCAACAATGGAACGGACGATAATTGCGATGGAAGTGTGAATCAATGTTTCCTAAACGGAGTCATCAAGATCGGAAGTGTAAATGTGATTCAGATCACAGGACCAGAAAGTCAAAACTTTGCGGCGGCTGTTTCTACATGCGATCTAAACGATGATGGTTCTCCAGATATCGTAATCGGCTCGCCTGCATGGAATGCCAATCAAGGAAAAGTATCCCTCTACCTCGCTCCATTTAAAAGTGGCATGAATCCGACCCAAGAAATTCTTGGTCCAACGAACGGTCTATTTGGAACGAGTCTTGCGTGTACAGGGTCAAAAAATGGCCCAATGCTCGCGGTAGGTTCCCCTGGACTTGCAGCAAATGGAAACAGCGCCGGAGCCCTTTACGTCTTTATGACATCCGTCCTGAAAAGCACATCCGTAAACGATGCGAATGCGGTATGGATCGGTACGGCACAAAACATGGAGGTTGGTGTTTCGTGTCTTGCTATTCCCGACCAAGACAAAGATTCACTCGACGATTTCTTTGTCGGAGCGGATGGATACAATGGAGGCGCGGGAGCGTTTGCCGGAGCAGGATTTATGGTGAGTTCCGCGACACTCGGAACAGTTCTCATACAAAACGCCCTTGCAAGTTTTATCAACAAAACAAAAGACGAACTCGCAGGAACATCTTTGGCTGTCGGATTTGTAAACCAGGACACAAAACTCGATTTTCTCCTCGGAGCCATTTCGAGCGATGTCGCGGCAACGGATGCGGGAGCAGTCTATACACACCTCGGACCCATGTCCGGATCGAACTTCACAACAGAAAACAAAGCGATCTATGGCATCTCACCGTTTGATACACTCGGGCAAAGTCTTGCGAGTTCATTCGATCTCACAGGTGATTTGCTCGATGACGTGCTCATTGGTTCTCCCGGAAACGGTAATGCGCAAAATCCAGGATCTGTGCAAATAGCACGATTTGCAAACGCAACATTTCTTGTAACAACTCTTGAATCCACATTCGGAGGAGATCGCTTGGGATATTCTGTCTCGAGTGGAAACGTGAATGCAGATCCGGTCGGCGATATTCTGGTTTCATCCCCAGGCGCCGATGATGCGGGATTCAATTTCGGAAGTGTCTTCCTTCAGTACGGCCCCATTCTCAAAGATGGGGATATTCGCAAAACAGCACATGCGCGTATTGACGGCGAGGTGGCAAGTGGCCAACTTGGTTGGCTCACAAAAATCGCTCCCGATCTGAATGGCGACAATATTCCCGATCTCATTCTTGTGACAAAATCCACCAAACCCTTGCGGAAACTCTACATCCTGCCAGGTCTCGGTCTCTAACTTCTGCCCCACAAAATGGGGCTTTTTTATTTTCTTCATCGAATGTTGCTATTGCTTGACGCATTTCAGATATCGGGTTAAAGTTCGTGATTCCCATGCTTGTCGGGAAAGGATCGTGGCAACCCTTTCCCATTTTTGAAACCTCGTACAAACAACATGGCCCTCGCACAACACACGCAAATTTTAGAAGCCTTTAAACGGAGCACGCGCCCGCTTATTTGCGTTCCGTCTGGAGCGAACGCGGATCATTATGCGTCCGCAATTGGACTTGCGCGTGTTCTCGAAAAACTCGAGAAGAAACCAACGATCGTAGCCGCAGATGGTGCCGCCCCAAAAAATATCCACTTCCTTTCTGGCCACGAAAAAATTCAGCCCCGTATGGAAAACTTGCGTCAGTTCGTCATTGAACTTGATGCGACCAAAACAAAAGTGGACGAGCTCACTTATGAACTCAAGGACGAAAAACTGTTTGTCTATCTCTCTCCCAAAAAAGGATTCTGGGATGCCTCGGACGTAAAAACATCTTCTTCCGGATACAAACACGACCTTATTATTTGCATTGGCTCCCCAGATTACGAATCCTGTGCGCACCTCTATCAAGAAAACACCGACTTCTTTTTCCGCACCCCGATCATCAACGTTGATCACACGCCAGAAAACGAACATTACGGCCAAATTAACATTGTCGATTTGACCGCGTCTGCTTGTGGGGAGGTGTGTCATGATCTGATTGAGGCCATTGAACCCGGTCTCATGGATGACGAAATTGCAACGGCATTTTTAACAGGCATGATTGCGAAAACAAAAAGTTTCAAAACAAAAAATGTCACTCCGAAAACATTACAAACCGCAAGCAAGCTCATTGCGCGCGGCGCAAAACGCGAACACATTATTCAACATCTGTACCGTACACGTTCTGTTTCAACGCTTCGTCTCTGGGGACGCGCCCTTGCACGCCTCAAAACCGATGAACATACCCACATGGTCTGGACGATGCTCTCCGCTCAAGACTTTATGCACGCAGGCGCAGAAGAACAGGATCTTCCTGATGTCATCGACGAGCTTCTCTCTTCTTCCCCAAACGCACGCGTCACCGTTCTCGTCTTTGAAACCGCACAACATGACATCAAAGCCATTGTTCGCACAGAACGTCCGTTAGATGCGATTACGCTTTGCGCCCCGTTCCACGCATCGGGTACGCACGAAGAAGTACGACTCATCTTTCCAAACAAAACACTTGTCCAAACAGAACGTGAACTCATTGAACACGTAAAAAAGAGCATGGCCCTGTATGCATAAAATCACCCCACTCCGGGGTGATTTTATTTTACTTTTTGGATTGTGCTTTTAAAACCGTTGTTTGGGACGCATCTGCTCCAACCGCATTTGGCTGCGGCTGAATAGGTTCCGGAATCGTTGTTGTCACTTCTCCTGCTTGTAATTTTCGCAGTCGTTCTTGTGCGACCTTATTTTCCGGATTGAGTTCTACAACCTTCTGGACAAGTTCGATGGATTTCTGCGGATTTTTTTGAATTTCGTAAATGCTTGCAAGATACCAAAGCCCATTCGAATAGTCTGGATTAATTTTAATAAGTCGCTCTAATTCTTGTTTGGCGGCATCATATTTTTTTGCGCGAAGATACATTTGTGCAAGTTCAAATCCAAGTCCAATGTCTGAAGGAGTATTTTTGGTGAGCGCAACAAGACGCGCTGTCGCTTGTGCGATTTTTCCTTCTCGCTCATAGGTTGCCGCCAGATAATAATGCGCAGGCAAATAATCTCCCTTCAGCTTAATAGCTTGATTCAACGCCTGTTCTGCGGATGCAAGTAATTTTTGCTCCTGTTCTGCCGCTGCTTTTGCTTGTTCCGGATCTTTTGATGCTTTCAATGTATGCGCACGATCCGCAACTGCAAGATACACACGTGCAAGATCTACAGAGTGCGCAGGATTAATAGGCTCTAAACGCATCGTATTTGCAAATGCGTTTGCCGCCAGATCTTCACCGTTTTGGACAAAGGACATTGTTTCCCGATACATCGCACCAAGGAGTTGCCAATTTCCAACCTTGTTTGGCTCGAGGCTTGCGGCGCGTACTCCTTCTTGCATGGATGCAGAAACAATTTGAGAAATTTCTTTTGTTTGTTCGGCGGTGAGTTTTTCTGTACCGACGGCTCGCATTTTTTGTGAAGCGTGTGACAACAAAGCAAAACTTAAATTACGCGCATACACATCGCTTAATCGATTAAACTTCGTGGCTGTCGCCAAATGTTGAATCACGTTTTGCGTCTGTCCTTGTTTTGCATCAAGCGCCACAGCGTTTGTGAACGCTTTTTCTGCAAGAAATTTTTCTCCCATCAAAAAAATCGCTGCAAACATTCCAATAAAGACAAAAACAAATAAAAACGATGCGAGCAAACCTAATTTTGGAGAACGGGCAAAATTCACATGCCAAACTCCAGACAACAAATGCGCGACCAACATTCCACTCATGGCCCACAACAGAAACTCGAGGGTCAGGTTTGAAGAAGAAAGAAATTGCGCAACCAAAAGGAGACTCCAACCCACAAACAAAACATAGGTCATTTTCCAAGTTTGATGATCACGCGCGCTCACTAAACGCTTGATAGCAAGACACCCAATCCACCCCATACACACAAGCCAAGCAAGCATTCCAAGAAGCCCAATATCCGAAAAACGCGTCAAAAATGCAGATGTTCCACGATCAAACACATGTGACCAAAGAGATGATGAGTTGATGCTCATTGGTTTAAACAATTGGTACTGATACGAAAATGTTCCGGGGCCTGCACCAAAAAAGAGCGATGGGACATTTTCGACAAGGGTTGATTTTGCGACCTGAGAACTTGTTCCAAAACTTGGCGCAACCAAAACAGGAAGATGAAACGAAACCGGAGACGGAAGAAAGAGGAAAAACAAGGAAACAAAGAGGAGTAAAAGAGGAAGAACGAATTTCCGCGGACTTGGAAACTCTTTTGTTTGTAAAAATCCAAACGACGTCAATAAAAGCACACCTACAATGGTCAGAACCCAGAAAGCCCAATAATCAAGCGCGACAAGGGACACAAGTGTGCTTACAAACACCACAAAAATGAGGGCGCGCGTGAGCATTCCAGCGACCCCAGATGAAATCACACGATCCGAACCTTCATGAGAAACAAGCCAGAGAGCGAGTCCGATAAAGAGCGTCACAAGAAGAAATACAGTGAGACCACCCATGGTTCCAACCGTGTTAAACGAAGCAGATTTTGCAAACGCAAACGGGAGAGAAAAAACGCGAAAAAACTGTAAAACGGAAAAAATTCCGGCAATGGATGCAGAAAGCAAAAGGGCGACCAACGAACGTCTTTGGGCAACAACATCCTTGTGAACGTTCACGAAAAGATAAAAAATACAGACAAAAATGGCTGTTGAAAGAAAGCTTGCGTATTCTTGTGAAGACTGACCGACCCACGACTGATAATTTGCTTTTGAGAAAAAGGATGAGATGAGAACAAAGAACAAAAAAATAAGTGGAAGACTGTTCACAAGTCCGGATCGGAACTCACACCGTTTTTGACTCACCATGGATCCAAACCATGCCACAAGCCCAACAACCGTCAAAACAACAAGAACGATTTGTTTATTCGGCTCCAAGACATCTTGCGACCAAGGAAGAAAAACAATTGGAAGAAGAAACAAGAGCACATACGTGACCGAGCGCGTGATCTGTTCAAAAAATTTGGTCGACATAAAGACAAAGTGAAAATAAAAGATCTGAAGATTGCATCAAGTATAGCATTTTCTCCAACACGAAACAAAATGATTTGCTATAATGATTGCGTATGCGAACTATGGAGGATCTCATCTCTTGGATTCAAGCAATTCCCTCGCTTGTTTTCCTCAAAGAACTCACGCGTGATCTTCGTGACGCGGAGCTCTTTTTTGTTGGAGGTGGTGTGCGTGATTGGATGTGTGATCGATCCATGGATCAGGTTGATTTTGATTTTGTGGTAAGAGGCGTTCCGCTCGAAACACTCATTGCTTGGCTCGAAAAACGCGGAAATATTGATGTTGTCGGCAAAACATTCGGGGTGATTAAGTTTCGATCAAGAGAATTTCCAAAGACATGTGTCGATATCGCTCTTCCTCGCACAGAACAATCCATTCCAGACTCTCTTGGAGGATATCGCGATGTCTCCGTACAGTTCGACGAAACCCTTCCCATGAAAGACGACTTATCGCGTCGTGATTTTACGGTGAATGCCATGGCTCTTAATCTCGACATGGGCGAACTCGTTGATCCGTTTGACGGACAACGCGATCTCGAGACCAAAACACTCCGCGCGGTCGGCGATGCACAAACTCGTTTTCAAGAAGACCTCACCCGCATCTTGCGCGGACTACGTTTTGCGTGCGAATTAAATTTTGCGATCGAACCACAAACGTTCGACGCGATAAAATCCCTCGTTCCGGAACTGAATCATCTTCGAAAAACAACGGACGCGAGCACGTATATTGTGTCTCGAGAAACCATTGGAGATGAGCTCTCAAAGGCATTCGCTGCGAATCCATCGCAAGCCATTTGTCTTCTTCAAGAACTCGGTGCGCTCGAAGAACTCTTTCCGAGCGTGTGGCGACATCTTCAAGTTGATGCGCATTATCTCGAGCCTGTTAGCCGATCGAAACCGGAGCATCTTGAACATACAATCATCTTGCTTCTTCGAGGACTCACGGCCGAGGAAGCTCGCACAACTCTTTCTTTCACAGGACTCGACACCATTGACAAACAATCGCCTCGCAGACTGGATGTTGAACACATTCTTTGGATGATCCAGCGATTACAGCAACACCTCACCCCGCAAAATATTTCTGTCATGCGCGCCTCGCACTTTGAAAAACAATTTTTGGGTGCGCGCGGAACACAACACATGACACTTCTCGATCATCTCGGCCACAGCACGGTTGTCGATGCCGCAAAAAAACGCCGCACGGAAATTTGTGCCAACTGGCAATGCGAAGAACACGAACCCATTCCCCCACTCATAACCGGCGACGACGTGCTACGCCAAGGCATTCCTGCAGGCGCACGCGTACGCGAGATCCTCGAGATGGCACGCGACCAGCAGCTCGATGGACACATTCTGACACGCGAAGCGGCGATCCGATTTGTGAAGCAACAGATGGAGTAAACAAAAAAGATGATTCGTGAGAATCATCTTTTTTGTGGTGGGCGGCAGAGGATTTGAACCTCTGACCCCTTGCATGTCATGCAAGTGCTCTAACCAGCTGAGCTAGCCGCCCGTTAAATTCGTGTCGAAATCATAAGGGAAACGAGCCTGATCGTCAAGCCATATCATTCGTGAACGATGTGATGAGACATTAAAAAAACTTGCTTTTGTTTCCCGGAACTCCAGACGCGTCTGAAACGCTCACTTGTTCCTCGAGCACGCTTGCCTCATGTGCTTCTCGTTCATCTTGATCCAAAATAATCCACGGCTTTGCTTTTGATTTTGAAATGGCCATGATGATAAATCCGATGAGGGTGAGGGCAAGCGCCCCGACGAAAAATGCTCCCATAATTCCACCGAACCCACACCCAATCACAGCTACTTTTTGCTGAACATTACTTGTTGCCTCAACAACACACGATCGAATTGCGGACTCCGCAGATTGGACACCAAAATAAGCTGCGCCAAACGCACATGCCGCCGCAAAAATCGTGAAAAGACAGCTGAAACGCACTTTACGCACTCGACCGAGGCGCAAGATGGCCATAACCGCAAAAAACACCCCACCCAAAATCCAATAGACAAAAAACCAAAGAATCGAGAGAAACGTGATAAACGATTGGAGTCCAACATCCATAGATAATCCATTGTAACTGCTCGACGAGAAGCTCGCAATGTTATATTGTAATCTCACTTTCCGGGGATGTAGCTCAGCTGGTTAGAGCTCAAAGCTTATACCTTTGCGGTCGATGGTTCGAGTCCATCCATCCCCACCACAAAAACCTATGATCCTTATTACAATCGGCCTGATTCTTTTTGTCCTTAGTTTTTGGATGCGAAGTAGATATAAACAGAAAGAGCATGAGGCCGGAATAGATGGCATGAACGCCATCTTGATCGCCGCAGCCATTTTAATTCTTTTTTACGGAATCATTAGCCAGATGATGATTCAATAGACGTATGCCCACATTCATCATCGACGAAACACAAAGCAAAAGACGTATCGACCAAGTTTTGGTTGACGTTTTGAAAATCTCGCGTGAAAAAGTTCAGACACTTATCAAATCCGGTGAAGTCACCATCAACGAGAAGCCACCAAAACCACACACACCCGTTCAGTTGAATGACGTTGTTGTGTATCCAAAAATTTCCACAAAACCACCTAAACAAGAAGTGACAAACGTCGAGATTCCCATTCTCTATGAAGATAATGATCTGATCGTCATCAATAAGCCCGCTGGCTTGATCGTTCACCGTACGAATGAAATTGACACACGCCCAAGTGTGGCCGATCTTCTCGTAAAAAAATATCGTGGCATCAAAAAAGTTGGAGACAACCCTCTTCGTCCAGGAATCGTTCACCGTCTCGACCGTGAAGTATCCGGTGTGATGGTTGTTGCAAAGACACAAGCCATGTACGAGAATCTCAAAAAACAATTTCAAGATCGCGAGGTAGAAAAAAAATATACAGCGCTTGTTTACGGAAAACTTCCAAAAGAACATGATGAAATCACGTTCGCGATTGCGCGATCAAAATCCCAAGGCCGCATGGTTGCACGAACAGGAGAACAAGATGGAAAAGAAGCGCTCACCCAATGGAATGTTGTCGACCGATTTAAAAACGTTACGCTCGTGGACGTCAAAATTCTTACCGGTCGCACGCACCAAATTCGCGTACACTTCCTTGCCGTTGACCATCCCGTTGTCGGTGACCGCTTGTACCGTAAAAAATCCATGCGACATGTAAAGGAAAAAAATCTTGGGCGACTGTTCCTCCACGCAAACTCGTTGACCATCCATCTTGCCGACGGAAAGAAGAAAACGTTCAAAACATCTCTTCCAAAAGAATTAAAAATGATTCTTGATGCATTGCCACGAAAATAATCCTATGATCATCACCATCACAGGACTTCCGGGTTCTGGAAAAACAACCGTCATCAAACAACTTTCCGAAACGCTCGGCGTTCCGTGGTATTCGGTTGGAAATCTGCGCGGCAAAATGGCGGAAGAGCGCGGGATGACGATTGATGAATTGAATGCGCTTGGCGAGACGGAAGCGTTTACCGATAAAGACGTAGACGAATATCAAAAGAAGCTTGGCGAGTCTGGTGAATCATTCGTGATTGACGGAAGACTTTCTTGGTACTTTATTCCGAAGTCGTTCAAGATCTTTCTCGATGTTGATCCGAATGTTGGAGCACGTCGCATTTATGATGCTTCAAAGAAGGGCGAGCGCGATGATGAGAAAGCGTACGGCTCCGTCGAAGAAGTGAAGCAATTTATTGCCGATCGTGTCGCGTCCGACGTCCGCAGATACCAAAAATACTACGGAGTCGATTTTCTCGACAGGTCGAACTATGACCTGGTCCTTGATACCACCAACCTGACGATCGACGAGAAAGCTCGAATAATTCTCGAGAAAATGCCCAAATCTTGACGCGAAACCTTGAATCCGCTATTATTTCGCCACATTCAATCGATGCGACTCATGAACACTGATCGGCCTTTTAGCCGATGTGGTCCTCTCAGCGCGCGATACACAATCCTATGACAACAGAAGAAACAACTCCTGTTGAAGCAACAGCGGACGAAGTCGTCGAGGCTGCTGTGGAAACACCTGTAGAAGAAGTGGCCGTTGATGTCATTCCTACAAAAACAACAGAAGTCCGTTCCGGACAAACCGTTCGTCTTCACGAGCGCATTAAAGATGTCACGCCAAAAGGAGAAATTCGCGAACGCATTCAGATCTTTGAAGGAATCGTCCTTGGGATCAAAGGCGCAGGACTCAGCCGCACCCTCACGATTCGAAAAATCAGCTCTGGTGGATTCGGTGTAGAAAAGATCTACCCAGTAAACTCCCCAGTTGTTGCAAAGATCGAACTTGTGAAAACGGCAAAGGTTCGCCGCGCAAAGCTTTCCTTCTTGCAAAATGCAAAGAGCGGATTCAAGCGCAAGTTGAAAGAGACCTACGTAAATACAACAACAAAAAAGGCCAAGAAAAAGAAATAAAAAAACATCTCCGCCGCGGCGGAGATGTTTTTTTATTTACAACGATTTTATCGCTTGATCCGATTCTACATTCACCCCATTTGCATAGCGCCACAAGAACGTTGGCGGAACTTCCACAATACCTTTGTTCCATTGTGTTCCAAAAATAGTGCTTGCCACGGTTTCTGAAACGATCCAGTGCAACTGCCCATCATTTCCGAACATATAAACACGCGAATCTCCAATTGCTTTTACACGTGTTCCAGGGGTAAACCCACCTTCAAACACGTTGTTTGATTTTTGCATGGAAAGAATTGTGGCAAGCGTAGCTTGGTAAAGCGCGCCATCTGTTCCTTTCCAAATCACGTGTGATACATCGGAAAGAACAGGGTTTGTGCCGTATCCAAGTTTTACAAGATTTTGATTGGTTGTGTTTTCAAACCAAACGTTTCCTTTCGTATCAAGACCCGTGCGGAGCGTTTCGCGCACATCGGTCACGAGAAAAGGTGTTGATTCATATTTTTTGGAAGCAAACGTGTATTTCCAAGTTCCCTTCTCATCCGCAAAATACACGGCATCTTTTTCCAAGTGAACAGATCCCTCCTTCACCATTTGAAGATTAATCACACCAGAGGATGTGTGAACGTATAAATGACGATTCACATCAACCCACGACATGGCGTCTCCCGCGATCTGCACCGTTGCATTTGGATTCGTGTTCCAACTCAACTTTGCTGCACCATGAGAAACCGGCTCTTTATCGATTCCAGGACGATACGTGAACAAGGTGTAATTTTGAAAAAACACTACGCTGCCATCCGTCAAAAAGTGTGCGAACAAAATATCCGCTTGTGGTTCTGTCCAGGTGTTTGGAATTGCCGCCATTTTTTGAGATGCCGGTTCGATCATCCAAAGCTGTTTATTTCCACCTGAAAATTGGAACTTCACAAGCAATCGATCATTATAGGCATCCATGACTTGCTGCCATGGAGCATTTAACATGAACGAAATTTCACGTTCTTCATAGGAGCCGTCCATGGATTTTCCGGTAAGAGAACTTTGTACCTTTTTTGTTGTGTTGTTTGTCTGTAAAAGTGATGTGTACAAACGATCTCCGGACGTAGAAAAAGAAACGAAACTTAATTCATTGTGTTTACGCGCAAGGGAGGTGAATGGATGGATGTTTCCTGTATTTGGATCAACAAGAAAAGCATCGAACCAAACATCCTTACTCAGGGATTTTGTAAAAAAAATGAACTTTCCTTTTTGCGCCATGGCAAAGGATGGATTCAAAAATTGTTGATCAACCGCGGGAATCAATTGTGACTTTCCATCTTTTATGATCGAAAGATCAATTTTGTCACACGTTCCAAGATTGGTACATTGTGCAGATAGATTTGAAACAAAGACGATTCCATTACGTTTCATGGGGGCGCTTACGTTTGCATTGAACGTAAGACGTTCATTACGAAACGATGTTTGGTTCCAAACACGTTCCGCAAGAAGCGGCTTCCAAGAAGCGTTATCCGCAAAAACACGAGGAAGAAACGGCGAAACACCCGCCATGACCACCAAAGAAAGAATCAGGATTTTTTTCAACATAATGTTGTTAATAAATAACGCCAGATTTTAGCAGAAAAATGCGTTTTTGTCAATGATTTAAAAAAAAGCGAGGTAATTCCTCGCTTTTTCATCTTTAGAGAACAGATTTGAGATATTTGCCGGTAATACTCTCTTTTACTTTTACAATATCCTTTGGAGTTCCTTCGGCCACAAGCTTCCCTCCTTTAATACCACCATCAGGCCCCATGTCAACCACCCAGTCGGCTCCTTTGATGACATCGAGGTTGTGTTCAATGATCACAACCGTGTTTCCCTTGTCGACGAGCATGTGGAGAACACCGAGAAGGCGCTTAATGTCCTCGAAGTGGAGTCCAGTCGTCGGCTCGTCGAGAATGTAGAGGGTTCGACCCGTTGCACGACGAGAGAGCTCTGTAGAGAGCTTCACGCGCTGTGCTTCTCCTCCCGAGAGGGTCGTTGCACTTTGTCCGAGACGGATGTATCCGAGTCCGACTTCATGAAGTACGTCGAGCTTTTCGAAAATGGATGTCTGATCCGCAAAAAAGCGTCGCGCTTCTTCCACGGTCATGTTTAAGATATCCGAAATATTTTTCTGTTTGTAGTGAACCTCGAGCACTTCTTGGTTGTAACGTGTTCCGCGACATTCGGTACACTCGACATACACATCCGGAAGAAACTGCATTTCAATGCGGCGCACTCCGTCACCTGAACATGTTTCACAACGTCCACCACCCTTTACGTTAAAACTGAATTTTCCCGCATCAAAATTTCGCATCTTTGCTTCCGGAACTTCTGTATACAAATCACGAATGGCGGTGAAGACTCCTGTGTAGGTTGCAGGGTTTGAACGCGGTGTGCGCCCGATTGGCGATTGATCGACCGCGACAACTTTGTCGATGTGTTCAATGCCTTTGATCGCTTTGTGTGCTCCTGGATATTCTTTCGCGCGATAGAAATGTTTCGACAACGACTTGCCGAGAATGTCGAGAATGAGTGTTGATTTTCCAGAACCAGAAACGCCGGTGATACAAACGAGCTTTCCGAGCGGAATCGATACGCTCACGTTTTGCAAATTGAATGCGGTCGCCCCAACAATGTCGATACTCTTTCCATTGCCTTTTCGATATTTTTTTGGAAGTGGAATGGATCGATCGCCGGACAAATAAAGTCCCGTGAGCGAATGTTTGTTCTTTTTAATTTGCGCAGCGGTTCCTTCTGCCACAATCTCTCCACCATATTCTCCCGCACCTGGACCGACGTCAAAGACGTAATCGGCAGCTTGAATCATCGCTTCATCATGTTCAACCACAATCACCGAGTTTCCAAATTCTTGCAGACGACGAATGGTTTGGATCAAACGATCGTTATCGCGCGGGTGAAGTCCAATGGAAGGCTCGTCGAGAATATAAATCACGCCCGAGAGTCCGCTTCCAAGCTGAGAGGCAAGGCGCACGCGCTGTGCTTCTCCACCAGAAAGTGTCATCGCGGAACGATCGAGAGTCAAATATCCAAGACCAACTTCGGTGAGCTGTGCCAAACGCGCACAAACTTCTTTTCCAACTCGTTCCGTGACCAATTGCTCATCACCCGAAAGTCCGCTGATCAAATTTTGTTTCTCTTCTTTCTTCCCTTTTCCGCCCTCTCCGCCTTTTCCGCCCTTCCCCAACACCCCTTCGAAAAATCCCTTCACATCCTCAACCGGCATGTTCACGATATCCGCGATCGACTTATCTGCGATCGTAATCGCGAGCACAGCGGGTTGCAAACGCTTTCCGGAACATCCGGGACAGAGCATGCGGCGCATGTAACCCTCGAGTTCGGAACGAACATAATCAGAATCGGTTTCGCGATATTTTTGTTCAAGTTGTGCGAGGACTCCTGGAAACACAACTTCTTGCGAATCAAAAGAGTAAAGCTCTGCGCCCGTTCCATACAAAATAACATCCATTTTTGCCTTCGGGATTTTTTCAACCGGAACATCTAATGGGATTTTGTGTTTCTTTCCAACAAGGTCGAGCATGCGCAGATAGCTAGTTTGGTTTCCCGCAATCTTTGACCATGGGCGAATTGCGCCTTCTTCGAGCGTGAGGCGACCATTTGGAATCACAAGCTCAGGCTCAAGCACGAGTTTCTCGCCAAGCCCTGTACACTCGGTACATGCTCCGTATGGAGAGTTGAATGAGAACAAGCGTGGTTCTGGTTTTGGTAAATTCAAGCCACAGTTCACACACATGAAACTCTGGGAGAACGAACGTTCATCTCCGTTTTCATCATTTACGAGCGTCACAAATCCATTTCCGTAATCGAGCGCCTTTTTCATCATTTGTGTGATGTGATCCTTCGAGTATGTCTGTCCACCTTGGAACGCAAAAATAAGAACATCCAAATCATGATCTTTCTTTTTATCTTTGCGCATGTTCACCGCCTCGTCTGTGTCGATAATCAATCCATCATAACGAACGCGCGTAAACCCAGCGTTCAATGCGGCTTGCAAAACATGTTTATGTTCTCCTTTTTGTTTTGAAACAACCGGTGCAAACAAAAGAAGTGTGTCCTTCCCGAGAGATCCTTCGACGATCTTTGTCATCTGCTCAAGTGTCTGCTCTTGAACAACCGCTCCACACTTCGGACAATGTGGACGTCCGGCACGTGCAAATAAAACACGCAAAAAATCATAAATTTCTGTGACGGTTCCAACCGTAGAGCGTGGATTGTGGGATGAAGACTTTTGGTCAATCGCAATGGTTGGCGAAAGGCCGAGCATTTCATCCACATCTGGTTTGTCTTGGAGTTCAAGAAACTGACGAGCATAGCTCGAAAGCGATTCCATGTAGCGGCGTTGTCCTTCTGCGTAAATCGTGTCAAAAGCGAGTGAAGATTTTCCGGATCCGGAAAGCCCTGTGATCACCACGAGTTTATTTTTAGGAATGTTCACATCAATATTCTTGAGGTTGTGAACGCGCGCACCGCGAATGGAAATGTATTCTTGAGGCATAGAAAAAGAGGTCGACAAACGAAACCAACGAAAGATTAAATCGTCTGCGACTCTATCATGGAAAATAAAAACGGGCAAGCCTTGAGGCTCACCCGAAATAAAATCGTGCATTTAATATTTTCCAGGCTCGTAAAGCGTTCCATCAATCTCTATCGTTTTGCTTGGAACACAGTCATCTTTTTGATTATAAAAACCAGTTGAATATTTACACATTCCAGTTAAAGAAGATACGATTGGGGAACCAGCCGGGAAACCAAGTCCGCACGGATTTTCATGACAAATAGATTCCAATCCAAAATTTCCTTTGTTAATTCCCGCTTGTGTATTCTGAATATCCTCGAGCGGCTGTCCACCCGGCTTCTCATCATTTGTCGCAAGTTGCGTATCATAATCAGAACAGGATTTTACGGCCGCACAATTGAGCGTAATCACCGCACAGGTTCCTCCTGTCACAACCGTCCCTGCCCCAGCCGCGACACCTGTAATCATATCTGAATCTTCCGTGTATCCACAGCGAATAATCGCTGCATCTTTTATTCCGGATGCTGCGGGTGATAATTGTGAACAAGCGGATGAAGATGGCTTGATTCCCAGTGTATTCCCTTTCGTCAGTGCTTTACATTCCACACACTTTGCTGTTGCTCCACTTCCAAGACATCCTTTTCCTGCAGGACAGCTTTTAAAATCACAAGAGATTCCAGCAGCGACGGCCGGGGCTTTGTCATCATAAGCGATCACATTCGATGATTTTCCACAGTCTTCTCCTGTCGTAAAATCTGTCTCCATTTTAAAGAGAAGTTTTCCGTCTTTATCTTTTTTTAATTTATATTCTTCACAAGAAGCAGCTCCCTCCGGGAGGCCAATAGGTTTGACCATGGGAAACTTTGGAACTTGTAGTTTGATCAGGTATGGATTAACCGTTTGTGCAATAAGCGTCACACACAACAGCAAGACAAAACCAGTGATACCATTTTTGATGCGATCTTTTCCTTTTGAGACGCCGTCCTTTGTACTTGCTCCAATGGTGTACTGAAGCCCACCGATCATCACCATGATGATGGAAATAATGATTCCCGTGTTAATGATGAACGAAAAGATTGCATTAATATATTCTCCAATATCTCCGGTAAGCGTAAGTGGCTTTGAAGGATCTGTTGGATTTGGAATGGAAACGTTTAATGCCACTTTCACCGCATTCTTTGGATCTGGAAAACAGTATCCCTGACCCTTCACACAGTCCCAAGCCTGTTTACTATCAAGAACACCACTTTGTTTTTCACATTGTTCTTTTGTATAACAATACGGACTTCTATCTGGTGCTTGCGCTGCGGTAAAGGCACACGCGGCCATGGCAAACCCCTTTGATTTACACATGGATACACAGGCGTCACGCGTTGTTTTTGTGTCTTTATCCGGGTATCGGGTTGCTCCCGCACTTGTTGCACAATAACAGTCGCACGTGGTTGGCGTTGGCACCGCAGCAAAACTTACAGGGACAAAAAGAAAAAAAACAATCGCAACGCATGCGAGGGTGCATGCTGTGTGATGAACAAAAATTCGCAATGCTTGCATCATACACGGTTAATTCTTTTGGTCATTCATGGACCAAATGACATTTTCAAGAATATTTTGAGGGATAGATCCTGGAATCCGATTTCCATTAATAAAAAACGTTGGAGTTCCACGCACACCAGCTGCAAGACCATCCGCATAATCTTGTTCAACCTGTTTTGTGTACGTCCCAGCAATAAGACAAGCATGAAAATGCGTTGTGTCTAAATTCAGCTGATTGGCGAACTGTTCAAACGATGCCTCTTCAAGCGTATCTTGATTTTGATACAGTTTGTCATGATATTCCCAAAATTTTCCTTGTGCGTTTGCGCAGGCAGATGCTTCTGAAGCTTTTTGTGCGAGTGGATGCAATTCAAGGAGTGGAAAATCTCTGTAGATGTAGGCAAATTGGTTTGGATATTTTATGGCAAGCGCACGCATGACAAAACTGGACGTACGAGAAAACGGACAACCAAAATCTGCAAACTCGACGATGGTGACAGGAGCATTGCGAGATCCAAGCATGGGGCGATCATTCACAACAACGTCCACGGTTCCGTCTTTCACAGGTTCAGAGACGATTTTTGAAAGAGACGAAACCGTTTGGGAAAAATTTAAATCGGAAAGATTTAACGTTCCGTTTCGAATTTGAGTGGTGTAAAAAACAACGCGCCAAACAAATGCACCGAGCAACAAAAGAATCACGAGAGTCACAATCGTGCCGACCCAACCGCGCTTGCGATGAATTTGAGCCTCCTCATTCATGTAAGACATTTTATGTTAAAAAGTATATCATAGAATCACCTCTATGCGAGATAAAACAACAGAGTCTGCAGACGCGGAATCCAAAGAACAGGAACGCGCAAAACGTCGGCATACAAAACAAAACCCAAAGATGAAAATGACGGGAAAAGGCATGAAACGCTTTGCAAACCCAAAAAAACCATCCACAAACGGTTGACGATTGGGGTCGTTTTTGATACCATTATTTCACTATGAACATTGATCTCATTCTCAAAATTTCGACAGTTGTTCTTGCGGTGTTGCTTACGGTCTCTATTTTATTGCAATCACGTGGAACTGGAATTGGTGCAGCGTTTGGCGGAGGCGGAAACGTTTATCGCACAAAACGCGGTGCAGAAAAAAAATTATTTCAAGTCACGATTATCATCGCCATTCTCTTTTTTGGTGTCTCTCTTGCAGCCATTCTTTTGTAACGCGGATTCATTCTTAACTCCGCAACATCTTTACGTTTAATCGTTTTTTTAAATCTTCAAAGAATCCGGAAGCTCGTCAAACAAAAAACCTGGCCCTTCGCCAGGTTCTTTCTGTCACAAAACCACGCTCATTTCCAACATGGAAACAATGGGAACAGCTCCCAACCGTCATGAGTGCTCCTGAAAAAAAACTGTTTGCGGGTTCACTCAGTCTCATCTGTCTTTCCCTTCTCGTTCTTGCAGGAGCGTATATTTTTGCGCACCGCGTTGAACTCCCGGCGGTTGGCGGTGACAACACAGAAGCACTCATCGGAACCCCAAGACTCATTAACCCGCTTTATGCCTCCACAAATGACGCAGATGCTGATCTTGCATCCCTCATTTATTCAGGCCTCATGACATGGGATCCTGCACAAGGATACATAAATGACCTTGCAGACTCTGTCACGGTGAGTGATGACCGATTAAGCTACACGGTTCGCGTCAAACAAAACGCCAAATTTTCTGATGGCGAACCTGTTCAAGCACGCGATGTCGTTTTTACCTACTCAGCTCTGCAAGATCCAGATTATCGCAGTCCCCTTGCCTCAGATTTTAGCGACATAAAAATAGAACAGGTTGATGACCAAACCGTCTTGTTTACACTCAAAAATCCCGACCCGTCATTCACACACAAACTCACAACAGGTATCCTCCCGGAAAATCTGTGGTCTGATATTTTGGCACAAAATGTTCCGCTCGCCTCGTTGAATTTGCAGCCCATTGGAAGCGGTCCGTATGCCTTTCAGGAATTTACGAAAGATAAAAAAGGCTCCATTCGGACCTACACCTTAAAACGAAACACGCATTACTACGGCACAGAACCAAAAATTGAAAAATTCATTTTCAAATTTTATCCAGACGAATCGTCTGCCACACAAGCGCTTATCAACAAAAATGTAGAGGCGGTCGGATATGTCGCCTTTGAACATCGCGGAGCTGTTGAAAACAACCACGGTGTAAACTTGGTCTATTCTGCCATCCCTCGCGGGACCGCTCTCTTTTTCAACAAAGAAAACGCTCTCCTGAAAAATGCAGCAATTCGCCTTGCCATTGCCCAAGCAATTGATAAAAACAAAATCGTCTCTGAAGTTCTCTCCTCCCATGCAACCGTCATGAACGGACCACTCTTCCCAGGCACAACCGCGTTTGATTCAGCCTTTACCGGCACCACATTTGATCCATCCGCGGCAGCATCCGGATTAGACACGGCTGGTTTTCAAAAACCCGTCGGCGCTACATTACGTCAAATTCCTCTCACAGCCGTACAAAAAGCAGCAAAAAAAACAGAAACAACGGAACAAACAATCCCAGAACTCATGTTCACGCTTACAACCATCTCAAGTGAGGAATTTGTCCGTGTGGCAGAAGAAATTAAAGATGAGTTAAGTCTTCTTGGAATCGGTATCACGATAAAAACCATTGACGCAGAACACCTCATGAGTGATGTTGTTGTTACACAAGATTTCGAACTCCTCCTTGCGTCAAACTACGGAGCAACAAATCCGGACCCATTCTTCTTCTGGCATTCATCTCAAACGGGCAAAGGCGGATTCAATGTCGCACAGTATCAAAATGCGGAAGTCGATAAGTTGCTTGAAAAAGCACGCGCGGCAAAAACCGAAGAAGAACAAGACGTCTTCTCTCGACAAATGCAAGCTCTTCTGGTAAAAGATGTCCCAGCTGTATTCCTGTATCAATCCATGTACACATTCGCGGAACCAAAAAAGATTCATCTGAATCCCCCACCGCAATTACGCATCCCATCAGATCGCTTTGCAAATGTCGAAGATTGGTACATCAAGACAAAACAAACGTTGAAATAAAATCGGCTCGTAGAACTGCTGGACGAATGGCGGAATTGGTATACGCGCAGGTCTCAGAAGCCTGTGCCTTCACGGGCTTGAGAGTTCGAGTCTCTCTTCGTCCACCACTTCTACGAGCTGTGGCGAAATTGCAACGATCGAATTGGTCGATCTTTCGTAAACGCGATACAATAGTCACAGAGACCGCATGCGACATTTTCCGGATGATTTCAGCCTATGGGATCATCTCAAAAAGTTCGCATGTGCGTCATGCATCAAATACGGAGAGGAACCGTTCTTTTACAACTGAACATACGTACGATCAAAAAGTGTTATTTTTTGTTTTTGTCTTTTTTGATCGCTTACACCAAAAACAAGAGTCATTGAGTCGATAAGTCGTTCAGTCAAGGTGTTTTATTTGTTTAAAAACAAAAAAACTTCCTAGACTTATAGACTTAACGACTCAACGACTTCTAAACTCAGTTTTATGGCACAACCAAACCCAAAACCAGGAACTCCGAAACCTGGTCATCAAAAATCCGGAGACAACAAATTTCGTGGACGCGTTTTTCGCGCACAACCAAAACGCTTTGTGGAAACTCCACAACAAGTCAGCTCAGTCAAAACCTATTCCACCTCAAGTGGAGACAAGCTCCGCATTATGGTGCTTGGAGGATGTGAAGAAGTTGGACGCAACTGTACGCTTCTTGAATACAAAGATGACATCATCCTCATTGACATGGGACTTCAGTTCCCAGAAGAAAACATGCCGGGAGTGGATTATATCATTCCAAACATGACGTATCTGAAAGGCAAAGAAAAAAACGTGCGCGGAGTCATTATTACCCATGGTCACTATGACCACATCGGTGCGATTCCTCACACCATTCCAAACATCGGCAATCCGCCTATTTATGCATTGCCAATGTCCGCTGGAATCATCAAACGCCGTCAGGAAGATTTCCACACACGTCCGCTTAACCTAAAAGTCACAAAAAATACAGATGTTTTGAAGCTCGGTGCCTTCACCGTTTCGTTCTTCCACATCAACCACAACATCCCAGACTCCGTCGGAATTGTGGTAGACACACCAGTTGGAACCGTTTGTCACACCGGAGACTGGAAGTTTGACTTTCATCCGGCCGGAACAGAACATGCGGACTTTCAAACCATCGCCGCGATCGGAAAAAAGGGCGTGCTCGTGCTCATGGGAGATTCCACAAACGCAAACGTGCCCGGACATCAGGTCTCGGAAAAAGTCATTGAAGACGAATTACGTACCGTGATTGAAAAAGCACAGGGCCGCGTGATTATTGGAACCTTCGCTTCCCTGCTCGCTCGCGTCAAACAGATTATTGAAATCTCCGAGTCTCTCGGAAAAAAAGTCGCGATCGACGGATACTCGATGCGCACAAACATTGAAATCGCAAAAGAACTCGGTTTCATTAAGTGCCAAGCATCCACGCTCATCAAGCCAGAACAAATGGATGGCTACTCAGACAACAAGCTCGTGCTTATTTGTACGGGTGCACAGGGCGAAAAGAAAGCGGCTCTGAACCGCATTGCAAATAATGAACACCGTGTTATCCGCATTCGCAAAACAGACACAGTCATTTTCTCAAGCTCGGTTATTCCGGGAAATGAAAACTCCGTACAGCGCCTCATGGACACGCTTTATCGCAAAGGATGCAAAGTCATCAACTATAAAATGATGGACGTGCACGCCGGAGGTCACGCGAAAAAAGAAGACATCAAGCTCATGCTTGCCCTCTTTAAACCAACCTACTACGTGCCGATTGAAGGAAACCACTTCTTGCTCCGCGAAAACGGACTCGTGGCGCAATCCATGGGTTGGAAAGAGGAGAACATCTTCATTGTCGACAATGGACAAATCATGGAGTTCTCGAAGGGGCACGGAAAACTCACTAATGAAAAAGTTCCAACAGATTACGTCTTCGTAGACGGACTCGGAGTTGGAGATGTTTCCCAAGTTGTTCTTCGTGATCGCCAAGTTTTGGCAGAAGACGGAATGGTCGTCGTGATTGTCCAAGTCGAGAAAAACAGCGGAAAACTCGTCGGTAACCCGGATATTGTCTCTCGTGGATTTATTTTCATGAAAGACCATATTGAGTTGATTGAAGGAACCCGCAAGGAAGTCAAAAAACTTGTGGTCGAGAAAGCTCCCGGATCTGAATTGGATCCAAAATACCTCCGCGATCAAATTCGCGATGAAGTTGGAAAGTTCTTGTTTAAAAAGACAGAACGCCGACCAATGATTTTGCCAGTGATTATTGAAGTGTAGATCAAAACCCACTCAAAAAAAACGAGTGGGTTTTTGATTTGCATTTAGTGGATTGGATCGCTATACTAACTTTAATATGAATTACGCATTTACAACCGTTATTACAAAAGAAGACAAATGGTACGTTGCCGAATGTATTGAACTTGGAGTTGCTTCGCAAGGAAAATCCATTGAAAAAGCCCAAGATAATCTGCGAGAAGCGGTAGAGTTGTATCTTGAAGATCAGCCAAAAAATCGACGACCACGTTTTCGTCGAGAACCACTTATCTCCACAATGTACATCTCGCATGTCTGATACACTCTCCGGCAGACAATGCATAACGATTTTATGCCGTGAGTTCGGTTTTTTTATTACAAGCCAAAAAGGAAGCCACGTAAAGCTCAGAAAAACTGTCGGAAGAATTGTTATTACAACGATTGTTCCACTGCATAAAGAACTTTCTCTTGGAACACTTCGTAAAACTCTTAAACTCGCCGAAGTGGATTTCGACCAATTTTCAAATTATTACTAATTATGTCCCGCGTCCTCACGGCCCTCCAACCTACCGGCGTTTTGCACATCGGAAATTATTTCGGTGCGATTGAGCCGTTTTTGAAATTGCAAGATCAAGGAAATGAAAACTTTTTGTTTGCGGTTGATTATCACGCGATTACGGTTCCGCAAGATCCGGAAACGCTTCGCAAAAATTTGTTGTTCGCAACCGCTGTGTACCTCGCGGCCGGCGTTGATCCATCAAAGACAACATTATTTCAACAATCTCATGTTCAGGAACACACCGAACTCGCGTGGATTTTGAATTGTATTGCGGGCATGGGCGAGCTTGAGCGCATGACGCAATATAAAGACAAAGCGAAAGGCAAAGGAGAGTCTGTTTCCGTTGGATTATTCGCCTACCCCGTTCTCATGGCCGCCGATATCCTCCTTTACGATACGCACATCGTCCCTGTCGGCGAAGACCAAAAGCAACATGTGGAACTCGCACGCGATCTCGCAGAACGATTCAACAACCGATTCGGTTTCACCTTTGTGATTCCAAAACCGCAGATCCGAGAATCCGGCGCGCGCATCATGGGACTCGACGACCCAGAAAAGAAAATGTCGAAGTCTGCGCCGAGTGAGAAAAATTACATCAGTCTCATGGATGACGAGGCAACGGTTCTCAAAAAAATCAAAAGCGCTGTGACAGACTCGGAGGGCACCATCGTGTATCGCGAGCATCGCAAAGGCATGGCGAATTTGATGACGATTTACTCGCTCATGAGTGGATCGAGCATGAGTGAGATTGAAAAAATCTTTGAAGGCAAAGGCTACGGCGATTTCAAAGTCGCACTTGCGGCCGAGATCACCGCGTTTCTTTCTCCTCTCCAAACAAAAATCAAATCATATTTAGAAGACGAAGATGCGCTTCGACAAGTTCTCGCATCTGGAGCCGAGAAGGCACGCGAGATTGCCGCAAAGAAAATGACGGAGGTCAGAAAAAAAATCGGGGTCGCTTAGACCCTGATTTTTTTGTTCTATTATTCTATTAAATTAATTGTTCTTTGTTTTGGACGAATGTCACGGCCTGACGAATATCTCCAACACCGATAATCCACTGTAAGATGCGGGCCATACCGAATCCGCAACCGGCGTGTGGGACTGCGCCGTTGTCGCGCACCTTATCAATGTACCAAGAAAAATCATCAATGCCTCCCCCGCGTTTTTCAAGTCGCGCAAACATTTTGGAGTTCGAGAGTCTATCAACGAGCATGCCAACTTCATGCACGCGCGCTGCGGATCCAACAGACTCGCCAGAAATTGGCAGAATCAAATCTGAACTCTGAACGCGACCTGGGCGCTTTGGATCCGGCAACATGTTAAAAAACTTTTCCACTTCAATTTCTTTTCCAAAATTAATCATTGGATCTGGATAATGTGTAATGAACAACGGAACGTTCCCGTGTTGTTGTACCAACTTCTGTTCGCGATGACGATCAATATCGTCTCCCCACTCGATTGTCTCCCCCATCGATTTTAATTCCTCGATCGCGTCATCGTAGGTGATGCGTGGAAAAATCGACGGACAAGATTTGAGTCGTGTGGAATGATCCGCATCAATCCCAAGACTCGTTGCGCGGTCTCCGATTGCGTGCGCAACATGCGAAACCATCCCCTCGATATGATTCAACAATTTCTCGAACCCGCCTGCAAATTCAATTTCCAGCATCGTAAACTCCGTTAAATGGCGTGCGTCCACACCCGCCTCCGCGCGAAAACTTGGACCAACGCAGTACACGTTTTGGTACTTCGGAACAAACGCCTCGAGGTACAACTGACCTGTTTGTGCCAAATACGAATGCGACTTTGCCCCATTTGGTTCAAACCATTTGTGATCGCCCTCCACGCGCACTTCGAACAACGTATCCACGTTTTCACACGCTCCACTCGCGCGCACAATGCGTGGCGGAAATAACTCCACGAATCCCAAGTCCGAAAAATAATTTCGTGCCGCTCGAAAAACCTCTGATTCAACGCGAGATGTATCAATCTGACTTTGTGTGGTCATAGGAAGAAGGGGTTAGGGGGTAAAAAAATCATCCGCTTTTAACGGATGATTGAACTTATAAATTGATAACCTTTCGGCGAGCGGCCGCAGTTCTGTTTCCAATTGTGTGATTGGATCAACATATCAAAAGAATTATAGACAATGGGAAAGCGCCGAGCAAGGTTAGGGTGTGGATAGATTGACAAGATAGCCGATTTTTGGTACGGTCAGCGCCTTCAGACACAGGGTCTGGGGGTTTTCAACACAACAGGAGTTCATTCCCCATGGAACATTCACGCCGTCGTCGTGCAACCAGTCTCGAAGAGCGCGCGCAACACCGCGCTGCGGTCGAGGCGCAAATCATTCGTGGACTTCATGCGGCGAACAAGACGCATGGGTTTGATGAAACGCATGATCCGAAAAAGCCGATCACGCATTTCTTCCAAGAAACGCATGAGGGCCTCGTCCTCTTCGTCATCTTTTTCACGCAAGCGTGTCGCTGGATGCGCTGTGTGGGCTGCACCCTTCCCTCCACGTCCGCGCTGCGTCACATCGACTTTGGCGACATCATGGATCAGACGCACAGCATCTTCACCGAGCCGGACGTTCTTGCGCGCGCGGATGAAATCCAAAAGGTGATCGTGAGCAATCAAGGATCTGTTCTTGATGAAGAGACGTTCCCCACAAGCGCGCTCATTCATTTCGTCGCAAAGTGCAACAAGCATCTGCCGAACATGAGAGTGCTCACTCTCGAATCGCGTCCCGAATATGTGGACGACATCGAACTCGACATCTTGGCGCGCGCGCTCGAAGAAGGCAAAACGCTCACCACGCTCGAGATTGCCGTCGGCGTCGAAGTGTTCGACAACGACATTCGCAACCTCGTGTTTGGAAAAGGCTTGCGCCTGAAAACGCTCGATGAACTCGTCGAGCGACTCGCGAAACACGGCTTTCGCCTGAAGTGCTACTTCATGTTCAAGCCTGTGGCGGATGCGCACATGTCACGCGAGCAAGCGATCCAAGACATCCACGAAGCCATTCGCTATCTGAGCGATCTCACCGACAGAATTCCGGGTTCGATCATCTCAATCCACCTGAACCCAACCTACGCCGCACGCGGAACTCCACTCGAAACGGCGTTCCTGGAAAGGAAGTACACTCCCCCTCATCTCATCGATGTCGTGCGAGCCGTACGTTTCGGCGAAGATCGAGGTGTCCCGATTTTCATCGGAATGAACGACGAAGATCTCGCGGTCGAAGGCGGTTCGTTCATTCGCCCAGGCGACGAAGCCCTGCTTCCGATCCTGAACAAATTCAACAAGACACAGGACTATACCCTGTTCAAGCATCTACCGGGCTAATCCATGCCTGGTTTTTTTATTGTCGTGAAACAAAAAATCCCGCGCGAGGCGAGATTCTTTGTGTTCCAAAGGAGTGATCTGTAAGCCGAATTTTGTCTAACCGATCTTACGATCGATGAGGCGATCATCTATCTTGAT
The DNA here is from genome assembly GCA_001791305.1 of Candidatus Uhrbacteria bacterium RIFCSPLOWO2_01_FULL_47_17. Taxonomy (GTDB): domain Bacteria; phylum Patescibacteriota; class Patescibacteriia; order UBA9934; family GWF2-40-263; genus XYB2-FULL-45-11. Next base: position 101,052 of record MGEI01000005.1, read on the forward strand.
GTTACATTGCTGTAACACTCGTGCGAGCTACCAAATTTGCTCTTTCACCGAAAAGGGTTTGCCACACATGCATGTCACCATGCAGCGAGATGCGTAGTCTTGCGACATCACATCACTTTTCACCTTTCACCCAGGCTTGCGCCGGAGCTAGTATAGTCTCTGTGGTACTTTCCCTAAGGTTTGTATTCGGGATCAAAGAGTGAATTGCTCCAACTCCTCGCGCTCGAATGCGTATCCTTGGTTGTCGTTAACAACTTTTCTTGTCCGCATGCATTGCTGCATACGAGGTGTTCGGACTTTCCTCCCGAGCCTTTGCCCAGGTAATCACCCGATCATCCTTGAGAACTTGGGAATAATAGCAATATAAATACGAAATGTCAATGTATTTGATTTCCTGAATATTCCTCCCTAACCGCTCATCGCTTTTTTTGCTACAATATCTTCATTATGAAACGCTCCGAACTCGCTTTCACACTTGCCCTTGTTCCTCTTGATTATCTCGCACTCGTTGCCGCTGGCATTACGGCGTATTATTCCCGATTTCATCCCTACTTCGTGAACATTCGTCCGATTATTTTTACGCTCACGCTCCAACAATACGTCACGATTCTTTTGCCGAGTCTTTTGATTTGGATCGGCGTTTTCGCGGCAGCGGGACTGTATTCAACGCATCGCAGATCGATCGCCAAAGAGCTTTCTCGAGTTCTTCTCGCCACATCCACCTCCATGGCACTCGTGTTCTCGATCTTGTTTTTCTCCCGCACATTTTTCGATTCACGATTCATCGCGCTCGTCGCATGGTTCTTCTCGATTGTCTTCGTTTGTCTTGGTCGTCTTGTAATTCGAGGATTACAACGCTCACTGATGTCCATGGGTGTTGGCGTGATTCGTGTTGCAATCATTGGATCGAATGATACAGCAGAGACTCTCAAAAGTGTCTTCGAGAAAAAGCCGCGTTTTGGATTGCAGATCGTCGCCACATTCAAAACATTTGATGACACGGTTGCAAAAAAACTGCGCGTACTCAAAGAACAAAATAAAATCGATGAGGTTCTCCTCGCAGATCCAGAAGCAAGCAAAGAAACAACGCTCGCTCTTATTGCTTTCACCGATGTCGAACATCTCGGATTCCGATATTCTGCCGATCTCTTCGCCACAGCCGTCGGCCGATCGGTCATTCACATGTTCTCGGGAATCCCGGTGATCGAGGTACAAAAGACGCCACTCGATGGTTGGGGAGCGATTTACAAACGCTTGTTCGATATCATTGGTGCCCTCGTACTCATCATCCTAACGTCGCCGATCATGCTCATCACCGCGCTCGCGATCAAGCTCGATTCGCGTGGTCCCATCTTTTTTTCTCGCCTCGACGACAACAAACGCATGATGCGCATTGGTCAAGGCGGCAAACCCTTTCCCTATTTCAAATTCAGATCCATGGTTCCCGGAACGCACAACATGCGCTATCGCGAACTGTCCGAAAAAGACACGCGCAAAGGCGCGCCGGTTGTGAAAATCGCAAATGATCCACGCATTACGCGCGTCGGCAATTTCATTCGCAAGTTTTCGATCGATGAACTTCCAGAATTCTTTCTCGTCCTCACAGGAAAAATGAGTCTGGTTGGCCCACGCCCGCACATGCCAGAAGAAGTCGCAAAATATAAACCGGAACATAAAAAAGTTCTCACCATCAAACCCGGCATCACCGGCCTCGCCCAAATTTCCGGCCGTGCAGACCTCGACTTCGACGAGGAAGTTCGACTCGATACCTACTACATCGAACACTGGAGTCCGTGGTTGGATTTGTATATTTTGTTGAAGACTCCGATTGTAGTGATTTTTCGAAAAGGGGCGTACTAATCCACAGGCAGACTCTTGACAAAACAAAAATTTTCTGGTGAAATGTATTCACAGCTGAAGTTCGCCTTCAAGTCGGGTGTCGAAACAGATATCAGACCTCACAGCCATCAAGAGTAATCTTGATCCTGTGGGGTCTTTCTGTTTTTTTAGCCTGGGTATCATGGGCGCGTGGAGGTAAAGGCAACCTCAGCTGGCTCGACACCCGCAGTTACGAGTTTTGCCTTTCAGGCAACACAACCGCACTCGCTCGGAAAACCAAAATCGAATTTTGTTTTTCCCTCGCTTCGTTTGTTGTGCGAATCTCGTCGCGTCCACCATGGCGAGAGTCATGGGCCCGGGATCAAAAAACCAACGCAAGAATTGCGTTGGTTTTTGGTTCTTCATTTAAAAATGAATGAATTGTCAATCTTTCCTGCTTCGGGTAAAGTGCGGCTGATATGAAAATCGCGTTGGTTCATGATTACTTGGTTCAGGATGGTGGGGCCGAAAAGGTTCTCGAGGTTCTGCAAAAAACATGGCCGGAGGCTCCGACCTTTGTTTTGTTTTTTAATGAAAAAAAGATGCCGGCGTTTAAGGGAAAAGATATTCGCACGTCATTTTTACAACGCTTCCCTCTCGCGACGAAGAAGTATCAGTGGTACATCAGCCTCATGCCAACCGCGACCGAACATTACGATCTACGTGAATTCGATGTTGTGATTTCGTCGACGAGCGCATTTGCAAAAGGAATCATTACACGCCCAGGCGCGATTCATATTTGTTATTGCCACACACCGACACGCTATTTGTGGACCGACACGCAAAGTTACATTCGCGAATTGCGCGTGCCGAACTTTGTGAAAGCAATGCTGCCGCCCGTCCTCTCGAAACTCCGCATGTGGGATGAACTCGCCGCGCACCGTGTGGATCATTTTGTAGCGAACTCACAAACCGTTTCCGATCGGATCAAAAAATATTATCGCCGCGATTCCGAGGTGATTTATCCGCCGGTTGCAACGAACAACTTTCACATTTCGCCAAAACCAAAAACGTATTTTCTCACCGGCGGTCGATTAGTCGCATACAAACGTTTCGACATGGTCGTGGACGCGTGTAACAAAACAGGTATCACACTCAAAATTTTTGGATCGGGCCCGGTCGAGAAAGAACTTCGTAAGCGTGCGAAGTCGAATATCGAATTTCTCGGTCGTGTTTCCGAAAAAGAACAACGCGAACTCTACGCAAACGCAAAAGCGTTTATTCATCCGCAAGAAGAAGACTTTGGAATCACACCTGTCGAGGCGATGGCGAGCGGAACTCCCGTGATTGCGTATCGCAAGGGCGGCGCGGTCGAGACGGTTGTCGAGGGACTGAGCGGAGAGTTTTTCGATGAACAATCGTGGGAGGAACTCGCGGATCATTTGATCCGATTCGATGCATCGAAGTACGATGCACACAAAATCAAAGCGCATGCGGAGAAGTTTAATGAGGAAAAGTTTGTGGAGAAGATGAGGGAAATTACAAAACGTTATGCGGATTCTCGTTGATTGCAGACATTTGAATACAACAGAACAAAGCGGCGTCGGAGAGTACACCATTCAACTCCTCGGCGCGCTTTTTGAATTACAATCTTCGGCGGCGTCTGGGGACACCACCCATAACAGAGAACATGAATATGTCTTGCTCACGACGGGACGAGAGACACCGGAACTGCTTGCGATCTTTCGCGCGCGCACTTCCCCGTCGTTTGTGTTTCCATCGTTTGTAAAACATACGCACGTTCCCATCGCAAACAAATTTTTGAATGTGAAATTGCTTTTGATGAAACAACCCACACTCAACTGGCTCGTTAAAGATGAAATTGATCTCGTGTTTCTTCCGAACATAAACATCACGGTCCTTCCAACAACCATTCCAACCGTGCTTACGGTTCATGATGTCTCGTGGAAATTTTTTCCGGAATTTTTCTCACACAAAATGCGTGCGTGGCATCATCTTCTCGACGCACACAAACTCATCGGCCGCGCGCATGCGATCATCACACCATCGACAACGACAAAGAACGATGTCGCGCGTGTCTTTCACAAATCCCCAGACGAGATCACAACCATTCCGCACGGTGTCGCTTCGAACTTTCATCCAAAAATGGAAGCACACGACCACGGCGTTCGTTCGAAACTCAAACTTCCAAGACGCTACGCTCTATTCGTAGGAACGATCGAACCGCGAAAAAATGTTTTGTCGATCATTGAAGGAATGAAACGTTATCGCGAAATGACACACGACGATCTTCACCTCGTCCTCGTCGGTAAGTGGGGTTGGAAATCGCACAGCATTCGCCGCAGACTTTGGAAGCGAGACACGCAAGGTTGGGTGCATAATCTCGAGTACATCAATCCGCGCGATCTGCCGGCCGTTTACCGATCGGCCAGCGTTTTCCTCTGGCCATCATTCTATGAAGGCTTCGGATTACCGATCCTTGAAGCAATGGCGTGTGGAGTTCCTGTAATCACGAGTAACATCTCGAGTATGCCGGAAGTGACGGGCACAAGCGCACTCCACGTCGATCCATTTAACATCCAAGACATCGCCGACGCCTTAAAAGGCGTCATTCCGCTCCAACCCCTCCATGAACAGCTCAAAAAAGGCGGCCTCGAGCGCGCAGCGGAGTTCACTTGGGAAAAGGCGGCGGAACAGACGCTTGAAGTATTTAAGAAATCCACCAATTAATTGGTGGATTTCTTAACATTCTCGATCAATTCATGCTCATACATCTTCTTCAAAGCATGTAACACAACAGCGACTCTATTTTCAAAACGACCAGATTCCACCATAGAGTCGATAAAGGCTTCAAGTTGTGGAGTGAGTGAAATGGAAAGTGTGGACATATAAGTTAGTTTAACATGAAATTATCGTATTTTTCTAGAGTGTTCGTTAGCTATCCATCTTCCTTCCTTTTCAACCCTTTCCGCCCTCTCCGCCATTTCCACATTTTCGCTAAAATGAGTAAATTTACTGCGCTCCACTCTTGACAAAATCCCAAAAAAGTGGTATAGTGAGGAGGTTAAAAGTCAAAAAGTCGCTGTGTCCTTCACAACCTAATGGGGAGAGAGCTGTGCTATCCAGTCCCACTCGAAGATAGCAAGGAAAGTAGTTAGAAGTTCGTAGTTAGGTCGGAAAAGGTTCCGAAAACCCTAACTTCAAACTACCAACTACCAACTTCTACTTTTCCAAAACCGATGTTTGAGTATTTCTCGTGAAGTATTTGAACATCGGTTTTTCTGTTAACAGGTCGAATAACAAAGCTGCACAAAGTGCGGTGAGGAAAAAATCAAATGGGTTGGATCATTTTCATTGTGGTTGCATTCATGGTTTCCACTGTGATTGCGAATCTTGTCTCAGAGAATATCAAAAGCCAAGCGGCGGATCTGACGTGGAAGGGTATCCCGCGGAGGACGACGGAACATCAGGCGGTCATCGCATTCGTCTGGACGTCGATCGTCGCCTTTTCGATCTTGATGGGCGTGGGCTACATGTTCACGCATATCGAGTCCGTTGGAGAGTCAACGACCTACCTTAGCTACGACGAGCAGGTCAATGACGGACACGTCATCTACACCGGCAATTAATTTTTCCCTCTCACTTAGCTTGCGCAGCGAATGAGAGACTCGCTCTTTGACACATTCTCGACCTGCCCGCAGCTGCTTCACAGCTGCGGGACTCGACACCGCCCGTCATTTGCGAATGTCGCACATGGTGGTCGGTCTGAGGAAGCACACACGCTCGGCGAATTCGCGGAGCAAGAGGAAATTGAAATGGTCACCAAGGAATGTGTCTTCAAGGCAATTGAAGCGATTGCCGATTTCGTGCATGAACATCATGGACATTTGATGGTCCAAGACGTTGCGCGGCTGACGCTTGCGTTGCGGGAACAGTCGCACTTCGAGTGCGTCATCGGCGTTCCGGGTCTCTACTCGATCGACGCCGGGACGACCAAGCAGATCGTGCGCGTGCGTATTTATCAGGGTGTGCACTCGAACGAACTGACCGACTCCCTGATCGCTCGCATCCTCGACGGCAACGCCTGGACGCACGATGTGTCGCAGTAGTTCTCGACTTCGCGTCGGAACTTCGCTCTTTGAAACAATTTCGACTTGCCGCCAACAGCTTCACTGTTGGCGGACTCGACTTCGTTCATCACCTCCGATCGCCGGATGTGTGGTGCGCGGAGCAGAGTCTGGTTCTGTGTTATAGGCGGGGTCCCCTGACCCCGCGAGGTTTGCACAACAACCGCCCGCCCAAGTTTGGGTCGGCAACAAGGAAAAGCATGTTCCATTTCGGAAAGTCAAAGTCGAATCCCATTCACGACTCGAGGAAGCCTGTCCGCGAGGACGCCTTCGAAGTCCCCTGGACAGATCGTGAGGACGACATGGAAATCGACGACAACGTGAACTACGGCGTGCGGCAATCGCTGCGCAAGAACCGCAAGTTGAACGCCCAGATGAACATGAACACGAAAATCACGGAGCTGCAGTGGATGTTCCGGATGAGCTATGCGGAGGCCGTGAAGATGATCGCCGACGTACAGCGCGACAAGCCGAAGCGGACGCGCGAACAGCGCAGCGACCTGTACCTCGAGTCGAACCCCGACGGCGAGGACAAGATCGCAGCGCTCAAGAAGCGCTACGCCAGTCGGTGCCTCATCCGGTACTTCATCAACAAGGCGCACAACAGCTTCACCTGGAAGAACTCGAACCGCACGGCGAACAGGCAGTGGAACCGCCACGAGCCGACCGTTCACGTCCCGTGGACGATCGGCGAAGAGACGTGCGCGACGTACCTCGTGCAACAGCGCGAAGACGAGCAGGAACGGCACGAACACGCCATGTACATCGCTCGCGAAATGGAGCGTGAGAATGAGCTCGAACTCGCCGCTGCCCGTTGGGACGCGGCGCTCGAAGCGGAAATGGACGCATTCAAAGAACTCGAGCGTCGCTACGACAAGGGCAAGTGGTGCCTCAAGCTCGACACCAAGCCCGATCTCGATCGGATCGACGTGTTGGAGCAGCACTTCGACAGCGGCGCCAAGGTCTACCGGCACGCGGCCTAGTTCCTTCAACAACATCCCTCTCACTTAGCCTCGCGCGAATGAGAGACTCGCTCTTTGAAACAAAGGTCTGCCCGCAGCTGCTTCACAGCTGCGGGACTCGACTTCGAACATCACTTCCGATAGACGGATGTGGTGCGCGATGAGGGTCAACAACGGAGGAAGAAAAAGATGAATGCCAGGCAAGCTCTCGAAAAGATTCGGGCGATCGATCGAGATCACAACCGAGCTTACTGGAACGATGTGGATCGACTCCTCAAGGAGTTCGAACCGGTGTTCGAGGACGATCCTGAAGGGTTCGAAATCAACATCGGTCGGGCCGCTTCGTTTCGCGTCTCACTGCGCAAAGGCGGATACCGCGTGCTTCGCTGGTCGCATTGGGCACACGTGTACGATCCGACGCCGATGGCCAACGAGGCAAATGCGACCGAAGTTTTCGACCGCATTCTCGAAGCCGTCACCGCGCCGGCTGCTGCGTAGTTCAATCAACAACACAACGCTCGGCGATTACGCGGAGCAGAAGGAAGACGTGTAAACATGTCACACGAACAGTTCGTAAAAAAGATCGCGCAGCAGAACCTTCGGCTCAACGAGCAACACGCTGGCAAAACCATCGTTCGGCTCTATGTCGATGATGACGCCAACGTCGTCATCGAATTCCTCGATCACACCGAACTCAAAATCGAAAATACCGGTGGCTGCTGCTACAGGAATTCGATCAAGGTCGACGACATGAATTTCGACTGGAACGAAAGTCCCTAGATCTAAACGCCACTCTCACTTAGCTTGCGCAGCGAATGAGAGACCAAGCTCTTTGACACAAAAGTCTGCCCGCAGCTGCTTCACAGCTGCGGGACTCGACTTCGAACATCACACTTGGGTGGTGGACGATGAGAGGAAAGAAATCGACGAGCAGTTTCGCACGTCGTCCGTGGGCACACGGGCCAACCAATGGAGGCAATGATGCGTAAAACCTACTTCGGGTTCGGAATTGCGGACAATATGTTTCCGGAGGGTGTGATCAACATCCGCCGGAACAGTCTCACGACAGATGAGGCTTGCGAGATCATCGCGAGCGAGGAAGGCTTAGTTGCGTGCCTGAACCCTTCGCACGCTCTGACGATTAATGTCATGCGCGAGCGATTCGGGATCAACGTCCCGATTCCCGAGCGCGCCCCCATCGTAGCACTTGTGAAGGGAGACCGCCTCTTGGTAATGGGAGTCTCGGGACTCCCTCGCCTCGAGGGACGGCACGAGTACACGGCCGAGGAAATCGCGAGCGCCAAGTTCCGGTTCGGCCTGTACACGGTCGAAGTCTAGTTCCTTTACAACATCCCTCTCCCTCGCCTCGCGCGAATGAGAGACTCGCTCTTTGAAACACTTTCGACTTGCCCCGTAGTCAACCTTCCGAGGTTGTACTACGGGGACTCGACTTCGAACATCACCTCCGATAGGCGGATGTGTGGTGCGCGAAGCAGAGTAAGATCGCTCGGCGTGATGTACGCGGAGCAAGAGGAAATTGAAATGCTCACCAAAATTTGTGTCCTCAAGGCGATCGAGGCGATTGCCAGTTTCGTGCACGAACATCACGGCCATCTGACGGTCACGGATGTTGCGCACCTGACGATCGCGTTGCGGGAACAATCCTACTTCGAGTGCGTCATCGGCGTTCCGGGTCTCTATTCGATCGACGTCGGGGCGAGCAGTCAAATCGCGCGCGTGCGTACCTATCCGGGTCTACTCTCGAATGAACTGACCAACTCCCTGATCGCTCGCATCCTCGACGGCAACACCTGAACGCACGAGGTGCCGCAGTAGTTCTCGACTTCGCGTCGGAACTTTGCTCTTTGACATCTGGGTCTGCCCGCAGTTGCTTCACAGCTGCGGGACTCGACTTCGGACATCACATTTGTGTGGTGGACGATGAGGGTCAGAAATCGTCGGCAATTTCGTTCGACGTCCGGAGGCATCTCGGTCAACCATAAGGAGACAATCATGCCTAAGAACCCCTATCGAGATCGATTTTCGAAGCCATTTCCGTGGACCGCCGCATTCGTTGTGGAACACGCTCAATGGCGGGCAAAGCGTGGAAAGAGTCCGTCCTTGAGTTACAAGGGTGAACGCAATCCCAGGAAAGCGCTCGAGTTGGCCAAGATGGACGATGCACTCCAGAACATCGATCATCGTCTGGGTGGTCCCAACTGGTAACCTGATCGCCGCGCGGCCTGATCAACCTTCCCCTCTCACTTAGCTTGCGTAGCGAATGAGAGATACGCTTTTTGACATCTAGGTCTGCCCGCAGTTGCTTCACAGTTCCGGGACTCGATACCGCCCGTCATTTGCGAAGGTCGCAGATGGTGGTCGGTCTGAGGAAGTACAAAGCTCGATAAACGCGCGGTGCACATCCGTCAATTCACTCGATCCCCTTTCGAAAACGCCCGCCCAATGTTGGGTCGGCTGGAGAATGCCGTTGAGCAAATGGTTTACGTGGGCGACATATCTGATTTTCGGACTGGGACTCTTCGCCTTGAGTGTGAAGGCGTTCCTCATCTTCTGGGGCATCCAGATGGGAATCTTGCTCGCCCTGACGCTCTGGTCGATCATCGTACGCGATGAAAAAAAGAAGCGTCTTCCGTTCATGGTGGAAGGCGTCTTGTCAATCATCGTCGTACCGATCGTCCTCGCATTCAATCCGATCATGTACTGGTACTATCTCTTTGCGGGAGAGTACCGGCTTGCGGAACAGTGCTGGACGTTTTCGGACG
>MGEI01000005.1:110790-113735 GCA_001791305.1 Candidatus Uhrbacteria bacterium RIFCSPLOWO2_01_FULL_47_17
AGCTCTCATCCGGTCGTCAACGTTCCAACGTTGTACGACCGGGCTTTTCCTGAGCCTTCGACAATCATGTCGAGCTCTCAGGTTTTGCCACAGGAGAAACCATGAACGCATCGTTTTGGAATACAGAAGCACCCGTCAACGGATGGCGCGTCATGCACCTCGTGTGCTGCGTTCTGTTCGGCGTCTGGTACTTTGCCGCTCTTCCCATGATCAGCATGCGGTTCGGCGGCTTCGGAGGAAACGTCAGTCGATATGTGTTCATCCAGGAATATGTGCCCGGCTTCGAGATGTATCGCACGATCATTCTCACGGAGAGGCTGGTGGATGAATACATGAGGGGTGTAATCCTCTCGGCCTTGCCTGCGCTTATCCTCCTCATGCTCGAGATCTTCTCGTGGATTAAGGCAAAGGAGTACGTTCGAAAATTCTAAACGCAAGGAGGTACCCCATGAGATAAAGGCAATCACGCCTTTCCTCTGGTGAGACAATGAGCTGCTTTCGTAACATGAAGACGACCCAGGAGCTTCGCGCGCATCAGGCGCTCAAGGTGGACACTCGCGATTCCGATTTCGAGCCTTTCACCTTCCGCCCTCGCCGCTCGAACATCCGCCACGCGTACGATGACATCAATCGCGCGAACAAGGGTCGCTCCTGGAAGAACTTCCGCCGCATCAAGTGGCGCGCGTAGGCTTTCGTTCTTCAACCCTGCTCGACAACATCCTTCCCCGGATCGCGTCGAGCTCTTTCTTCCCTTCACGAAATGATCGTGAGTGGAAATCAAGAAAGAAATCGATCACATGTTGTGATCGTCGAGAGAAAACTCGTTCAAACAATGGAGGAAGCTGTGTTGGGAAAAGTCATCAAATTGCCTTCGAGAGAAGAAATGCGCTCACGTCTGTTGGCGGTGGACAGCAACAACCACCTGTAAGAACGTTTCTATCCAGAGCTGCTCAAGTATGCCGGATCGGACAAAGTTGCGATGGGTGTGGTGCTGAAGTTGCAACTCGCCATTCATGACTATATCCAAGGCATGCCGGCCGTCATGGGCAACATCATGTACATGCAGATCCCCGACTACATCGATGCGCTCGTCACGGACGAAGAAGTCGCAACGGAAGCCAAGGCGTTCTTTGCGCAGACACAGAAGTAAGCGTTCGGAGATCTGATCATGCAGTATCGCGGTACATTCAACGTGACCGTCACCTACGGATAGTTCATTTCACAGATATTCAAGTTCTGCACCCAAACGGTCTTTCCGGATGGGTGTTTTTTGTTGGAAAATAAAGTTATGGAGTTATGAAGTTATGGAGTGAAGGAAGAGAGATTAGTTTTTTTAAAATCAAAAGACTGCATAATCGAACACTCCACAACTTCATAACTCCATAACTTCCCCACTTTCTGGTATAATCTCCCCATGAACATTGGCATTGATGCACGCATGTACGGGCCCATGGTGGGTGGGGGCGGTCTTGGGAGATATGTCGAGGAGCTTGTGAAAAATTTACAAGCGGTCGACCACAAGAACCGCTATGTTTTGTTTTTGAAAAAAGAGAACTTTGACGCGTGCGTGATCACGAATCCCAACTTCGAGAAGCGCCTCGCGGACGTGCATTGGTATGGACTCGAAGAACAGCTCAAGCTCGGACATATTATCGATCGCGAGCATCTCGATCTCGTCCATTTTCCACACTGGAATGTCCCACTTTTTCTTCGAACACCATTTGTCGTCACCATTCATGACCTCATCTTGCTCGACGAGCCGTTCTCTTCAAAAGTTTCCACAAGACATCAAACGATTTTTGCGCTAAAATACTGGGGATACAAACTGGTTCTTTCGCACGCTGTATCGCGTGCAAAAAAAGTGATTGCTGTGTCGCATGCGACGGCGGATTCTATTTTGCACCACATCGAAGGTGTGGATTCAAAAAAGATTGAAGTGGTGTATGAGGGTGTGAGTACGCTTACAGAGGAATCCCTCTCCCCCCGCCCTCTCCCTCAAAGGGAGAGGGGGCTGTATCTCCTGTATGTTGGGAATGCGTTTCCTCATAAGAATCTTGAACGGTTACTCGAAGCGTTTGCGATTCTTCGGCAGACGCATCCGGAGGTGAAACTCGTGATGGCGGGGAAAGAGAGTGTGTTTTATAAAAAGTTGTTGGAGCACAGCATGTCGAATGTCGAGTTTGTGAACGGTCCGACGGATGTAGAGCTCGCAGAGCTGTATCGAAACGCCCTCGTGTATGTGTACCCATCGCGTGTGGAAGGCTTTGGCCTTCCGCCGCTTGAGGCGATGAGCATGGGCATTCCGGTTGCGGCGTCGGACATTCCCGCTTTGCGGGAAGTCCTGGGCGACGCCGCCGTGTTCTTCCCCCCAAATGACGCTCGTCATTTGGCATCGGTCCTATCCGACCTCTTGGTCTCACCCGAAAAACGCGAACAGCTCATCCAAAAAGGGTACGCTCAAACAAAAAAATACTCCTGGCAAAAAATGGCTCTCGCCATTCAAACCATTTACGAATCGTGTGGCAAAAAAGGTTCTTAAACAATTTGAAAAACAACCCGAACCGCGAAAAAATTTTTCTCGCGTGTCTTTTGAGCGCGCCCTCAGAAACGCGGTGCGTCGAAGATCAATTCTCGATGAGACCCTTCGTTTCGACGAAGCGATCCCGGAGAACTTCCGTGCGGTCTCAACAAACAGTTCCGAGAATCCAGCGGTTCGACTCTATGAATCTCAAAGCCTATCGCCATTCATCCTTGAATTGCGCCCACACGTCCCGTCTCCGGAGTCTATTTTGGCGGAGGAACCAAACGTGAATGTTCAGTTGAATTTTCTTGCGGAAGGACTGAAAGAACTGGAACGGGTCGAGGAAGTTCTGGAACAGATGGAAGACACATCGCAGGATCTCGAACTTTCGTTTCACGAATTACAAGGGCAATTCGATTCGAAT
>MGEI01000005.1:113844-146535 GCA_001791305.1 Candidatus Uhrbacteria bacterium RIFCSPLOWO2_01_FULL_47_17
CGGAAAATATTTTGGCGTATTTTGATTTGCCGGAAGAAGAAGAAAAAGAAGTCGAGAAGTCAGGAAGTCAGGAAGTCGAGTATATAAATCTGGAATCGTTGTTTGACCTCGAGGATATACCAGAAGTCATCGACGAAAAACCAAAACGTTCTTGGCTCCCGTCGTTTGAATTCCTTGTCATGCCATCCGGTTGGCAGCGTGCGATTGGCGTGTTTGTTGTTTTGTCGTTTGCGTTTGTGCTTCCGCTGCATGCCATGCAAGTGATCAATCGTTTGCGTGATGCAAAAACGGGTGCGGCTTCAAATGGTGCGCAAGCTCTGCAGAGTTTAAAAAATGCGGCCGGAGCAAATTTGGTTTCGAATCCTGACGAAGCGGGCGCGCATTTTGCCGCCGCAAGTCTTGAATTTGGAAAAGCAAAAGAGAACATTGATTCGCTCGGAACAGGCGTTTCCCTTCTCCTTGCTGCACTCACCCCAACACAAGCATCGATCAAAACAAACACCGCCCTTCTCAAAATCGGATCTGAACTTTCCATTGCCGGCTCGCGCATTGCCGATGGATTCAGCGCTATGCACACCGAAGTTCGTCCAACTCCATCCTCACGTCTTGAAATTCTGAGTTTGTACCTCAACTCCGCCCTTCCCCACCTTGTTGCCGCACAAAAAGCGATGAAAGATGTGGATGTCCGCGCGATCGATGACGCGCATCGTGAAACCTATACACAATTAGCCTCGGCTCTTCCGGCCCTCGTTTCCTCCACAAAAGATTTTCTCTCACTGTCTGATGCCCTCTCTGCCATTTTGGGAACAAACGAAACAAAGCACTATCTCCTCGTATTCCAAAACAACACCGAGCTTCGTCCAACCGGCGGATTTATGGGAAGCTATGCAGAAATGAAAGTGCACAATGGTGTGATGGAAGAACTCAAAATTCCAGGCGGCGGATCCTATGATTTGCAAGGGCAACAAAAACAATCGTTCGTGTCGCCGTGGCCGCTTCAGCTGCTTTCCGCAAAATGGGAATTTCAAGATGCAAACTGGTTTCCGGATTTTCGCACAAGCGCACGGCACATTATTTCCTTCTACAAAAATTCGCGAGGATCGGAAGTCGACGGCGTGATTGCGGTGAATGCGAACTATATCGAGGATCTCATCGGACTCCTTGGCCCCGTCGACATGCCAGAGTACGGACGAACAATCGATCAGAAAAATTTTATTACAGAAACACAAAAAATTGTTGAGCTCGAATACGACAAAACACAAAACAAACCAAAAGCATTCATCGGCGCGCTTGCGCCAAAACTCATCGAAAAAGCATTGAATGAAACGCCGGACACATTCCTCACGCTTGCGGATCATTTAAATAAAGGACTCGCAAGCAAAGATATTCAACTTTATTTCACAGATGAACGGGCGCAAAAAACCGTGCTCGCGCGTGGATGGGGAGGAGATCTCAAACAAACCGACAAAGATTATTTGCTCGTCGTGAACACAAATTTGGGTGGAGGAAAAACCGATGCGGTGATTGAAGAAGAGGTGGATGTGAACGTCAAGATTACGGAAAATGGTCAGATCACAAACACGGTTACGATCACACGTAAACACACGGGCGATCCATCGGATCCATTTACGGGCGCGCACAACGTGAACTATCAACGCCTCTACGTTCCAAACGGAAGCACACTTTTGCACGCCGCAGGATTCACCATTCCTCGCGGTAACCTCTTTGAAGATCCAGATCCAAGTTGGATCGTCGATCCGGATCTCCAATTCGCGGATGCAAGCTACACGATCGACAAAGAAAGCAGCACGCAAATCTACGAAGAAAATGGAAAAACCGTCTTTGGAAACTGGACGCAAACAAAACCGGGAACTGTGACGACAACCACATTTACGTATACCCTTCCGTTTACCCTCGAGAATCTCGTGACGCAAAACAAAACAACCGAGCAAATCAAATCCTGGCTTGGAATCATGGCAAGCGAAAGCTATTCCCTTCTTCTCCAAAAACAATCTGGCGCAAATAACCGAACCACAACCGTTCGCGTCGATGTTCCAGACACGATGAAAACACTTTGGAGTTCGAATAATCTCACACAAACAAAATTTGAAAACACCGAAGACGCCTTTTTCAGCGCATTGTTTGAACCAACCTTATGACAGACAACCGACCGCACAAACCAAAAATAACTCCGCGAGATGTTCGTAAAGATCTGCGTGCCATCTATGAACGGACGGACGGATCGATTCCGGACATGAGCCGATTTTCGGCGCGCAAAAAATCGGGCTTGCACCGATTTTTAGTCCGAGGCATCGTGCTTCTGCTTGTTCTCTCTGCGGTCGCGTGGTCTGGATTCTTTTTCTTCTCGAATGGTTTTTTTGAAAAACAAAATTCATTATCGGTAAAGATCGAAGGACCAACGGAGGTGAAGGCGGGCGAGCTCGTCTCGTACAACATTCGTTATGAAAATGCAGGCGATGTCCCGATGGCTGCCCTCGAACTGTCCGCCAAACTTCCTCCAGACTTTCACATACGCTCCACAACTCCAGAAGCAAACGATAAAAACGTCTGGACGATTGGATCGCTCACCCCAAAATCAGATGGCGTGATTACCGTAAATGGAATGTTTCTTGCGGAAGTTCCGTCCAAACACAAACTCCAAGCGCTCTTCACCTACAAACCCGCAAACTTCAACTCATCGTTTCAAAGCATTCAAACGCTTGATGTAAACGTTGCAGATTCTGTTTTGCAAATGACACTGAATGGCCCCGATCAAGCGCTTCCAGGTGATGAAGTGCAGTACGTTATTACGGTTGGTCATACGCAAAAAGAACCGGTTGAAAATATCCGCGTCATCCCAAACATTCCTCAAAACTTCACCATAAGCGGAACAGATCCGGCGTTTGAAAGCGGAAAGCATGAGTGGAATCTATCAATCCTTCCACCAAACCAACCAAAAACGTTTAGCGTCAAAGGTTCGTACACCGCATCTGCAACCGGAGACCAAAACATGAGCGCGACGGTCGGGTTCGTGTCGGACGATGTGTACCTCAAACAAAAAGAGGCGAGCGTTGTCACAAAGATGCAAGGCGGCTCGATTGCGTTTCACTTGATCGTGAATGGATCAAATACCAATCAGACCGTTGATCCGGGAAAGACGCTTCGTGGATCCATCGATTATGTGAACCAAGCAAAAACAAGCGCGCAAGATGTTTCGTTCACGCTTGCCCTTGATGGCACAGGTAAACTCCCGATCGATTGGGCACGTGCAGAATTGAAAAGTGGAAAACGCACGGGCAATCAAATTGTGTGGGATAAATCCACGCTTGATAAACTGAGACTCATGAAACCAAATGATTCCGGCATCCTGGATTTCACCCTTCCCCTTTCAACCGAATCAGGAACGACCGATCACTTCACCATGACGCTCACCGTGCGCATTGGATCACTCGGAGAATCTGGCGGCGCGCGCACGATCTCGGCAACTCCGATCCTCATCTCCATCAACTCACAAGTCGGATTCACAAGTGAAGCGCGATACTTCACGGAAGACGGCACTCCTGTTGGATCCGGACCCCTTCCTCCAACGGTTGGGAAACAAACAACGTACCGTGTGTATTGGAACATCTCGAACACCTTACATGACCTGTCGGGTGTGACGGTCACAACCACGATTCCCGCAAACGTCATGTGGATGAATAAAAGTCTGACAGACATTGGTTCGATCGCTTACAAAAACGACACGATCACTTGGACAATCCCAAAACTGCCAAAATCCATCACACACGCTGGCGCCTGGTTTGATGTCTGGATCAAACCAACAGAATCTGACGTCGGAACCTCGATGCCGCTCACAAGCGGAACATCATTCACCGCAAAAGACACGGTCACTTCACAAACGATTACAAAGACCGCCGATCCGCTCACAACGAATTTGGTGACAGACGAATTTGCAAGCGGAAAAGGAACGGTGAAGAAGTAAGTAAAATGCACACGATTTATTCGTGTGCATTTTCAATAAAAAATCACAGATCAAAAATCTGTGATGAAAAGTGAGTCTTGTTGCCAGCAAACGGTGTTATACTCGTGAAGGACAAGTTTGCCAAGTTTGGGTGAATAGCGATAGACCATGATTGCGCAATTCTTGGGGTCGTCTTCTTTTGTTTTCAGGTAACCTTCGATCATTTCCAAGCTGAGTTCATCGAGATACGCTCGTGCGCACTGGATTACACGGCCGTGTGTGAAGATGAACACGCGCTTGCCGGCGAATCGTTTGTACAGATCCGCGAAGGCGGCGACGAGTCGCTTCTCGAGAACATCGGCGAGACTTTCGCCGCCAGCTGGACGTGCGTAGTAGTCGCCGACCAAATCCCAGTAGGGCTGCTGATACGGAAAATTCTGCTCCACGTCAGGACGTGGCATCAGGTACGTATGTCCCGCTTCTCGTTCACGCCATCGACGATCTTCGAGTACGGGAACATGTACGTCTCCGTACGCACCCATAATTCCTCTGAGTGTCTGTCGTGTCCGCAAATGCCCCGAGTGAATACACGCATCTGGTTGCCCAAACTTCATGCGCAAAAACGGACCGCTGTGCAGCGCTTGCTGCTCCCCTTCTTTGGAAAGAGGAATCCGATGATCGGGATATCGATCCTCTGCGGCAATCTGATCATGGCGTTCCAAAAACAACTTACCCGCATAGGCCTTGTTGTTCTTTGACTGCGCGTGGCGAATGAACACCACAAGCGTGGGAAATCCAAGAAGTGGGCGCAGAAATGGGATGTATATGCAAATCGTTCGCCAACAAACGAGAAGTTTTTTGAGCATGGGACCTCTTGTAAATGAGCACATCGAACACTTTGTCCGACTGGGGAGTGTGTCAGAAAAGATGGGGTTGGTCAAGGAATTCAGAGAAATCATTGACAATCCCCGCCGTCGCGCTACGATCCTGTTGGGAGGTGCGAAATGAAAAAGGTGAAATTGCGATCCTTGCAATTTTTGTATCAGATAGCAGCCTTTGCTCTTTTTGCGATCAGTGTTCCGTTTTTTCTTCTCGGCATCGTCTGTGTTCCTTCAGCCCTCGTCCTTGGGTTGCTCGTCATTTGGTTTTGCCTTTTGTACGAACGCGCAGAGGAAGGTCCGGAAACCAAACTCATGCTCGTAGAACTTTCCACGATCGTAACTCTTGGGTTTGTCTCCATTCTCGCGAGCCTCCCCGGAGCGATCACAATCGGCTTCGGAATGCTGTGTGTGAAAGCAGGAGAATTCCTGCGTGAGCAATCATATCTGTTGCCCTACGATTCTGAATTCTTTTCGGAGGCCTCATGAAGAAAATCGTAAACGCACTGCGCGTTGTAGGAAGCGTGAGTGTTGGAACGCTTGGCGTTGCTGTGGGTGTCTGTGGATTGCCATTCATGGTCATCTCTCTGCCTGTGGCAATGCTTGTTGCAAAGCAACTTCCAGATGATGATGACATGCACATCGATGTCGACGAGGAATCAGAAAGCGCAGATGCGCAGAAAGCGATCAATACGCTGAGCGAAATGCTTTACGGTGGCCTCATCTTTGGCGTTCTCCTCATTCCACTCGCTCCTGCAGGTCTCTGTTTCACAGCCGCTTCGCATCTGTGGCCAAACACAGAAACCTGAAATTCGTTCGACCCACCACTCGGGTCGTTTTTTTATCCAACAAAAAAAGAAGCCATTTCGGCTTCCTTGAGTCTTACTCTGAAAGGAGTGCGGTGAGAATCATGCCAAGGTTCGCCCAGTCCGTGAGCTGTTTTTCGAGCAGTTCTCGAACCGTGTAGATTTCAACGTATGTGCGTTCGGAGTCTGTTTCGACACCGTGCGCGACTCCCTCTTGCTTGCGCATGAGAGAAATCTCTTCGGCATCGAACTCGCACATAAGGACGTGTGCGCAGTGTGTCGAGAATGTTCCTGCGACTTGGCGCGCACCGAGATATTTCAAGCGACTGGGCGCAACCGAAAATCCCGTCTCTTCGGACAACTCATGTGCACCGGTTGTAAACGGATCCTCGCTCGGTTTCCACGACGAACCGCCGGGGACTTCTCGAATGAAACAGTCACCCAATGATGCTGTGGAACGAAACTCACGCACGATCACGATTTCTGTATCGAGAATGTTTTCTGACACACGATGAAACGCGACAATCGCGGAAACATCTGGTCGTGACAAAATGATTTCGTTTGTTTTGTTGCGATCTTCACTCGCAATATACACATTCACACGAAGCGCATACGAAAACAGAAATTGTTTCTTTGGCCCGACGTAAAATGTAAAAAGAACTCGTGCACCATCCAGACGATTCCCGGCCGCTTTCTGCGCCGTGATCCACGCCTGAAACTGTTTGCTCTTCCACATATGCAGCGGAACATCGCGTTCACCACCGGTTCGAGAAGCGCCCGCACCAATGCGTTCAACGGCGCACGCGAGCGTTTCGCGCAGATCATGGAAACGCGGAATGAATTGCATGTCCGCGTGCATAGCCATGTACCGCATGCTCGGTGCACTTTCCGGATAGCCGAGAACGACTTTTCCGGATTCCAGGTACATGCCGTATTCAATGTTCGTCGTGAGCGCCGGGAGCGACGTCATGTCGCGCGGAACCCAGAAGACGATCACGTCGCACATATCGAGGTACTTTTTTTCCCAATCCACCTGCGCATCAAATCCATGGCGCCAATCCCCTTTCTCTTTCGGAAGCGGAACGAATACAACACCGTCGTATCCGAGAGCTTCGAGAAGCGCAAGCGCATCCGGTCGCCAATCGTAGTGCGACGGATCGCGCGGCGAAGGGCCGGCAAGAAAAATGCTTTTCGAGAATGTCTCGGGTGGCGTGTGCGGAACGTAAACAACTTGCATCTGGGACATGGGAACTCCTACTTTTTCTCGTCATTGTGACGAGCGAGGACTTTATCCCAAAACAAAAAAGAAGTCGAGAGACTTCTTTCTATCGCAATTTTCTTCGAAGACTACGTGCAAATCGGTACGCGGCATATCGCATCGGCTTCAACACAACATCCACCGCATCCGGATACGACACCTCTTCCCCACCGAATCCTCGTTTGAATCTGGAGATTCCCGACCATGGGTGACCCGCGGGCGCGTCGATCTGTGTAACGCCCCACCAGTCATACGAAGTCATTCCTCGAGACTTCGCATCCTTCATTAATTCCCAATGCAGCAAATACGGTGCCATCAAATTTCGTTTCACATTCGAAGACGCGCCATGAAGATACGTCCGTGTGTCACCAAAATCGATCATGATGTTGGCGGCGAGGATATCATTCTCATGTTTTGCGATGGCAAGAAATGCGACTCCATTTTCGATCATCTTTCGATAATATTCTTTGCCATGTAATCGAAATGCGTCGCGTGATGCGGTTGCTTCAAACACGGGCCAAACCTCGTCGATCGATGCAGTACGCATCTCGATCACAACACCTTTTTTCTCCGCAAGACGAATGTTGTACCGCGTCTTCTCGTGCATGTTTGCAAGAAGTTCATCGGACGAAAGAGAAAGATTGGTAATGAGCGTGTGGGCAGGTTGGATTGAATTTGTTTTTTTTCTTGTTTTGGGTGAAGTCTTTTGATCCCGCTCTGTTGGTGATTCGATGCGGAGGAACAAATCATTGCGTGTAATTTCGGATATATCCACGATCGAAGCTGCTCCGATCGGCCCGCGTGGAACATACGCATACGTTCCAAAATGCGGGATCGTTTTCCGAATCACTTGTGCGACTGCATCCACATCATCCGTTTCCGACATCCACGCAACACGATCGACTTTTTCTCCAACAGACTTCTGAAACTCACCCCATGCAAACGATTGCAAAAATCGACCCGAGCGCGGGCCGTGTTTTTGGACAAATGCGTCCCACTTATTCTTTGGCAATTCGTTTACTGTTTTCAACATACATTTTCTGATACGCACGTCGCTTCGACTTCGTGAGAACATTCAATTCAATCAATAAATCTGCAATAAGAAAAATAATCACGGTGACAAAAAAGACATACCACATGGCAAGAAGACTTTCGTCTCTGATCAGAAGAATTAACACGATAGCAATAACACCAACGAGACAAAAGACGATCCATGTGTACGGTGAGATGGGAGAAGATAATCCGTGTGTTAATTCTTGTCGTTGAAACGCAATTTCTCTTGTAATAAAAAGCAATTCTTCATAAAGCATTTCGTCTTTTTTTGTCTTTGGAACAAACGTGTAAATTTCATGTGTCAGATCACGAAATGACGCATCTGATGTGTGATAGGTTGCAAAATCATGTGCACCAATCGATTGCAAATACGCGATCAGGGATTTTTTAACTTCTTTTTTCCAACGAGCATTTGCTTCGATGTTTTCGATCAAATGCATAATTCTTCTTGTACGAGAAAGCTCAAGCGTAATACTTACATGCAATGTTTTGTTTCGACTCATGGTCTGATTAATCAAAAAACCTGAAAGAAAAACAAAAAGAATGAGTCCGTTAAGAGGATTCGCAACAGACGGAATTTTTCCGAGAGAAAAAAGAGGAACGAAAGAAACGATTCCGTACCCAAGACCAAAAATCACCAGCAAGCGTATGAAATAGGAGATTCGGAAAAATTTCTGCATATCATTTTCCTAACATTTTTAACGCCGCTCTTATTCTCTCCTCCGTCGTCTCCCCTTCCACCGTCGATAAAATTTGCTCCGCATCTCTCCTTGTATATCCAAGCGCTTGAAGTGCACTGATTGCATCCTCATCTCCACCATTCGAGGTTTCCTCTTCCACAAGCACACCTTTCAATTCCAAAATGATTTTCTGCGCGGTCTTTTTTCCAATTCCCGGAACACTTGTGAGAAAGGCAAGATCACCATTTGATATTTTTTTCTTTACGGATTCAATCTCTTCAGTAAACACAATCCGCTGCGCACTCTTTGGTCCAACGCCTGAAACTGTAATGAGTTTCCAAAAAAGTTCAAGCGCTTCGATGGTGGTGAGTCCAAATAGTTCGTGATCACTCTCGCGAATCGCTTCATGTGTGTAAAGCGTGACAACTCCTCGAAGTGTCATCGCAACCTGATCCGGTAAAAAAATTTTGTATCCAATGTTATTCGATCGGACAATCACAAATCCGCTCCCCCGATACATCACTTCACCCTCTATCATCGCAATCATATGCCGTGCTTAAATGTGTTTTGATAAAACGCGCTCACACGGCGATTTACTTCTGCTTCAAGTGACGATGGAAGGACAGGCATCTCTGCTTCTCCGATCACCGCTTCCTGAATTTGTTTCAACAATTTTCCAAACTTGGGGCCTGGTTCCATTTTAAACAATTCGAGAAGTGCCATGCCATCTAATCCAACCTGTTGAAATACACGGTTGCGTTCTTTTGTTTTTTGAGACTTTCTCTCCATTTCCTTTTGGATTCTGCGCTCCGGAGCATAATCATGCTCCGACTTGAGCGCATTTGCAAACTGCACGACGCGATGATGTGATTCACCATTCACCGTCATAACCGAACCACAAACCATGTCGAGAAACATGCAGGCCTGCGATAATCGCAGATAATTCTCGGCGTCATATCCGCGCTTGTCTGCGAGATACAAGTAACGCTTTACGTGTGACGGATTCACTTCTGCAAAGTCCATGCCAAACTGCATGTGATGTGCAATGAGATCCTCGAGTAAATTGCGATCACGTCCTGTCAGCCGATGTGTGACCACGAACCGATCGAGAAGCGCTTGATAAACGGGCGTATAAATGAGCGTATCATGATGTGGATAATGCACGTCGATCTCGTACGTTTCATAAAATCGTTTTTGCAGCGCGCGTGCCGACTCGTTCGGATGCTCCTTCGCGAACTCGTGAAAGAGTTCTGTGTAAGCCGTTCGAAGTTCGACGCGACGCTTTGCATCGGTTGTGATTTCGTACGTAAGTGGCGCATTGAATCCGAGTCGGTCGCCCTCTGATCCCTTCGGCGCGGAAAAAACAATACTCGTCCATTTTGCAATGTCATGTATGAGCGCAAACACTTCGAAGAGCCCAATGTTTTCTTTAAACGCAAGTTCAAGCTCTTCGATCTCTCCTTCATACCCTTTCAGCCGACGTAGTTCTTCGATGTCGACAAGGTGCAACTCTTCTTTTTGCATTGCGTAGATCGTGCAGAGCATTGCTTTCACATGCGCATGCACAAACGGACCTTCTGCGTGATATCGAATGTCTTGTGGCGTTTGTAATAGTTCCGCGATCAAAGGCTCCGCAGCAGATGCTCCCGCAAGTAACGCGTCCGCAGACAAAAAAACAGCCGGTGTGTTTGTCACACGTCGTAAAGCCGCATCAAGGAATTCGGTTTCGTGCTGTTTATGAAATGATCCGGTATGCCACATAGTAGAGATATTGTACTGCAAAATGCAAACTCGCGCCAAACAAAAAAACCACCCGTTGCCAAGGCTATGGGTGATAGATTCTTATTCTCGTTTCCGAAGGACAACGTATGTCACTCCAGAAATTTCTGCCGCACTTCGACCATCCCGAAATGTTTCGACAATGTTCTGCTTCGACAAAAACGCATGAACCGCTTCGCGCATTTTTCCCGTGCCGCGACCATGGATCACTTTGATCACATCCTCCCCTCGCATGAAGGCAGAATGCAAAAAAATATCGAGGTCGTGAACTCCGGCGTCGGTATCGAGACCATGCAGGTCGATGCTTGGCGCGTTCCCCGAAAGTTCCGCGCCAAAAATTTTGGACTCTGCGATCGACTCAGGCGTGTCGATGGCACGCGAGCTCTCTCGAGATTGTTTCCAAGGCTTAGGCATAGAGCACCTCTTTTACCTCTTTGAGTCCAACCCGCTTCTTGCCGGGCTCATTACGATACCCCCAATTGTGATCCATGCCAAATGTGAACCCGCCGAACGCTTTGAACAGTTTCATGGCGTATTTTGATTCTTGCACGTAAATCAATTTGCGTTTGTGCTCGATGATAATGAGTGACGTCGGCTTGCCGAACTTCATCGCAACAACGCGCGAGAGTCTCGGACGCAATTGCACGTCCGCACGCGTCTCGACAATAAAATATCCATTCCACTCCACACGCTTTGCCCAAGCCGCCGCAACCGCACGATCTTTTTTCGCCTCCGTCTTCGGATTCTGCAGTGGCTTTACAAGCTCATCGCGAAACGCAACCACTTTCTCGATTTGTTTCTTTGTATACTTCGCATCTTGCAGCGCCCAAATATATCCTTTGTCCATGATGCCGATTCCAAGCACAAGACGCGGATCGAATTTCAGCGCGTTCAACTTCGCATCGGTCAGCTTAAACAATTTCAAAAATTGCTCAAGCGAAGACGGAAGGAGTCGTCCCGTTTTTGAGTTGCGTGCGCGATCGAGTCCGGTGTAATTGTGATGATCGATGATGATCAGCTCGACCCCGAGCTTACGCAACTTCGCCTCCGTCTTCTCCCCCGGCATCTCAACAATCACAACACGCTTACATTTCGTTTTTTTCACGAGAGACACAAGATCTTTTTCCTCGTCGAGAGATGCACCATGCTTTTGTGTCGACAACAACATCGGAAGCGAAATCACCTCGGCAAGTTTCTTGATAAGCATGGCTTCCGCGTCGTTTGGCGGAAGAATGAGGAGGGTGCTCGAAAAATTCATATGGGGACAGTATACTGCATCCATATGGAATCATCACACATTTATCGGACGGAAAGAAAAGATCCGATGTTTAAAAAAGCAGAAGAGCGACTGAAACAAGAAAAAGGAATTTCGCACAAGGAAATTCGAGAAATGGCCAATAACATCGCACAGGAAATCAAAGATCGCGCGATCAAAAAAGGGGAAAATCCGCATGCGGCATCTGTTATTTTGCACTATTTTAATGAAGGAGACCTCTACCAAGAGTGGCGTAGTCGATTTGCCTTCTCATCAGATGAACCACTTTTGGAACGCGAAGAAATTGTGGAGGCGTTAAAACCGATCAAAGTGGCGATCTTGCGTGAATTACAAAAATCGCATTCGGACATTGCTTGGTATGAACAAGGAGATCAGTTGGAAACAACCCATCGTCCCATTAGACATCTTAGCGAAAGACATGTTGTAAAAGAACTTGGTTCCTTTGTCGATGAAGCAAATCTCAAAGCTCTTAAAGAGCTATACGATCTTGATGTTCGATCGCCATTTATTGCTTATCATCACAGAGCATCAGATAAGAAAACGGGCCTTCAAATATCGCAAGAAATCCCCATTGATCATATAAAAGATCGTTTAAAAGAAACCAAACGTCAGCCATTTTCACGAAGTGCGCTTCAATTTCTTGATAATGTGCGTGGGTTGCACTTTTTGGTCTCGCACGGCTTTGCGTTCTCCGATCTTTCAACCGATAATCTGGGCATCAATAAAAAAACAAACCGTGGAGAATTGTTTGATCTTGATACGCTTGTTAAACAAGAGGATGCTGATGATTCAACATATACATCAAAAAATCACATGTACCCTCCGGAAATATATGCATCTGTATCTCGTAATGCATTTAAGAAGTATTCGATCGATGTTCCAAACAGAAAAAAACGTGAGCCACAAGCGGTGTATGAATTGGGTGTTTCTCTTTTAGAGATCATGCAATCTTATCTCAACGATCGAAACAGTGATCTTTTTTTGATGGTATTGCTTTATGCAGAAGCGATGACGGATTCAAACCCTGAAAATCGTCCGAGTGTGGAACAGATTCTTAAAGATCTTGGGGAATATTGCCCGGAGCCCGAAGCTGCACACGCATAAAAAATCCGACCGCTCACAGCTGTGGCGGTCGGGAGAGTTGCGCAGTTCGCGCTCTGCGTCTTTGTCGCGTTTCTTGCGCCGCTTGCTCGGAATCGTCTTCCCAACAAACCGTCCGTCCGTACGGATCCCGCCCGCGATTTCGGCTTTCCGACGCGCGGCCTGCGACTCCTTCAGAGATTCGAGCAGTTCCTTGTTCTTCTTCATCTAATCCTCCGTGGGTAAAAGTTATATAGGCTTTAAAAGAAACTTCTCAATAACACGATCTATTTGGATCGTATCATAGTAAAAGGCCCAACACGAATGTCAGGCAAAAAAGACTAGGCCGGTGTGCCGTACTTCGCACGCCACTCTGCTTCCCAGACTTTGCGATCACGTTCCTGCTTGCGCAAGGATCGTTTTTCGCTGCCGGAAAGTTTTGTGGTTTTGCGACACGACCCATCACACGGAACTGCCGTGAGCGTATGCGTGGCACACGTCACGGGCGTGCGTTCACGATGCCAATCGTAACTCTCGTGCCAATGCACATGCAGAGTTCCGAGACAGTAATCCTCCGATTGGCTGTTGCGTTTGGCGTAAAAAGACGCAAACGTCACACCCTTGATCGGCTGACCTGTCGCAAACAGCGCGTACAATGTCTCGTCAAGTTCGACGACCGTCGGAAGAATCCGACCATCATCATTCTTGAGAGAATCACGCTGCGCTTTTGCAAGCAACGCACGCAAATCACACATCCGCGACTCCGGCTTGCACGATCCGTCGCACGGACCATCCGCTTGCACGCTCTTCTTTTCACCAAAGAACGAGGCGGGAGTACGTGAATAGTGCACCTTGCCGTCACAGAAATCCTGCTTCTCAAGGCAATCAGAATCCGACGTACGAAAAATCACTGCGGTCATGGGAACCTCCGGTCTCGAACGCACGAGACGAAAAAGCCTCTTACTCAACAGGATCGCTTTGATCGTGTCGAGAGTAAAGGGGCCGAGCGAGTCCGAGTGCTCGGCCGAGAATTCTAAATTCTGCGCCAAAAGAGCCAAATGAATTTGTTTTTTGGGAGCGATGCCCTCCACTCATTGAATCTTTTTTGTGATTCTGATTCAAGTTCGCCGTATACTCTCTCAAGCAAGACAAGATCGGTCAGAGGCGTCAGATCGATGTCAGGTGCAAACATGTAGACATAAAAACCCGTTTGCCGAATACCAGACTCATCGTTCTTATATGTATCGATCTCACACCATTGCCAACCCGCTGCCGCAAGCTCATCTATCCCCTCTTGCGATTCCGTCTTTCTCCTCAAAACTTCAGCTTCCAATTGGTCGAGAGGATAATCAGCAATGGACACACCAGTATTCTCCAAATTCTTCTCGCGTCCAAGAAACATTTCAAATTCCCCAATCTCTTCTTGCAGATTTCGACTCGTCTCATACAGTTCTTGCAAACGTTTCTCGAGACGCTCAACCGCAACTTCGCTAATTTCATTCGTTCCGTCAATTTTTGCCTGATTGCCAGCGTATCCTCCGCATCCTTCATACTCAATCATCACACTTCCGTCTTCGTGGAAGACGTAATAGTACTTATTCGTCTCATCACAATAACTGCAGGAACTCGTCGCATAAAGAAAGCGCTTCGACATCTTCATTCTCCTCGATGCGCTCACCGCATCTATGCACTCAGCCATCGGGAGAACGAGCGGGTATCGGCAAGAATATTTCTACTCATCCCATTCCGCATCCAGATCTGTCACTGCATCGATGAATCCACCTTTGCGGGAAAATCCACATGCGTGTCCCGTTTCCAAAAAGTGATCAACCGCTCTCGCGAGTTGATTTTTCTTTCCGTACTCATCAGGCTCATCAAGATCGATCTCCAGATCCTTGGGCTCACATGAACCGTCGCAAGCTGAAATGTATGGTGATCCGTACTCGTCTTCTTGGATGTGCATCTTTTTATCGACACACAAAACCAGATTGGGCTTATATTGATCATCCCCACGATAAGCTTCCTCCACACCAAAGACATGTTGTTTGCCTTTCAAAAGACGAGCCATTGGAGCCTCCTGTTGTTGTCTACATAAAAATTCGAAGCTTGTGGGAAATCTTCGTTTAAAATTCCCCGGGATAAATTGTGTTTCCTCTCACTCAACGCGAGATCCTCGCGACGAGAGTCAAGGGGCCGAACGAGATGTTCGGCCAAGGGTTGCTAGTGTGTCGACGTGTTACGCCGTGACAGGTTCTCCGCCTTTCGGGACGCCGTTGGATTTCTCCGCGGGCTCCCCTTCCGGTTTCACATTCCCACGCTCGCGCGCGAGAAGCGATTCCTTCTTTGGCAGATACACCGGCCACACTCCGTTCAGGATTTGCGTTTCCGCATCCTTCGGGAGATTGCGCACGTGACGCCTGGCGAGCCGCACTTCCCACTCACGGGACTTGCGCGCACGCTCCTCGTTCTCAGCCACTCTTGCGAGCGTACCGAGATACGGGAACGGGCGGCAGTCCGCATGGAGCAGAAATTGCGTGAGGTCAGCGACCCCAGCCCGACGACCAAGCTTCTTGTTCATCACCCCAATCGGGAGGATGAGCGCGTTGCTCAGATCGACGACTTCGCCACCACAGATGACGCAAGGGTTGCTCATAGGAACCTCCGGTCTCGATCACGTCGAGACGAACACCGTTGTTCGAACCACCACGAAGTTGTGATGTGTCGAAGATAAGGGTCGAAGCGTGAAGCGCTTCGACAAGATTCGAATAAGGTTCTGCTCCCTCAGTGGCTCACAACATTTTTTGGCATGTGACTCCAACGGCGTTTTACGGGAACGATTTTCCCCAAGCTCTTTGGTTAGAAGAGCGATCCTTCGACCTCGTCAGCGGCTGTAAACCGTCCTGACGATCTCACCGTTCCTGCGAACGGTAACCTTCGGGTGGTGAGCCCGCGCGGGAGGCATGGCCACTCGCACCTCCGTCGATCGCTCGACCGAAAGGTGACGAATGACGCCGCACCGCTTCACCGTAAAAGGACTCATGGGAACCTCCAGTCTCGAAACGTGTCGAGACGAATCAGATCTTCGATCCACCACGAAGTTGTGATGTGTCGAAGAAAAGGGCGAAATGAATTTCGCCGAGAGTATCTGATTACGCTTCCGCGTCGTCCTCAGCTTCATCCGCGCTTTGCAGCGAGACTCCACCGATTTCCGACACGTAACGCATTACGGCATCCGACCACCCATGTACGAAGTACACCCCCGGTTCAGATTCCGGAGCGGCGCAGTGAAGCGTCGGGACGACCGTGATGAGGACGGCTTTGGCGTCCGGAGACACCTCACGCACGTACTGCCGCCAGGTTTCAAGGAACCCGCGACCCACCCATTCTTCGTTGTCGGTGATGCCGACGAACAGATCGACCTTGTCACGCGTCTGAAGCAGACGAGACACGGGTGCCGACAGTGAAGTCGAACCGCCACCGAGCGACGAGATCTTGCGAGCGTTCGTGAGAACAGCGTCGCGCGGATTGAGCGAGACATCGACCACGTGCCCCTCGAAAGGAAGCACCGTCACATTGGGACACTGTTTGAGCAGGCCCGCCGCGAAGATTCCGGAGACTTCCGCCGCCGAAATGGATCGTTTCTCGTTCGTGAAACACGATTGCATGGACCCGGAGACATCCGGCGCGAGACACACACGACCTCCGAAGAGCGGCATGTTCGAAACCGAGTGCTCGAGCGCATCCGACAGTGCGGCCAGGATCCGAGGATCTGCGTCCGACTGTTGCGAGTACATCTTCCAAGCGCGATAGCACTGGAACGGAAGGACGCGAGCCGAACGAAGAGCGTCCGGGCGAGACAGTTTCTCGCACGCGATCGTGATGTTTTCCTGATCGGAGAAGACTCCGTGACGCGTGAACGTCATCAGGTTCATGAGCAAGTTCAACGCCGGAGCGTTGCGCAGGAGTTCCACCCAAACCTCACGGCTCGGATTCGACACTGCGACCGTCACAACCTCGTAAGGCAGACGGGCTCGCCGGATGAGCTCAGCCTGTTCGACCGGATCACTCGTGCGCTTGAGCGCTTCGAGTGCGACCACCATCGGGTTCGCGAAAACCTTCTTGCCTTGGACATGGCCCGAAAGCCAGCCGAGGAGCTCACGCGACTTTTCGTCGCGCGGCTTCGGGTGCGACAAGCGCACCGCGTCACGCAAGGCCATCGTCTTCGAGCTTGCGCCCTTAACCGCATGGAACTCGCTCATGGATTCGATCCATGCACGCGCCGCATCCGTGCGGCAGCCACCGAAACCGTGCACGCCCTGGATTGCTCCCGACTTGCAGATCTCAACGAACTGGACCAAGTCCCGAGGGATCTTGATCACGCGATCGAACGTCTGGCGAAACAGCTGCTTATTCGGGAGACCCGACAGCACCACCGTTGCGATGACCGGAAGCGTCCGCATGAACCCTTCCTCACGTGCGCTGATCGCTTCCTCCGAGAGGGCGATCGGATCCTGCTCGCCGAAGCGACGCAGAACGTCGATCATCTCTTTCGAGAGTTCGACCGCGCCGACGTAGAAGGTACCCGTGAGGGTGCCCGTACGCAGGAAGTTGCGAACCTGATCACGCAGGCCGTGCACGAACGTCGGCATCCCGTGATGATTACGACGAACGGCGACCTGGGACATGTGGGTGGAAAGATTCATTCGGTCCTCCTGGACGAAGCTCGCACCTGTCTGCCGACAGGCAGGCGCGGCTGTTTCGGGTACAAAAAAACTGGGGCGCCTTACGGCACAAACCCCAGTTTTATTTTGTGACCCTTTCTCCAAAGACCATGTTGAATGATCTGTGGGGAAAAGGTGGGCAAACACTTCAACGAAATGAATCGGAGTATTTGCCCTGAGAAGTCCGGGTAGTTGGAGTGTGCGCACACTCCTCGGTTGCAAGTCCCCACGACGGGATCACTGCAGACCTAGTTGTAAGTCCCCTCGGCTCCTATGCCGAATTGGATCACTACAACCTTTGTCCGATCACCAGGAGTATGCATCCTCCTGGCTCGTAACATGGGCGGCTACTACAGAGCCGTCCAAACACTTTGAGTGGGCGAGGGATCCGCTTTGTCAGAGCGAAAATCGACAAGGCTTTTTTTAACTCTGTGAGCAATCCCGTAGGAAAGCGCACCGAGCCCAAGTGATTTGATGAAACCCCATCATTCGGCCCAGCTCCCGGGTGGGATCGTGCACTCCTTCTGCACGTTATGCTCCACGAACTGTTTCAGCAGCTCGCTTCACACATTCGCTCGCACGAACTTCGTACGAGCAGGGCGACTCCACAAGTCGTCCTTAGGGTTGAGGAGAAAAACAGCAGGCGAGGTACCTCAGTTTGCACCGAGAGGATCGACAAGGCTTTTCTCGAGCGAACCCACCGAAGTGAGAACGCCCAAGATCAAGACAAAGCGATGTTGATTTGATGAAACCCCGTCATTCGGCCTGCCGCTTCTGAATCGTTTCTTGTGTCCTCTTGAAGTGCCTCAGCAAGGGATCCGCCCTTCCAAGGATTCCAGAGAACGTTTTTTGCTACAGCATGTTGATGAAACCCCACCTGGACGGTCCTTACACACAACCTTTCCCTCTATCTGTCCAATGCTGCTGAAACAGCCGTGGTAGATACAAGCGGACGTTTATGTGGTCAACGGACGAAAGTAGGTAAGGCATGGGGCTTATGGGCGCCCCGTATCAGTTGCCCATCCGGAGGAGGCCTTCTCCCCAGAAATCTGATTCCGTCGTTTGGCTGGGGAACCAATCGAATAGAATCATATTTCTGGGGCGAATTGCCCCCAAATTTTCTGTTTTGATCTTTTTGTACGTTTTTCATGCTCTCTCCTGCATGCCTCAGTGCCGTTTTCACGATAGGCAAAGGATAAATCCTTTGTTAATCAGGAATCAGTAGTATCGATCAACGGGCAGTGAAGAAGTACATCTTGTTCTTTCCTCGCTGTGTTTGTCAGCGATCATCGAACGGAATAGACTATCATAGCATTTTAATCTTGTCAAGGGTTAGCACGCAATTATACACTTTATTGCTAAATTTAGTTAAATAAACTGTAAAGTTTTGTCAAACAAACAGGAATCCATCTTAAGGAATATTCTGTCTGATAGATACTGACAAAATCCTTGACAAGAAAAGCATCCTATGATAGAGTACTGCGTTCGCTTAACAACCGAACCGCCATATCAATGGGTATGGTGAAGCGTCGTTTCAACCAAAGCAATGCGCATTATCGAGACCGAAGTCCGGTGCTCGAGATAGGAGTCCGTACAATGCACGGCTAAAACACACTTGCCTCCGCTTGCGGAGCTGGTACATGGTTCATTGTCAGGACAGAAAACAACCCGCCTTATCAAAAGGCTTACCGAAGGAAGAGGTTACCCGTGCCGAATGTGTTTCAAGTGTTGATCGCTGGTTCGATGACATCGCTTCGTTCTCGACCGCGATTTCACGCGCGCGCTCAAGCAAGTTTGCATGCACAACATGCGCGCAACACGTCGATCTCGCTCGCGCAATCTGCGAACGCGAGTTCGAAGGAGCGGTACTAACCTTTACCGGAGGTGGCCGATGAACGGCTGACGGACGCGGGCACGCCGACGGTAACAACGCCTCGCTGCGCGCGAGAAACGATTACCGTCCGGCGATGACCTGCGCACCATCCGAAAAGGAAGACCGCGCGCATCTCTGACGATGCACAAGACGACAATAGCGACTTTCTTAGCACCCACTCTCTCGGGTGCTACTTTTTTTGAAACAGAAAACCCCGACACGTCGTCGGGGTTCTTTTTATTTTTTATGATTTAGCCATGCCGCAGCAAAGAGAACACGCGCCGTATCTGCGAAAGAATCACTTTCAATAATAATCGCCATCACTTTTCCAACGAACGCGACGAACGCAACACGATTGCCGTAAATCCAGATATCTCCATGAAAATCCCCAAGCTCGTTTGGAAGCTGACAATATTCTACATGCTCACGTGGTTCGCGCTTCAACGTTCCTCTGTGCAAAATACGTGTTTTGATTTTGGACGGATCAACAACTTTTCTGACTTCCACCAAATAGTCGTTATCCAATTTTTCAAACACATCATCCATGTTTGCCACTTCATCAACACGCTTTGGATTTACATCCGCAACGTCATTAAACAGAGCAAAGAGGGCTTCTCGTCCTTCATAAAATCGAACAGCTGGACGTTCTCCCCCTCCAAGCATTTTCATTTCTGGTAACAAACGTTGTAGATCCTCAAGCTTCGAAGACATGTTTTCCACCGAGTCTTTGAAATGTTTATACGCACGCTCTGGATCTTCCGCAGAGAAGAATCGTTTCTTTCCACGTAAAAAACTAGAGAGCAAATTGCGCTTTTGCAAAGACTCAATCGCTTCATACGCAGCCGTTCTCGATATACGAGCTTTCTTTGCAATCTCTTGAACAGACGTTGGTCCAAGTTCAAAACTTGCAAGGTAAACTTGCGTTTCTGTTTTGGAGAGTCCGAGCGAGGTGAGAAGTTTGAGAAAATCTGTTGCCATAGTGGATGTATTGTAACACATCGAGTTTATTTTTTCTTATATCTTCCCCATTCCCCACAACGTCTCAAAAAATTGTCGCTGACTTTCTGCGATTGTTTTACTTCGAAGAGTAATTTTATTTACGGGTGTTCCAAAAATATTGTAGCTGATGCAATCCGGCCAAATATTCGTATTCACTTCCCCGCCAAATTCACCGGGCAATAAACGAAATTTAAAATTCGGTCGCGTGCTCACGATTTTTTTCAGTTCCTCACGCTGACTTTCACAACCCATGTAGCGAATCATAATTCGTTTTTTTATGCTTCTATTATTGTATGTGTGAATGTCCTCGCCCATTATTGAATGAAACTTATCGCCGAGTCCGCCAATAACCAAAAGTTCTGATCCGACTGACGCTTGTTCAAGAAGCTCAAACTCCTGTGCAACGTACGAATCCTGTCCTTGAAAAACCTCGAGTTGTTGCGGAGCTGGCATGGTGAGCACAGACTGAAGTTGCGAAACAACCGTTTCTGCTGTTCGTCGCTGTTGTTCAATCAAATTGAGCAACACAGAAGGTGGTTTCGCACTGAATTTTTTGCGTCCATTTTGAATCACATGCTGAACCAACCCTTTTTGTTCAAGCGTTTGAATGGCCTGATACACAAATTGCCCATGAAGCCCGGATTCCGCGATAATCTTTGAACTTCCAACAAGACCAAGGGAAAGGAGTGCAAGATAAACCAAAGCCTCTTTGGAAGCAAGTCCAAGCCCCAAAAGATCCTTTTCCAAATCACTTCGCATTTTTTCATCAATCATATTTGATGCTTAAAGCATATTTTGGCTAATCTATAACCATACTTTATCATATTTTTCATCATCAGTCAAGCTTGACAAAAATGTATTTTTTTGATAAAGTGTCTCTTCAAGAAAGAGAGTGTGATGAAGAGCACACAGCTCACTTGATGGTGGTTCATTCAAAACGCGGCTCTGTGTCGCATCAGGAGGAACTATGAAAATTCTCGTCATCGAAGATAAAAAGATGCATCAGGATTCGGCTCGGGAAACGCTCAAAGAACATGAAGTGACGATCGTTGACTCGTTCGAGGCAGCAACCAAAAAATTGACTAAATACGGACGTTGCAGCGAGCTCGTGAAATCAGGAATGAAATGGGAAGAAGCGGAAATATATGTCAAAAAACCAGTTTACGATACGGTTCTTACAGATATGAATTTGCCCATGGACAAGGAGAGTCTTGCCCCTGAAGTCTTCAATTCAACCGAGCAGGTTCCATATGGATTTGTCCTCGCGCTTCTTGCTGCAGCACATGGGGCAAAGTACATCGCGATGCTGACGGATACTAATCATCACCAAGGCGCAATGAGTGCAGCGATTGATTGCATCGCCCCGGCATACTATGTGTGGTACTCTGCAGAAAATCGTGAAAAACCAAAGGTTTTTCATATCAATAACGCTGTAGCTATTTTTGTCCACACACCTTTCTTTGAAGACAAATTCCCGGACTCTGACTGCGATCGTTGTAAGGATGGACTCTGTGAATTCTGCAATGGCACGCTTACGAAATACAACGATTATGAGAGTCGTAACGAACCTTGTTGGTGCACGCGCGAGGATAAAAAACATCTCGTTGGAAAATGTTCCCAATGTCACGGAACGCTCAAATACACGAAAGAAGTAAGGATGCGCAAGGACTGGGGACGTGTCTTGAACGATCTCATGCAATACACGTCAAAATAAAACTCTTGCCCGTCGTCTAAAAAACGACGGGCTTTCCCTTTTATTTTTTCTTCTTCGCACTCTTCAAAAAATTCTGTTTGGTCACAATCGATCTCCCTAATTTTTTCTCAAGCTCTATTCTCGCCCCTTTTGCAATTCCCCCACCATCTTTTGCGGCAATTTTATTTTGATGTATTCCCTCTGCTTTATCAACTTCCGCAATGGCTCTTGTCGAGAGCTCAGCAAGCGCTGTAAAAATAATCTCGGCTTCGCTCATGTGATCTCGAAGGTTCTGTGTTTTCAATCCTTTTAGATTCTTATGTTCTTTCACAGACAACCCAGCCCATTCGGAATGGATCACATTTGTAAGAATCGCAAACTCCTCACCCTTTTTGATTCCGTGTTCACCCCAATAATCCGTAAGTTTATTACGCGTCTCTTGTCCCATCATGCGTTGCTGAATCCATTTCTCACTGCGCCCGTGTTTTAACCAGTTTTCTCGAGCACGATTAATAGACTGTTCCGGATCTGCGATTTCTTGAATACGCTCGTAACCAACTTTCGCCAGCCAAAGCTTGATAGGTTCCGCTTTTTTGGATGGAACCGACTGAACTAATCGAAAAATGGTTTCAACATCAGCAGCATCAGTCAAATATTTCTTTCCATCAGCCGATTCTAATTTCAGTAGGTTACATTTTGTAACCGACTCACTTCCTTCATTCTTTAAACGATTTTTAAGAACTTTCCAGTAATTTCTGGCAGCTTGAAAATCCTTTTGTTCAATAAGCGCTCCCACAATATCAACGACCGAGAAAAACCAGGTTTCGGTTTTCTCATCATAGACTCGACGAATTTGATGATCCTCAAAAAACGTTGGGGTATTTGGCATAGGCATTATGTTAATTGGCTTAAATTTCAACCGGTGACAAATTGTCACCGACTTATTTTTTATTCGACCCATCAAGCTCTATCGAAGAATCCCATTGTTCGTTGCATTCTCTCCCGCATCCCTCGCAGAAGCAAGATCGATGTGGATAACAAAATAGACTCACAAATTGTGAGTCTATTTTGTTAAATTTTTTCCTCTTTAACCTCTCCTTTCTTCACCTCCAAATCCGTCCAAATTCCTTTAAACACTTCGCGCATGTTTTGCGCGAGCACAGCATCGTGAATTTCGACTAAATAGTTTGGCGATTGCGTTAAAACAATCGACACGATGTAATCCCCCATGATCCAAAGCGTGGCAGAAAATTGAATCGTGTCTTTCCAAAATGCGATGTTGCGATTTTTATAATTCTTTGCCGCCATCTCTTGTTCTGCGGCAGAACTGTTGCTAATCAATTTAAGATCAATGCGATCATCAACACGATTCCAATACCAATCAATCCATTTATTGTGCTTCTCAACAAAAAGTTGTTCTTGAAATCCCCAATAACCAAAATCCCCTTTTAAAATACTTGCATCCCATTCATCCGCGCGTTGATACATAAAATGTTCAATGCGATCTTCCGTCACAAACTGAATTTTTGGAATCACGTAATCCGCGGTCTCCGCAATCTTTGCGAGTTCATCAATAACCGAATTCGCTGCCGCCTCTTTTTTCTTTAATTGATCCGCCTCGTCTTTCATGAGTAATTTAATGTTTTCTGTGGGGGCAATATGAAACAAACGTTTTTGCGTACCCAAATCTTCCACAACCAATCCTTTGGCAATGAGTTGCTTCAAAATACTGTAAACCGTTGTACGGTTCATCTTGGCAGAACGAGCCAAATCAGCTGCTGTGGCCTTCCCTGTTTTAGACAGCTTCAAAAACACAGAGGTTTCCGATTCCGTAAAGCCAAGTGTTTCCAATGGTTTTGTGAGATCTAACATGCATAAATCATACCATGTTGTCGAAGCTTCGTCAACACTTTCAGTATTTAAGCTTAGTTTAGATAAAATACGAACGGTGATCTATTGACAAAAAGTCTAAATTCTGGTATACTGTGTACATGAGGATGAGGACAGCAAAGAGATCGCCCTTCACAACTTACTGACGAGGAGAGAACACGCCTTATCCGTGGCCAAAACGATAAGAACAAAAAAAGCTGATGATTTGCTGTATCTCCCCCAGATATTCCAAGCCATGAGCTTTTTTGCTTGAATCGCCAAAGGGTTGGCGGTTTAATCGAAGAAGGTTCCAAACGAACAATCAAAACTGGAGAAAAAATGAGCGAGAAAAAACTTTCTGAATCAGAAATTGAGAACATCATCGGTGCGACGGCCGACTATTGTCTCTATGCCTTCGATATTCTCCTCGACTCGGTATCGGCGGCTAAAATTGCAATGGCCCTCTGCCAAGACCGAGACTTTCGGTGGGTTCATGACGATGACCAATTTTGTTTAGAATTTTTGCGCGGAGGAAATGTTATTTCTCTCTCGCGTATGGTGCCGGATGGACCTTTTGCGGTCACAAACACCAAAATGACCAACGAACTGAATGCATACATAAAGGAGCAGGCACAAAATCTGTAGACCTAAAATCAAACTCGCCCGTCGTCGCTTCACAACGACGGGCCCTTTCTTCCACAGATCAACAATGGGTTGGTCGATGGAAAATGGGTTCAATGAGCGATCATAAATCGCCAAGGGAGTTATCATGAAAAATCTCATCAAGATTCTGGTGATCGAAGATCGTGCAAATCACATCGCGGACGCAAAACAAATGTTCGAAGACGTGAAGAGCAATCTGCCGGTCGAGTTCGAAGTTCTATACGCAGTAAATCTGGCGAGCGCGATGTCGCTCATTGCGAATGTCGACTGCGTCATGACGGATGTATTTTTTCCAGACGTGATTGACGGTGAGGAAAAGCCGAATGGGCAAACCATTGTGGAACATTGCCTCAACATGGAGAAACCCGTCGTTTGGGTCACGTCGACATATCACCACAGTAAGAAAACACAGCCCCTGTACGCTTGGGGGCGTATTCGTGGAATTTGTTTGTTCGACTGCTCTGTGGGTACCCACAACAACGATAGCGAAGGAGAACACAAGTTGTGGAAAGAGGCACTTTTCGGCCTGCTCTCGATTATGATCGGACTCGAAATGAAACTTTACATGTACAAATACGATCTCCACCATGCACAAGGAATCGTGTTGATGCAGGTGGAAGGAGAAAACGATACTAGTAGGCCCGGCCCCCTCAGGGGCACGAACATGATTCAACGATATCTTGCAATGCCCGTGAAAAACGACTTCCTCATCTATCGAGTTGTTCACAAAATGCAAGAACTCGGTTTCAACATGTAATCAATCCCCTCTCACCCCTCGTCATTGGATATGACAAGGGGTTTTTCTTTTTATTTTTTCTTCTTCGCACTCTTCAAAAAATTCTGTTTGGTCACAATCGATCTCCCCAATTTTTTCTCGAGTTGCCTGCGCGCACCACCCGCAATATCACCTCCCGCTTTTGCATCTGATTTAAGTTTTGTAACACCTTTCGAATCTTCATTCCTGTGAATCTCAGTCGTTGCCCGCTCGCCAAGCATGTTAAAGATCAACTCGAGTTCCTCCATGTGATCACGCAAATTCTCACGCTTCAATCCTTTTAACTTCTTGTATTCTTTTGGGGTTACGCCGAATGTGGCTTTTGAAATTTCCGCTGTCAGAATCTCATAATCTCTTCCCTCTTCTGCCCCACGCTGTTTCCATTCGTCTGTGAGTTCTTCGCGAATGACAATCCCACGCATGCGTTTTTCGATCCATGCATCTGGATAGCCCTTCAATTTATAGAGCATCCGCGTTCGTTTGGTAGCAAGCTCCGGATTCTCAATTTCTTGTACACGCTCATACCCAACTTTTGCGAGCCAGCGTTTAAACGGTTCAGCCTTGGGTGACGGGATAGATTGAATGATGCGGAATATCCCTTCTATGTTGGCACAATCTGTTTCATACATCTTTCCATCTGTTGACTTGAGTTTCAGTTGTTTACAAATTGTAAACAACTGAATTTTTTCCTCTTTATCAAGTCGATTTTTCATCACACCCCAATAAATACGAGGATTACCTGTCTCGGTTAATGCCTCAACCACATCTACAACCGAAAACCACCATTCGTTTTCATGAATGATCTTGCGAATTTGTTTACCTTTGAATAAAACGATCTTGGAATCGAGAGTGTTTGGCATAGGCATGCGGTAAGTGAATAAAATGTTTGTATGATTAAAAGTTCTATCGAGCAATTCCATTATTCGTTGCATTCTGTTCCTGTGTGTTTAAGAAAACAAGATTCGTGTGGATAACAAAACAAACCGGTCATGGTCTGTTTTGTTAAAATTACACATTCGTCTTCGATGCAAATGAAAATAATCCGTCAAATATCGCTGTGAGCGCCTGCGTGATCGATTCATGCTGAATTGTCATAACCAATTTCAATTGCGGAAACACGAATGCGATTGTGTTTCCGTAAATAAGAAACATATCTTTGAACGGTACAACGGTTTCAGAAATAAATCGCCGATCCCAAATGCGTTTTTGAAACAATGCCATATTCTCCGGTGAAAGTTTTCTCGCGGGAATCGCCATCGCCTCTGCAGTGAACAATGCCTTTGTTGCAATCTTTCGTTCAACAAGTCGTGAGAACAACGTGTGCCATTGTTCGTCATTCCCTAAATCAAATTCTCCTTTCATGGCAACACTTCCTTCAAAAATCCGAAATTGACTTCCGACCGGAAGTGAGCTGATCACATCATAAATTTCATAAAATCCTTTTGTGGATTCAGTGATGTGGATGATTGGCGTTTCCGATTCTGCACGATTTAATGCTTCGAGTTGTGGCACAATGGATTTCAAATCCGTTGTGAGTCGATCAAATTTATCAGCAAATTCTTGCGGAGGGAGGGCGATGATGAGTCGTTTCCCTTTCACGCGTGACTCTTTCAAAATCCCCTTTTCGAGTAAGTTTGTGATATGAAAATATGCAGCTGTGCGAGTTTTACTAGACTTTTTGGCGATGATGCTCACGGGTGTGGGACCAGCCGCAAGCGCCACAAGATACATTTCTGCCTCTTGTGGTGAAAGGCCAAATTGAGTCAAAAGGCCTTGCGGTTTGATCATATGCCTCTATCATAGCTCATTTTTGTCTATTTGTCAAATAATTTTGTCAATAAATAAGTGGCTAAATTTAGATGATAAATCAAATTTTTTTTTAAAAGTATCTATATTCATTGACAAAAAGGCAAAAATCGGGTAGAATGATATCTCAAGAATGAGGGCTCAAAGAATTGGAGGCTCGCTTGAGGAGAGCATTCATTTAAAATCCAGGCATCCATGCCACGGACGTATGTGCCGAAAAATGGAAAGGTTCAACATGAAAAGCGTTGATTTTCCTGAGTTTGAAAACCTCTCAGACACGGGTGCTGGTTACCAGAGTCCTTGCAACGCACCAATTCGGGCGCTTGAGGCAAGGGGATATAAAGTCCTCCTCACCTCCGTCGAGGATTTCGATGACCCTCAGTTCGGGGAAATCTGGTGTATCCTCGCGGCTGCGGTGGACGGCACAGGCATTGCCTGTAGCCCGAAAGCTATTAGTCGCTGTGGCTGGTGGCGGGATCCCAAAATGTCGAAACCTGATGCCCAAGGTAAGAGGCCGCCCATAAAGCGCCACCACCTCTACAAGCTCACGCAACGTGAGCTTCGTAACTGGTTGCAAAGTGAATTGCAGATAGAGGAGATGGAAATTACTTTTCTTAAGGAGCAACTTGCGTCTCTTGTGGAGCGTCGCGAAAAAATCCTCCGCGCGCTTCAATAGCCATACCCATCAGGCTAAAATCCGAAAATCGTATGACACTCGCGATCTTCGGAAGATGGGTTCCCTCTTCGCACGATCAAATAGGTTGGTCTGGCGATCATAGAAAAACTCGGGAAATAATCCCAAAAAAACAGAAGGATCAAAAAATGAAAATCACTCGCTTGGGTGGCCGAGCTCGTTCATGGATGATTCATGAAGTCCTCGAAAAGGAACTTCCTTGTAGCTGGACCGAAGAAACCTACTTTTGTGTAAAGAACGATGGATCCAAAAAAGGTGATTTTGTTCAAGTCGCAAAAAACGGGTCACCCTATTGGGGATCAAAGGCGTATACGCTGCCTGAACGGCTCGTGTTTGCTCGACTGCCTGATAGTAACAATGGCGGTGAACCATATCTATACTTCGAAAGCGAGTTGCGTGAATTCGCGAATTTGCTCCTGGCAAGGCTCGACAGTCTCGACCAAACGTAACTATGACTATCATCGAAACCCTCGTGGAAAACCGCGCGGGCTTTTTTTCGATCAAAAACAGACTCACAAAATGTGAGTCTGTTTTTGAAACGTGAGATCCTTCGCTTTGCTCAGGATGACACGGTAAAACCAACTACCATATCAAATTCATTTGCGCGGAAGGCTTCTTGAATTTCTGGTACATCTCCGTCGACTCTCACACTCACCGCGAGCGTCCCGTCGAGGAGCGCTTGTTTGTGTTCTTCGATGGCGAGTTTGATCTGCTCATCACCCGACACATAAATCGCAATGCGATCATTGATCGTGAGTCCGGATTTCTTACGAAGGTCATTGATACGTCGAACAATCTCTCGAACGGTTCCCTCTCGAACCAACTCGGGAGTGAGTTTCAGATCGAGAAACGCGGCGAGTTCACCTTTTGTGACAACAACTGTTTTTACATTCACTTCGTCCGCAATCAGTGTGCAATACGCCTCGTCGAGTTCTCCGCTTGGGAGATGAACCAATACTTCATTCAATACTTGGCGCACAGGAATTCCTGCGTCCGCGCGGTGTTGAAGCGCACGCGACACGAGGGCGCGTGTTGTTCCCATTTTATCGAGCGCGTCTGTTCGAGCTCCCTTTCCTGCAAAGGAGAGGGCGGGGGGTGAGGTTTCTGGCCATGCATCGAGGTGAACGGATTCGAGAGAACCTCCAACGGTCTTGTAAACATGTTCCGCAAAGAATGGAGTAAACGGCGCCATGACTTTTGAGAGCTCGAAAAGCACATGACGAAGCGTCGTCATGGCTGCGCGAGCATCATCCGATTCCGTTTTGAATCGATCACGAGATCGACGCAAATACCACGTCGACATGTCGTCGATAAACGCTTTCATCGATCGTCCTGCGCGAACCGTATCATACGCATCCATATTTTCCGTTGCTTCTTTTACAAGTTCATCGAGCCGCGCGAGGATCCATGCATCAAGAACATTCTCACGAGAAACAGTCGACAACACCTCGATCTTATCCTTGTATTGTTCGTAAAATGACAACACGTTCGACGCGAGGTTCAAGACTTTCTTCACAACATCATCGACTTCGCGATCCGAGAAGACCGCGTCATCTCCTTTCATCACCGTCGAGGTCATCAAGTGGAATCGGAGTGCATCCGCGCCGAACTTTTCAAGCAAGATCCATGGATCTGTGTAGTTCATTTTCGACTTCGAGAGTTTCTCACGTTTTTCGTTGAGCACGTTTCCGGTTGTAACCACATGTTGAAACGGTGCCTTATCGAATAGAACGGTTCCCATCACATGCATCACGTAAAACCATGCGCGTGTTTGGGCGATGTATTCTGAAACGAATTGCGCTGGGTAACGATCTGCGAAAAGTTCTTGATTCTCAAACGGCGCATGCAATTCCGCAAACGGCATCGATGCGGATTCAACCCAACAATCGATCACTTCTGGAATGCGGTGCATGCTCGATGAGCACTTCTCACACGAGAGTGTCACGAGATCGCATTTGTGTTTGTGAAGATCGATTTTTTCAAGTTCTGTTTCATCACCATATACTTCCGCAAAATTTGTCGCGCGTTCTCGAAGTTCATCGACACTTCCAATGAATGCGATTCCTTCACATGAAGCCAAATCACACTTCCAAATCGGCAACGGTGTCGCCCAGTAGCGGTTGCGAGAGATGTTCCAATCCGGTGCGGTCTCGAGTCCATTTTTAAATCGTCCGTTCTTCAAGTGATCCGGATACCAACTGATATCTTGATTCAACTCAAGAAGACGCGCTTTAATTTTTTGTACGTTAATAAACCACGCTGGGATCGCATTGTAAAAAAGTGCGGTTGAACAACGCCAACAATGTGGATAGCTGTGTGTGAATTGTTTGCGGTCGAAGAGAAGTCCGCGTTCCTCAAGATCACGCTTAATTGCCTTCTCGGCTTTCTTGAAATATTCGCCACGAACAAACTCAGGACCATCGTCATTAAAATTTCCTTGTGCGTCGAGCATCGGAACCATTGGCAAATCAATCTTGAGTCCGAGATTAAAGTCGTCTTCTCCATAAATAACGGCCGTGTGTACGACTCCTGTTCCATCTTCTGTTGTGACGAAATCGGCGGTCGTTACATAGTGGGATTTCTTTCCGGTCTTCTCGACAGCGGGAAGTTTGTAAAGTGGTTCGTATTCAAGACCTTCGAGTTCACTTCCCTTCACGTCTCGAACCACCTCAACATCCAATCCCAAAACTTTTCCAATCAAATCTTTTGCAAGAATAAAATACTCCTCGCCTTTTTTAACGAGAACATAATCCATATTCGCCCCAACCGCGAGCGCGACGTTTCCTGGTAATGTCCATGGAGTAGTTGTCCAAGCGAGAATGGATGTCCCCTTTGGAATTTCGAGTTTAGAATTTATTTGTGATTTGTTGCTTGTAATTTGGAATTTTACGGTCGCCGTTTCCTCCGTCACATCCTTATAGCTGTTGTCCATCGCGACTTCAAAATTCGAAACCGGTGTCTCACAACGTGGACAATACAACAAAACTTTTCGGCCTTCGTAGAGCAATCCTTTCTCTTGAATTTGCTTTACCGCCCACCACACGGACTCCATGTACTTGGTATCCATGGTCTTGTACGAGTTGTCAAAATCCACCCAACGACCAATGCGGTCAACCATCTTTCCCCACTCGTTCGCATACGTGAGAACCGAAGAGTGGCATGTGTTATTAAACACATCCACACCAATTTCTTCGATCTGCTTTTTTCCCGAGATACCAAGTTGCTTCTCGACGATATTCTCGATCGGCAACCCATGACAATCCCAACCCCACACACGACGGACGCGATAACCCTTCATCGTCCAATATCGAGGAATAACATCCTTAATGGTGGACGCGAGAATGTGTCCATAATGCGGAAGTCCAGTTGCAAACGGCGGACCATCATAAAAAACATAGGAACCGTGCGGCGCAGGTTTTTCGAGGGTCTT
This sequence comes from Candidatus Uhrbacteria bacterium RIFCSPLOWO2_01_FULL_47_17, assembly GCA_001791305.1. Lineage (GTDB taxonomy): Bacteria > Patescibacteriota > Patescibacteriia > UBA9934 > GWF2-40-263 > XYB2-FULL-45-11. Next base: position 145,139 of record MGEI01000005.1, read on the forward strand.
TTTAAAAATCTGGTTTTGCTTCCAAAATTCCAGTGTTTGTTTTTCTTGTTCGGGGAAAGTCATAAAAAAGTAGAAAGCAGAGAGTAGAAAGGATTAGGACAGTTAACCGCCTCTTGCGTCATCCTGACGAAGGAAGGATCTCCGAGCAGATTATACTTCGAAACAAAATCGACTCGTTCAGAGCCGATATTACATCTTTTATTGATTCAATGAAAATAACGACTTAAGCAAAACAAATTTGAGGAATAATAATTCCGTCCATTCTGAGGCTCTCGATGTATGTTCGAATGGCGTCTTTAGCATTCTTCTGTGTCTCTTCAAGCGTATCTCCTTCCGTAAAACATCCAGGTAACGCCGGAACGGAAACCGTAAATCCGCTTTCCTTGGCTGGAAAGAAAATGACCGTAAAATCGTAGTATTTCTCTTGGATCATATTGATTCAAGATTAACACTCAAGGGGTAAATTTGCAAACAAAAAAATAAACATGCGGAACCCACGCACGGATACTAATTTCGGCAGCAAGAAATCTTCATCTCTCACAGATTCGCCTCCTTTCAAAAAAATTTTATCATAAAACAAAAGACACTACACGAGACCGTTGAAAAACCCGCCTCAATTTTCAGGTGTTTTTCAACGGTCTCTCGACAAATAAAAAGAGGCGCAAACGTACGAAACGTTTACACCTCAGAAGAGTCTGTCCAGCAACTATGCAGCCTTGACACGAAACCCTGCAAGCTCTTCCTCGCTAGTGCCGATGTCGGCGAGCGAGAACCCGCCATTTTGAACTTCCCTTCGAAGGTAACTGATGAATGAGTCGTACTGGGTGGTGCCGTTACGAAGGAGGGCGAGGAAGTGAAGAGCGTAGGTCTTGCATCCCTTGATGCGAAGCTCTGCAATCTCTTCCTCGCTGGTGCCGATGTCGGCGAGCGAGAACCCGCCATTTTGAACTTCCCTTCGAAGGTAACTGATGAATGAGTCGTACTGGGTGGTGCCCTTGCGCAGGTAGCCGAGGTACATGGCAGCCGTTTTGTGTTCATTCTCCATGTTTATCTCCGTCTTCTTTTTTAACAATCATTCATCTGCGCACCTTGCGAGGACAAATGACTGTTCGTCATACGAGTCTACTTTTCGTCCTTCGGGCAATGATGATGACGGGATGAACTTTTGGCATGTATTTTTCCTCTTTGTTTCAACTGTCGAATCTTTCTTCATACGATGCGAGAAAGCCTGAAACACACACTTTTGCCGCCTATTTTCAGTATAAACGACTGACGAGAATACCACAAAATAGCGATTTTGTCAATACTCTCGTATACTGATTGCGAATTCATGCGGGGTCTGGGGACCCCGCCTATAACGCAATGAATATGCCAAAACAAACCATTTATATCGGCGG
>MGEI01000005.1:146554-274770 GCA_001791305.1 Candidatus Uhrbacteria bacterium RIFCSPLOWO2_01_FULL_47_17
TTAAAAGAGGAGGGCTATCGCGTGGTGGATATGGGAAATTCAAATCTCGTAGAAGGCGATGACTACCCAGCCTTCAGCTATGCGGTTGCAAAACGTGTGGTGAACGATCCGGGTGCGCACGGGATTGTCATTTGTGGAAACGCACAGGGCGTGTGCATTGTCGCAAACAAAGTGAAGGGAGTGCGCGCCGCGACCGGATTCAACGAAGAAGCCGCTCGTACAACACGCGCCGATGACAACTCGAATGTCTTGTGCTTACCCGCTCGATTCATGGACGTGAAAGACGCCAAAAAAGTCGTCGACGCCTGGCTCGCCACCGACTTCTCCGGCGCGGAAAGACATGTGCGACGTCTTGAAAAAGTGACACAGATTGAGAATGAGGAGTTTGGAATTTAATTAAAAAAACCACGGGTGTAAAGCCATGGTCAGATTTGAATTCAAGTCTTATCGTCATCGTATACAACATGAGGAACGGATGCAGCCTCGATGGCCCACCCGTCGATCATTTTACGAAAGATTGCTTTTGCTTCATCGAGATCGTAAATCCAGGCGCCGGAAGAAGGAAGGGTCTCATCGCGCGGTTTGTTCTCACCGGGCATTTCATAAGCCCATCCGCCTTTATGCCGAAACAACGTCCCAAGAGTTTTCCTGTTTTTCACGAGAGAAATCTCATCGTATTCTCCTACAGGCTTTGTCCAGCGCGCGCCCTTGGCGGGTAAATTCTTTTTCACTTTCACCACTCTCTTGCGTGCTCTTTCAAGAGCTTCATCCTCTTTCACACGCATTTTCACAAACTTTTCGCGCAATGCATCGCGCATCTCTGGAGGAGCTTCTTGCAGTACCGCAGCTTCGATTCGGTCATGATATACCCGTGTAGATCCGCCCATTTTACTTTCCTACAACTCATCACACACTTGTAATGAGCAAAAAATCTATCATATTTTCGTCCGCTTGTCAATGATTTATCACCCCTCTGATTCTATGCCTCAAATCGTCCCCGCATTTCTCGTCGAATCTGAACAACAGTTCGAGAAACAATTACGTGCCGTCGAACACGACTGCTCTTTGATTCAGATCGATATTCTGGACGGTACCCTCTTTCCACACACCTCTTGGTTTGATCCAATCGCAATCGGACAATTGAAAACATCTGTGGAGATTGAACTACACCTCATGGTCGAGAATCCCATTCCAATCATCGAGGCATTTCAAAAGCATGTTCCAACATTGAAACGCGCGATTGTAAGTGCAGAAATGCATCGTCCAATAGGCGCGGTAACTTCATACATAAAAGATATTCTGGGTCTCGAGGTAGGCGTCGCCATCAATCCGGAAACACCGATAAAAGAGATTGAGGAAGTATTGCACACCATCGATCAACTCACCGTTATGGGCGTTCATCCGGGCTCGATGGGCCAACCCTTTGAAGGTGACGCAATTCTTGATAAAATAAAACTAACAAAGCATCATAGACCCGATTTGTGTATTGAAATCGACGGTGGTGTTACAGAGCAGCTCATTCCGAGCCTGTTACAGGCAGGGGTCGATCGGATCGTGAGTGGATCTGTTCTTTTTAAGAGTTCAAATCCAGCCGCAACATTAAAACAATTGAACCAACTCATCTAACGTACTATGACGAAAGCGCTTTCTTTCACAAAATATCTGATCGGAATGTTCGGTATCGCCCTTACGTTTTTGATCGTAAACTCGGCACACGCCGCAACAACCATTTCCTTATCGGCCGTGCAATCAGGTGACCTTATTCGTGGCCAAGCATTTTCTGCGGTGTACTACTACGGACAAGACGGCTTGCGCTATGTCTTTCCAAACGACAAAATTTATTTCACATGGTACCAAAACTTCAACACAGTAAAATGGATGACGGACGACGACCTTGCAAAAATCCAAATCGGTGGAAACGTTACGTACAAACCTGGTGTGAAGATGATTAAAATCAACTCTGATCCTCGCGTATACGCTGTTTCAGAAAAAGGTACATTGCGTGAAATCGCCTCAGAAGAAATCGCAAAATCTCTCTACGGAAGTACATGGAACAAAAAAATCGATGATTTGCCAGATGGATTCTTCAGCAACTACCACTTCGGCGGACGCATTGAACTCGCAACACAATACTCCCCGATCGCAGAACAAAAGGTCGTTTCCATTAATGACGACAAACTGTTATTCCCTGCAACAATCGTTCGTATTTCAGACGCAGGTTTCTCAACTCCAACCATTCACGTTCTCTCGGGACGCGCCGTTCGTTTTATCAATGACGGACCATCGCTCCATTCCGCAACGGAATGGGATCGCATCTGGGGATCAGGCACCATGCAAGTTGGCGACACATACACCAGATACTTTGATGTGAAAGGAACATGGACCTACTACTCCATCTATGATGCAAAATCAAAAATGACCGGTGCAATTATTGTGGAGTAAAAAGACGCATGTTATACTAAACGCATTCTTAATTCGTACGGGAGGGTCGCGACCCTCCCCTACATTTATTTCCCTATGACTCAACGTCTTGTTTTGATTACTGCGTCCATCATGCTCATGCTTTCTGCCGCGTTTGGAGCCATCATCATGGCACCACCTGCACAAGCCGCATCGTTCACCTCTCTTTCAAACTTGAAATCCGGAGATCTTATTCGCGGAGAAAGTTTTACCGCGGTGTACTACTATGGTGTTGATGGTTTCCGCTACGTCTTTCCAAACGACAAAGCCTACTTCACCTGGTACTCAAATTTTGACACCGTCAAATGGGTCACAGATGCAGATCTGACAACCATTCAAATCGGAGGAAACGTCACATACAAACCAGGCGTGAAGATGATCAAAATCAATTCAGATCCACGTGTCTACGTCGTAGCAAAGAGCGGACTCATTCGCGCCATTTCCTCTGAAACGGTTGCGAAAGCTCTGTACGGAACAACATGGAACAAACAAATTGACGACGTTGCAGATGGATTCTTCTCCAACTACAAAATTGGTGGAACGATCGATGACGCCTCCATGTTCAGCCCAACCTCAGAAAAAGCAGAAGCGGTTGATATCAATTTTGACAAAGGTTTGAAGGCAGCTGTCGTTGTTTCCATCACAGATACTGGATATTCTCCCGCAACTTTGAGCGTAAAAGCAGGAACCGCGGTCAAATTCGTTAACAACGGAACAACCAAACACACAGCAAGCGATGACGCTGGCGACTGGGGAACAGGAACCTTGAATCCAGGAGAATCATTCTCTAAGTATTTCAAGACAGCTGCATCCCTCAACTTCCATGACGTTTACGGTTCTGCAAAAGCAACTCTCACCGTTACCCTTAATTAAAAGCATCAAATTGAAAATCCCAAATTCCAAAATGGAAAATGGGATTTTTTGTTCTTATTTTTGGATTTTGGTACTTCTATTTTGGTGCTTTATGTTACAATATCTCCACTATGTTGAAATTCTCTCTTGGTCCAAAAGTTCGCCAACCTCTTCATCTCCACGATAAAAAACTCAAGGCTCTTGAAAAAAAAGCGAGCGAGATTCGTGAGGACTTGATTGAGATGCTTGTCGAAGCAAGATCTGGTCATTCTGCCGGCCCTCTTGGTATGGCGGATATTTTTACAACGCTCTATTTTCACGTCATGGTTCACGACCCAAAACACCCAGACTGGAAAGATCGCGATCGCTTGGTTCTCTCAAACGGTCACATCACCCCAATCCGATACGTCACCATGGCGCACGCAGGATATTTTCCAAAAAAACTGCTCATGACGCTCCGTAAAATGGGTTCCCCACTTCAAGGACATCCAGAATATGAATGGATGCCCGCGCTTGAGACCACATCCGGTCCACTCGGCTCTGGATCCTCTCAAGCCGCCGGTATGGCATATGCCGCCCTCATGGATAAATCTCCATGGCGTGTTTATTGTTGCATGTCTGACGGCGAACTCGAGGAAGGACAGTCTTGGGAAGCAATTCAGTTTGCCGGCGCAAACAAGCTGTACAATCTCACCATGATTATTGATCGCAACAACATTCAGATTGATGGACCGACAGAGGAAATCATGCCGCTTGAACCGCTTGCCGCCAAGTTTGAAGCGTTCGGATTGAATGTGATTCGCTGTGCAGGAAATGACATTCGCGATTTTGTGACGGCCGTCGAGCGAGCACAAGGAGTGTCTGACAAATGTAGTGTGATTATTGCAGACACCATTCCAGGCTACGGAGTGGATTTTATGGAATACGATTTTCTTTGGCACGGAAAGCCACCAGCAAAAGGGAAAGAAGCAAAAGACGCGTTGAAGGATCTGCGAACGCTCTGGGGAAAAATTCAATCTGAGCACGAATAATATGAGCACAAAGAAAATACAAAAAGGATTAAACCCCGCCATGTTTCTCGCTCGTAACCTGCTCGACACAAAATCCCTCAAGCAAATACCCACTCGAAATGGTTATGGTGAAGGCGTGGTCGAGGCTGGTAAGCGCGACAAAAATGTCGTTGTCCTTTGTTGTGATTTAACCGAATCAACCAGATCCGAAGCGTTTAAAAAAGCGTTCCCAGATCGATTCGTGCAAATGGGCGTTGCGGAACAATCGCTTGCAAGTATCGGTGCCGGAATGGCGATGGCGGGAAAAGTTCCATTCATTTCGAGCTACGCAACGTTCTCGCCTGGCCGCAACTGGGAACAGATTCGCACAACGATTGCGCTTCAAAACTCAAACGTAAAGATCGCGGGCGCACACTCCGGCCTCTCGGTGGGCCCCGACGGCGCAACACACCAAATGCTCGAGGATATTATTATCACGCGTGCCATTCCAAACATGGTCGTTGAGGTACCCTGCGACATGATCGAAACACGTAAGACAACAATCGCCGGAGCAAAAATGGTCGGGCCATTTTATTTCCGCTTCGCTCGCGCTGCATCACCCGTGTTTACAACCGAGAAAACACCATTCAAACTCGGGCGCGCGGAAGTCTACCGATTCGGAAATGATCTTACTCTCGTTGCCGCCGGCCCCCTCCTCTACGAAGCGCTCCTCGCGGCAGATGCGCTTTCGAAGGAGCACGGAATCGAATGTCGTGTGATCAATTCGCACTCAATCAAGCCGTTCGACGAAAAAACGATCATTACTGCTGCAAAAGAAACAGGTGCGATCGTCACAATCGAAGAAGGACAAGTAAGCGGCGGTCTCGCGGGTGCTGTATGCGAAACACTCGCACTCACAACTCCCGTTCCGGTCGAACGTGTCGGGACGCAAAACCAGTTCGGCGAATCCGGTGAACCCGCACAAGTCCTTGAAGCCTTCGGTCTCACTGCGCCCTTCATCGCCCTTGCCGCCGTGCGCGTGCTTGATCGCAAACTCGGGCACCCCGTCACAAAAATCCCCGCACATATCCAAGGAGCCGAAGTGCGCCGCATGATGATGCGAAAAGAAATCTTCGAAGAAGCCCTTTCGAGAGCCCCAAAAAAATGGGGAGGAAACCATTGACGATTCAATGGTTTTTTGGTACCTTTTCGCCTTGCACTTCACCGCAAGCAAGGGGCATCCCCTCATGAAAAACCTCCGAGATGTTCTTTTGATCACGATCGATAATGATGCCGAAGCGCGGCTCATCCTCATGATCGCCACAAAAGCAGGGATGCGCGTCTATCGCTCTGCACAGCGCCATGGCGCAACACTCGACGAAGAAACAGGAATAGTCGAATTCGCTCAAACAGTGGATCTTCCCTGCATTTGGACAATCGAAATGCCGGGTGAGAAAACGGAAGCAATGTTGCGAAGCTCTGGCTTCGACCTCACGATCATCGACCACCACACCTATGGCGATCTCGACCGTGTCCATAACGCACAGGGCGCGCGCGTGCCGAGTTCACTCGAACAGTTCCTGCAGCATGCAAAAATCACCAAAACAGATCTCGCACGTCTCGGATTCGATCCCCTCCTTGTGTACGGAATCGGCATCATGGATGATCGCTATGTGGAGGGGTTGCGAAGGGCTGGATATGACAAGCCCATGATCGAAAGCGTCCTTTCCTACCGTGAAGAACTCGAACGACAAATCGATCCGCACTATGCGGAACGGCTGAGTGCAGCAGAGCTTGCCTGGAAAAACAGGCAGATTCACAACGGCGTTATTGTCTACGCAAGTGACAATCAGCTTTCCATCTCACGCCTTGTCAGCACGATCGCCATTCAACACAACGTTGAATCGAAGCCATCGATCATTTTCTGTCGTGGTGGAAAACAATTATTCGTCCTGAATATTTTGACCGCGCAAGTTGAGCGTCTGAATCGCGCCTTCCCCGGCCGTTACACCTGGACGTACGGCGGAGGTCACTGCTGGGGACTCAATAATGAAAAAAGTCCAAAAAACCTCTGGGTTACGATCGACAGCAAAGACCTCGTAGACCTTCTCACCCAAGCTGAATAAGCTTGGTTTTTTTGTGTTATAATTTGCGCATTGATTCGTATTCGTAGGGGAGGCTCGCGAGCCTCCCCTACAAAAAACATTTGATATGTTCGACATGATTACTATTGGTGACATCAAACTCGACACGTTTGTCGTCCTAGACGATGCGTCCGTCGACTGCCAACTCAAAATGCCGGAGTGCCAGCTGTGCTTGGAGTACGGCGCAAAAATTACGGTCGACATTTTGGATTCTCAAATCGCCGGCACCGCTCCAAACGTGGCAGTCGGACTTGCGCGCATGAAACTGAAAACCGCGGTCATGAGTAACATGGGAATTGACGGCACGCGCCATCTTGCGATGACAAAACTCGCCGAAGAGGGTGTGTCAACAAAGTTCATTCGTACCATCAAAGGCATCCCAAGTGCTTACTCGGTTATTTTGATGTTCAAAGGTGATCGTACGGTTCTTGCGTCTCAAACCAAACGTACATACACATTTCCAAAACCGTTTCCAAAATCCAAATGGATTTTTGTGGGAGAAATGGGACACACGTATGAAAAAATGTTCCGCGAAATTGCAACGTTCATTAAACGCGATCACACCGAACTTGCATTCAATCCCGGAACCGTTCAAATTCAAGATCATAAAAAAGAACTATTTGATTTGATTCGCGTCACATCTATCTTGTTTGTGAATCTGGAAGAAGCCCAGGCGATTGCCGAAGAAAAAACAAACGAAATCCACCACCTCGCAACATCGCTCTGGAAACTCGGCGCCAAGCGCGTGGTGATTACGGACGGAAAAAACGGATCGTATGATTTCGATGGACAGACGTTATTACACTGTCCGATCTTCCCGGGGAAGCTCGTCGGAACCATTGGCGCGGGTGATGCATTTGCAACCGGATATGTCGGCGCGATCATCAAGAAGACAAAAACGAATCCCCTTGTGTGGGGAGCTGTAAACTCCACCTCTGTCGTAGGAAAAGTCGGTCCGCAAGCGGGATTATTGTCGGATGCAAAAATTGTCGCGCATTTGAAAACGCATAAATCGTTTGCACCAAAAAAAATATAATATGATCGTCACTCTCTCCTCAATACTCCAAAAAGCTCGCCGCGGACATTATGCCGTGGGGGCGTTTAATGTGAACAATCTGGAAACGATTCAGGCAGTTATGGATGCGGCGGAAGCGGAACGATCACCGGTTATTTTGCAAACGTCCGAAGGCGCGATTGCGTATGCGGGGATGGAAGAGCTTGCGGCACTTGTGCATGTGGCGGCAAAAAAATCCAAACGTCCGGTGGTGTTTCATCTGGATCATGGAAAAAATTTTGATTTGGTGATGGAAGCGATTGAAAGCGGATGGTACACGTCCGTGATGTTCGACGGGAGCGCACTTTCGTTTGAAGAAAATGTCGCGATGACAAAAAAGATTGTAGCGTGTGCGCACAAAAGAAAAATCTCGGTCGAAGCCGAGCTTGGGGCAATTGCAGGAATCGAAGATTTTGTGAGTGTCTCAGAAAAAAATGCACATCTCACCAACCCGGAGCAAGCTCGCACGTTTGTCGCGAAGACCAAATGCGATGCACTCGCGATTGCAATCGGCACACGTCACGGCGCGTTCAAATATGAACATGAATCTCAGTTGGATTTTGGACGACTGAAAAAAATTTCCGAATCTGTTTCTGTTCCTCTCGTTCTGCATGGAGCTTCAGGCGTCCCATCACATATCAAAGCACTCTGTACAAAATACGGCTGTGAAATCGCCTCGGCAAAGGGCGTTTCTGACGCGCATGTAAAAAAAGCCGTTTCGCTCGGCATCTGCAAAGTAAACATCGACACAGATTTGCGCATTGCGTTTGATGCGGGTATTCGAAAGTTCTTGCACGATAAACCAGAGGTCATTGATCCGCGAGAAATTCTCGGACCGGCAAAGGATTTGATCACAAAAGTGGTGAGGCAGAAAATGAAGATGCTAGGGAGTAGCGGAAAAGGCTAGCGGGGTTGGCAAAGTTTGCAAGGTTGGCGAAAAAAACTTTGGATTATCATCCGGAGTTTTTTGTTTCGTGATATAATTTCATCAATGAATTTTTTTCATGCAAACTTTGCCAACCTTGCAAACCTCGCCAACCCAAATTATGTCCTACGATTTCCTCACCATCGGCGCGGCGACACGGGATATTTTTCTCGTGTCCGATGCGTTTCGTTCTGTTCCCAATAAAACATTCGAAGGTGGTCATGCAGAATGCGTTCCGCTCGGATCCAAAATCGAGATTCAAACCTTTGTTGCAACAACGGGTGGGGGTGCCACAAATGCCGCTGCAACATTTCGATCTCTTGGGTTTCGCACCGCGCTTATTTGTCGCATTGGCGATGACTCGATCGGCCGAGATGTCCTCGAAGATCTCAAGCGTTATCGCATCGAATCAAAATACATAAACCGCATCAAAGGCGGACAAACCGCCTACTCAACACTCCTCACTATGCCGGAAGGCGAACGAACCGTGCTTGTGTATCGTGGTGTCTCGTCGAAGTTCACAGATGCGGATATTCACTGGAGTGCGATTCGAAAATCCAAGTGGGTGTATCTCACCTCACTTGGCGGGAACTTTGACCTCTCGAAAAAAATTGTTGCGTTTGCGCATAAGCATCACATAAAAATCGCTTGGAATCCCGGGGTTGGAGAATTAAAAAAAGGGGTGAAGGCATTTGCATCCCTCTTGCCGTTCGTTGATGTGTTTATTGTGAACAAAGAGGAAGAAGCGTATGTGAAAAATGTCAGGGCGAGGATCACGCTCGTTACTGATGGATCAAAAGGAACAAACATGTTCCTGGAAAAAAAACGCATCAAGATCGGCACATCCAGCTCAAAAGGCATCTCGAAGACGGGAGCGGGCGATGCGTTTGGATCCGGATTCGTGGCCGCGCTCATAAAGTTTAAAGATCCAATCATGGCGGCGCGTATAGGCACCATCAACGCAGAATCTGTGATTCAACATTTAGGAGCAAAAAAAGGCGTGTTGAATGCATGGCCAATGGAAGCGAAACTCAAAAAGATAAAAGTCTCGTAATATGCCGTACAAAATTTTCGTTACGCGATCGATTCCTGATGCTGGAATCAAACTTCTGCAGGCAAACAAGAATGTTTCGCTTGATATTTACGAACGCGATCAACAGATTCCTCGAAAAGAACTGCTTAGACGCGTACGAGGAGCAGATATTATTTTGTCGATCTTAACAGAAAGAATGGACAAAGAAGTCATGGATGCAGCAGGACCACAGTTAAAGATGATCGCAAACTATGCGGTTGGGTTTGATAATGTTGATGTGAAAGAGGCGGCGAGGCGAAAAATCGTTGTGACAAATACTCCGCATGAGCGTGTGAATGAATCTGTTGCCGAACACACGGTCGCCCTTTTATTCGCCCTCGCGCATCGCATTGTCGAAACGGACGCGTTTACCCGTGCAGGAAAATATCATGCTTGGGGGCCAAAACTGTTGCTTGGTACAAGTCTTGTTGGCAAAACGATGGGAATTGTTGGAACGGGTCGCATTGGATCATCCGTCGTCAAACGTCTTCACGATGGATTCGGTATGAAGATTCTTTATTCCGATTTGAATCGCAACAAAGATCTCGAAACAACAACCGGAGCAAAATATCGTACGCTCGAGAAACTTCTCGTAGAATCTGATTTTGTCTCTATTCACGTTCCCCTCCTAAAATCCACGCATCATTTGATGAGCGCGAAACAATTCAAACTCATGAAACCAACGGCGTTTCTCATCAACACCGCTCGCGGACCGATTGTGGATGAACACGCTCTTGTCGAGGCGCTACGCAACAAAACAATCGCCGGCGCAGGATTAGATGTCTATGAAGGCGAGCCTTTGATTGCACTCAATCCTCGAGACATTAAAGAACTACGACAAATGAGAAACGTTGTTCTGACTCCCCACACAGCCTCTGCAACCATAGAAGCACGACAAGCCATGAGCGAAACCGCTGCAAAAAATATCCTCGCGTTCGTACGCGGAAAGGTTCCGCCAAACGCAGTGAAATAATATGGCACACGATCACAAACACGACCAGGATCATGAACACCATCACCATAACGATGACCACGCATTTGAACACCGCTTATCCTTCTGGGCGGGCGTAATTTTACTCGTCGTTCTGATCGCAATTCTGCTTGGATTATAAAGAAACAAAAAAGATCATCGTGAAGATGATCTTTTTTGTTGGTGGACCAACAGGGACTCGAACCCTGGACCCTCTGCTTGCAAAGCAGATGCTCTACCAACTGAGCTATTGGCCCGAACGAGAGAAGAAGCTTGCACCAAGATTATTCCGAGTGAGGCCGATAGCTTTGCGAAGCAAACGCTATTGACCCTCTCTTGAGGTGGCAAAAGTATAACATTTTGATTTTTTCTGTCAATAACTCGCGAATCTTTTCCTTATTTCTAACCTTTTCTCTAAAAGTTATCCACAACTCCCTTTCAGACAAATCCACAACAAAAAGAGTGAGACCAGAGTGTGTGCAAGAAAAAATTCTTTTCGTTTCTCACTTTAATAATATTTTCTTGCATAAAGAATCACCGCATAAATATTGAGGGAAAATAATTTTTTGTTGAATACAAAATAAAATAATGTTGTGAAGAAAAAAAGTTTACGTGTATATTCATCTCACAAAAAATATTTGTGTCTCAATATTTGTTACGAAAAAAAATATTTTTTCATCACAAAATCTCTTGTCGATTTTTATAGACGTATTATAATTGTAAGTGATCGGAGGAGTATGCGCGCGTCATACGAAAACGATTTTCAGCGCACACTAAATGTGCGATGCTCGATCGAGCATGTAATTTTTAACCGAACACCAAAGAGAATGTCTCTGTGCTCTGTTCACGCCTAAAGGAGGTGACCAATAATATTATGGCAGCTAAAAAGAAAGCAGCGAAGAAAAAAGCAGCTCCAAAGAAGAAAGCAGCTAAGAAACCAGCAAAGCGCAAAGCAGCTAAGAAGCGTAAATAGTCAGGAATAAAAACTCTCTCGGACGCGCCGAGAGAGTTTTTATTTTAGATCAATTTTTCTTGATTGAGTTTCTTCGGACCAAATTCTCCGAAGAGAGTAATCCTTCCGTAGATGCCGTCGTAGCCTGGTTGTTTAAAGACCTCTCCGATTCGCATACGGCGAATGGCTTCGCCGAGTGTTGGTTCAGATGATATCGATATGATCGTTTTGATCGGTGTATCAAGGAGAAGGGTGAGTTCATCAATCTGATCTGTGAGTTTCGTGTACTCGAGCTGAATTTTCTTCGAGGTCGTTGACCTTACGCCATAGATCTCCGCGAGAATCTCCGCAAGTGGAATGATCGACTTAAACGGAATCTTTCGATCGACGACTGTCTCGAACTTCCGATCGGAAAGTTCCTCAACACGGTGATGAACACCGAGCGTTAACTTCTTTTTACACTTCGGACATCGCTCACCGAGTTTTATGGATTCCTCTGGCGAACAACAAAATAAATCCGCCGCACATCCATCAAAGTGATACTTCCCTTCTTCGGGGTAAAACTCGATCGTATAGCGAAACACATTGCGATCTTGTTCCTTGAGTGCGCGCACGAAGTCGGAATACGTCGGTGGCGCGTCAAACTCAAACACATTTGCCTCGCGTGCAAGGTTCTTCGGCGAATGCGCATCCGAATTCGAGATGAAAACAACCTTATCGAGCTCGGAAAGTTGCCAGTTCATTTGTGGATCGGACGATAACCCAGTTTCGATCGCGTAAACATACTTCGACATGGATCCGAAGCACTCCTCGATCGAGTTAAAACCGGATTTTGAACCGAAGATCGCATACCACGGCGTCCATGCGTGAGCGGGAATGATAATGATTCGGTCGTCGATCTCGCGAAGTAACTTGTAGAGTGCTTCCGAATCAATACCAAGAATTGGGCGACCATCGGATTTCAGATTAAATCCACGTTTGGTTAGTTCCTGATTTACTTTTTTACAAGTTTCAAGAGAAGGCGACCAGACCAAGTTGTGAACACGACGGGTTTGTTCTCCTTTTTTATAGATCTGTGAAATCTCGGTGACGAACATGAATTCGGTGGGACGGCGGAGTGGTTGAGTGATGGAGTGGTTGAGTGATGGAAGAGAAGAGCTTTTATTTTTATTAACTGCTCTGCAAAGCAGCTTCCCGCCTGTCGAAGTCCGTAGTCGATAAATCCCCTCGCGCACTTCCTCGAGGTTCTCCTCCAGGTGCGCGAACCACTTCGGGTGTGTCCAATCCCCTGTTGCAACGATGTTGATTCCTTTTCGTTCACACCATTCCGCAATCTTCGGTAATTCCAAATCCTTCGAGCAAGCTCGAGAGTATTTAGAGTGAACATGCCAGTCCGTGATGTAGCGCATAGGTAATTTTTGTAGTCCGAGGCTTTAGCCTTGGTTGCTTCGAGCAGAATAGCAAACGCAAATAAAAAACACCAGAATTTCTTCTGATGTGAGGTGTCTACCTAACTTGGTGCGTCAAACACAGGCGGACTCTGTGCATGTTCGACCATGAACAAGAGAATCATGACGGCCGAACCGTTTGTGAGGACAAGTGGCAAGATCGAATCCGGAACAGATTTGATGATGCCTGTGAGGCAATGATTCATGGTACGAAGCGCATCCTCTAGCGGATCAAGTGACTCGCCAGATTTGATGCGTCGCATCACTTCAAGACTCATGTGCTGAACAATCGTCTGAATCGACGACTGCGCATTCGCACTCGCAAAAAAGTCCGTAAGGTCCGCAGCCGTCCTCAGCTCATGTTCAAACTGCGCAATCAACCGCTTAATGTGTGACATTCTCCCCTCCGTGAATATCGCATCCGATCTTAAACCAAAAACCCCATTTGGTCAATGGGGTTTCATGGTTATTCAATCTCCTTTGTCTGTAACTCATACAATTCCGCATACAACCCCTTTCGACCTACCAGATCTTCATGCGTTCCCTCTTCTTCGACACGGCCTGACTTGAGAACGACGATTCGATCTGCAACGCGCACACTCGAGAAACGATGCGAGATCACGATCACGGATTGCTCACGTGTTTTCTTAAAAAGTTCTTGAAAGAATTGATACTCAGATCGGGCGTCGAGTGCTGCGGTTGGTTCATCAAGAATCAAGAGCGACGCGTCTTTGATGAGCGAACGTGCAAGAGCTATTTTTTGCCACTCGCCACCGGAAAGTTCGGTTCCTCCCTCACCCGTTTCGTGTCCGAGCATGGTTTCATAGGTATTCGACAAACCAGTAATTTTTTGATGAATCCCGGAGCGTTCTGCCGCGAGCTGAATGGCGACGAGATCATCAATACGAGCAAGTTCACCGACTCCGATATTTTCTTTCACGGTAAGTGAGTACTGTTCAACATCCTGAAACGTTACCCCGATTTGTTTTCGTAGAGACTCGAGTGTATATGCACGATAATCTTTCCCATTCACAAGAACCGTTCCGCTTGTCGGTTCATATAATCGCATAAGAATTTTCACGAGCGTGGATTTTCCTGCACCATTCTCACCCACAATCGCCAGACGTTCACCTTTTTTAATAGAAAACGAAATATCCTTCAAAGCCGCAATGGTTGTTTCTGGATATGCGTAGGAAACATGATCCAATTCAAGTGATTCAATAGAAGAAAGCTGCTCTGCGTCCGGACGATCAACAATAATTGGTTGCAGTTTTTCGAGCGTTCGAAATGAATTCAAGTAGTTTGTGTGCTCGAATAATTGAGCGATTTGCCACGCCTGACTCACCATGAAACGTTCGAGGCCGACAAACGCACCAATGTAAAGTGTGAATTGTCCAATCGAAATTTCTTGCAACACAACAGATTGCACAACGCTTACATAGACAAAAATATAAACGGAAAATGTACAAATATTCGCAACCAAACTTGCAAACAAACGTTTCTGTTCGATTTCTTTTTCTTTGCGAACAACTTCTGCATAGGATGCATGATAACGATCGGCAAAATACGTTCCAACGTGATGTATCATGAGTTCAACAAGTGTTTGTGTGCGCCGAAATAAGCTTTCAAGATACCAAACCTTTTTCATGATCCCCGCCTTACCCCAAGAAATATTCATGCCAATATAAATCGCCCATACAGAAATAGCCACACTCGGAATAACAGCGATGACAAATAAAAGCGTGAACCATGGAGAGAACTTTGCCGCAAGAACAATATAGGAAATGGATGCCGCAATATTTCCAATCGACTGAAAAAGAATCCATGTCATCTGCTGAGGACGCCATCGCTGATCCTTTAAGTAGGTGAGGAGCGTGTGGACAGATGGCTTTTCAAGAGTTGGAAGATCAAGACTCACGGTCATTCGATGAATACGGTCTGTGACCGCAAGCATCAAATCCCCTTTCAATGCCTCTGTCATGGAATCACTCAAAAGAAACACCACGCGTTGTAGACCAAGCAAAACCAAAGACGCGATAATAAACCAAATAAGTTGCTGACTCCAAACACTGTTCGTCGAACCATGAACCAAAATATCAATAATACGTGCACCTAGGTACAACTCGGCCGGCGGAATAATTCCGATCAACAACTGAACAATCGTCAATTGAATGGTTTGTCGTGGTGCAATTTTAAAAACGAACGCGAGTTCACGAAAGAATGTTCTTATAAGCGTGCTTATAGGGATGCGTTCAATTTTTGACATAGGAAGAAAATAATTGAATCCAAATCAATCGCATCATAATCTGTCGTATCCACAATATGCGTCCGCACATCAGCCAACAAGGGCTCGATGCGTTTTGAAAAATAGCGTTCGTCGAATTCACCCAAAACGGTCTCGATCGAATCACAATGTCCTGGGTGGCGCGTCGTGAGAGAGCGTTCGAGAAATCTCTTGCGCGCAACGTGTGGTTCCGCCGTCATCCAGATCTGAATAAGTTCGGCATTATGTCGTTCAGAAAATTCCTGCAGCCAAATCCGATCATCTGCCCAAATAAATGTTGCGTCGGCGATCACGGATTCACCGCGTGCCAAATACATCTGAATCAATTGGCGAAATACTGGATGCGTCGCGGCGCCAATTTCTTTTGACCACGCGCGATCTTTATATCCACCAACATCGAACAACGCTTCTTTAATTTCATCCAGGGCAATTCGAACAAACCCCGTTTTTTCCGCCACAAACTTCGACACGGTTGTTTTCCCCGTCGCAATCGAGCCGCCAACAATGATGAGTTTAGGATGCGAGTCCATAACATTTTCGTAAAATCTCTTCTGCAATCTCTTTTTCTTCCGGCGTATTAATCCCAATCGCCTCTTCCGGCGGAATCGATACGGTTGGAATATCGATTCCCTCCTCGAATGCCATCGCGACGAGATCGGTGAGATAATATTCACCCTGCGCATTCTCGTTTTTTAATTGGGCGAGACGATCCCAGAGCCAATCGGTTCGAAAACAGAAGAGAGCTGGATCGCGTTCGAGAATTTGTTTTTGTTCTTCGCTTGCATCCTTGAATTGCTTATTGCCGATCACTCGACCGCTTTCATCACGCAGGATGCGTCCCCATTTCTCAAATGCTTTGTACCAGCCTTCGGTCGATGGCAACGTCGTAGTGGCCATCGTGACGTGTGCAGCGCGATCGCTGTGAGTTGATGCGAGACGATTCAGTGTTGACGCAGACAAAAACGGATGATCGCCGTAAAGGACGATGAGCGCATCTGCATCTTCGACGAATTCCTGTGTGCATCGAACCGCGTGTCCGGTACCGAGCTGTTCTTCTTGAATGGCGTGCGAGCAAGTTCGACCAATCACTTCACCGAGGCGTGGCGAATCTTTTCCAATCACAACAACCGGATTCCCCTCGAGACCCGATGCTTCTATAGACTCGAGCAAGTGCTGCAAAATAGGCTTCCCCGCAACCGGAGTCAGCGCCTTCGGAATATCCTGTTTCATGCGCGTACCTTTTCCGGCCGCGAGGATGACGATTCGGAATTTCATACTATTTCATCAAAACCCCAACAACAAAACCAAACAGGAACCCGATCGCGAGAAAGAAGATGATTCGGACGACTTTGCAGAGGTGACAGGGCTTTTTTTCTTCATTCATAGGACTCAACAATAACAAAAAAATTCCCTTTCGGGAATCTTTTTCAGCAAATTTACATTGTCCTGGCGCCGACCTACTCTCGCCCAATCGGACTACCATCGGCCCTACGACGCTTAACTTCTGTGTTCGGGATGGAAACAGGTGTGACCATCGTGGAAGAGGCACCAAGACAATGTAAACTTGCTGTTCTCACGAACAACAATTGAAGATCAACAGAACTTATTCTAAACCTAATTTTTTCTGGTACGTGCGTACTCTGTGAACTCTCTTATGCAAGAGAGGTTGTAGAGCTCGACCTATTAGTACTGCTCGGCTGAACATCTTACGATGCTTACACCTACAGCCTATCAACCTGCTAGTCTCGCAGGGGTCTCAAATGAAGACTTATCTTTGGATCGGCTTCACGCTTAGATGCTTTCAGCGTTTATCCGAACCGAACGTAGCTACCCAGCGATGCCCTTGGCAGGACAACTGGTGCACTAGAGGTTCGTCCATCCCGGTCCTCTCGTACTAAGGATGGATTCCATCAATCTTCGACGCCCATGGTAGATAGGAGACCGAACTGTCTCACGACGTTCTGAACCCAGCTCGCGTACCGCTTTAATTGGCGAACAGCCAAACCCTTGGGACCTTCTACAGCCCCAGGATGCGATGAGCCGACATCGAGGTGCCGAACCACGCCGTCGCTGTGGACGCTTGGGCGTGACTAGCCTGTTATCCCCGGAGTAGCTTTTATCCGATGAGCTTCCGCCGTCCTATTTCGTACGGTCGGATCACTAACTTCTGCTTTCGCAACTGCGCGACTTGTAAGTCTTGCAGTAAAGCTGGCTTCTGCGTTTGCACGTCCAGCGCGATTTCCATCCGCGCCAAGCCAACCTTTGTAAACGCCTCCGTTACATTTTGGGAGGCACCCGCCCCAGGTAAACTACCCACCAGATCCTGTCCCTCCCTCCGGTTTCACGGAAGGTGGTTAGACTTTACACAACGCAAGGGTGGTATCTCACTGGTGCCCGAAGGCTCCCACCTATTCTGAACATGCGGAACATAAAATCAAGACCAAGTTGTAGTAAAGCTTCACGGGGTCTTTTCGTCTTACCACGGGAAGTGAGCATCTTCACTCACATTGCAATTTCGCCGAGTACATTGTTGAGAGAGTCTCCAAGTCGTTATGCCATTCGTGCAGGACGGAACTTACCCGTCAAGGAATTTCGCTCTTTGTTGTTACGATCCATTGATCGACGTAGTCATTTCTGCCACGTTCTGCATGTCACCATGCAGGTCGGACTCTATCTTCTTCGAAGGTTTCGAAGTCTGGCGTATAGTCTCTGAGGATTCCAGAAATTTTGATGGAACTTTTCGATTCATCAATTGGATAATCTTTGCAATTTCTTTCTGACCTTGATGATTCTTGTGCGTTCCTTCCTTCATCATTTGAAGGAGCTGAGCAAAGAGTTCAAAATCATTTTTCTTTGAAGTTTGCAAAGAGTATTTTTGGAAGAACGGAATAATCTTCTCTCGAAGATCTTCTTGCGATCTTACACAATACTTTAGCAATGGTTCTCTGTGATTATCATGACGAGTGTTCTGATAAATCTGACCGCATCCGAAATACTCACGAATGAGTTCCAGACTTGATCGACTTTTCATACCTTGTGTCACAACAAACTCAGGAAACACCTGCCATCCAAGGCTTGTGGTTTTGTTTCGAATCAAACTGACTGAGAAGCAACCCTCTCCGTCAACAAATCCGCAAATCCACCACGCCATTTCTAGTCTTTCCTGCTGATTGTCTCGTTTTTTTATCATACTATGGTTATATTTTACCATAGAGTGAACGAGGTGTTCCAGCATATAGCCAAATTTTTCTTTATCTACGTCTGTGAGGCATCACAGTTCGATAATGAGAGGTCATTCACCTCACTAAGGCAGCTTTTATTTCACCTTAGGACGATTATAGTTATCGCCGGCGTTCATCCGCGCTTCAGTCGAAAGCTTTGACCCCGAAGGATCTAACCCCCTTCCTTAACGTTCGGACACTGGCCAGGCATCAGCCCCTATACTTCACTTTGCAGTTTTGCAGGGACCTGTGTTTTTGGTAAACAGTCGCTTGGAGTCTTTCGCTGCGGGTCGCCCCCTCACAGGGGCAACCAGGCCTTATCCCGAAGTTACGGCCGTTGTTTTGCCGAGTTCCTAAACAATGTTTCTCTCGTACGCCTTAGTGCATTACGCACCCACTCACCTGTGTCGGTTTACGGTACGGGTCTCTATCACATTAGCCTTAGCGGCTTTTCTTGGCTCCGTGTTCTTTCCCCTTGTTTCCTGTTGCCAGAAAACTTGCGATCATATTCGTGCTCTGGATTAAACCAAGCGTGGTGGATTTGCCTGCCACGCGCCTAAATACGCCCAACGTCATAGCCATAGGACGCGGGAAATTTCACGAAGCGTCCCCGCTTCAGTGTGATAAAAAGTGCAGGAATATTAACCTGCTATGCATCGACTACGCCTTTCAGCCTCGCCTTAGCACCCGACTAACCCTGGGACGATTTGCGTTGCCCAGGAACCCTTAAGTTTACGGCGGACGGGGTTCTCACCCGTCTTTTTGCTACTCATGCCAACATTCTCCCTTCGCATCGCTCCACCATGGGTCACCCCTTTGGCTTCAGCGCAATACGAATGCTCTCCTACCGCTTAACATTTAAAAATGTTAAACCCTCAGCTTCGGCACATCATTTAGCCCCGGTACATTTTCGGCGCAGAAAAACTTGACCAGTGAGCTATTACGCTATCTTTAAAGGATGGCTGCTTCTAAGCCAACCTCCTGGTTGTTTAAGTCTTTCCACCACCTTTTACACTTAATGATGATTTTGGGGCCTTAGCTTGAGATCTGGGCTGTTTCCCTTTCGACGTATGGAGCTTAGCCCCCATCGTCTGACTGCCGGGAACACATGTTGGTATTCGGAGTTTGATTAGAGTCGCTACCCGAAGGCGCAAACTCGATTCAGTGCTCTACCCCCAACACATTATTTACCGACGCTAGCCCAAAAGCTATCTCGGAGAGAACCAGCTATTACCGAGTTCGATTGGAATTTCTCCGCTATCCACAACTCATCCCCGTGTTTTGCACGGCACGTGGGTTCGGCCCTCCACGAACTGTTACATTCGCTTCAGCCTGGTCATGGATAGGTCACCCGGTTTCGGGTTATGTGCGCGCCACCAATATTTCGCGGATTAACGCTCGCTTTCACTATGGCTTCGTCCCGGAGGACTTAACCAAGCGACGCACAACACACTCGTTGGCTCATTCTTCAATAGGAACGCCATGACCCACTCTCCGCCTTGCGGCTTCGAGGGGCGCTGACTCCTTGTAAGTATACGATTTCAGATACTATTTCATTCCCCTTCCGGGGTGCTTTTCAGCTTTCCCTCACGGTACTTGTACACTATCGATCAGAACATGTATTTAGCTTTGCCAGATAGTCCCGGCAGATTCCTACAGGATTTCACGAGTCCCGTAGTACTCAAGAACAGTAATCATAATGACGTAATATATTTCGCGTACAGGACTTTCACCTTCTATGGTGTGACGTTCCAGTCACTTCCCCTATATATTACATGGATTTCATTATCCGTTTTTTGAAGAAAACGACACTACCGTCTTACAACACCTATCTCTCGCAACGACTTCAATCTTTCGCATCCATTCACACACAGTCTTGCGACTCCATGCTTACAAACACTTCACGAGAGAGGTTTGAGCTGTTCCCTTTTCGCTCGCCACTACTAAGGGAATCTATTCGTTTCGCGTTTCCATACGACGTGCTGTCGGGTAAACCCGACTGGCCGCATGAAAACGTTAAACGAAATTGTTTTTTCTTTTCCTCTGGCTACTGAGATGTTTCACTTCACCAGGTGCCCTCCTTGCAACTATGTATTGATTGCAAAGTAATGCGGTATGAACCGCATTGGGTTGCCCCATTCGGATATCTTCGGATCAAAGGTTGTTTGCCACCTCCCCGAAGCTTTTCGCAGGCTACTACGTCCTTCGTCGGCATGTTCTGTCAAGCCATCCTTCGTATACTCTTATTAATATGCTCTACAACCACTCTTATTTAAGAGTGGTTCACTTCTTTGTGGTTTCTCTAATTCTGTTGATCTTCAATTGTAATGTTCGTGCGACCCTTGAAGGGTTTACCGAAATCTGTTTGATTCAAGGATCTGTTCTGGCCTTGAGGCCAGAGCTGAGCTACGACGCGAGAGTCGGAACTCAGCTCTAGGCACAAGAGACAAAGTGATGGAGTGGTTGAGTGGTGGAGTGAAGGTACTTGGCTTTTTGTTGAGAAGACACTATAAAACCGCCTTGTGGGCGGTCTTCAAGCAACAAAATTGTTACGATGAAGATCGTCCCTTATATTTGGTTTGCGTTACATGTGAACATATCCCCTTGTTCTCCGTAAGCTCCTTCTCCTCTCCATCCCATCAGCGGACCCATCTTCATGTGGGTCGATCAGCCAGATTATTCTTGGGACAAAGAAGAAGAAACGTATTCGATTTAAGTGGTGGAAGTTTAACGGAAGCCGAAAAGACTGTCAAGGGAATTTGTCCCAATTGTTTCCACAGGCATGTTTAACGATTTTATCTTGACAAAACCCCCATTTTCCGCTATGATTGTCTGATCCAAACGTTGGATCAACCAAGGAGGAGAGATGCGTTCTTTCATCATAATCGCGATCGTTTTCATGTCCGCCTGTGAAAACAAGGTCGAAGGCCCAAAAGGCGATCAAGGAATCCAAGGTGTCGCTGGAGAGAAGGGCGACAAGGGTGAGCCTGGAGAAAAAGGCGAGGAAGGATCGAAGGGCGATCAGGGTGCAACCGGTTTGCAAGGCGAAAAAGGTTTGCAAGGCATCGCCGGTGAAAAAGGCGAAACCGGTTCGATCGGTTTGGCCGGAGTTCAAGGCGCGAAGGGAGATCCAGGATCGATCGGTCTTCCAGGTTCAGACGGAACATCTTGCGTCGGTCAGTCTGTAACCGAGGGCGTGCTCGTCACATGTGGCAAGGAAACATTCCTCGTGAAGCACGGCGATGTTGGACCGGCGGGAGCGAAGGGTGACAAAGGTGATGCTGGTTCGCAAGGCTTGAAAGGCGACCAAGGATTGCAAGGGATCCAAGGTGTCGCTGGAAAAGATGGCGTGCCTGGTCTCGATGGATTGCCTGGAGCAAAGGGCGATGTTGGACCGGCGGGAGCGAAGGGTGACAAAGGTGATGCTGGTTCGCAAGGCTTGAAAGGCGACCAAGGATTGCAAGGGATTCAAGGTGTCACCGGAAAAAATGGCACACCCGGTCTTGATGGATTGCCTGGAGCAAAGGGCGATGTTGGTTCTCAAGGGCTACAAGGAATTCAGGGAGACAAAGGAGATGCAGGATCCAAAGGTTCACCCGGATGGGATGGGATACCAGGATTAAAAGGAGACAAAGGGAATCAGGGTGAACAGGGTTTACAAGGAATCCAAGGACCACAAGGTGTTCAAGGAAAACCAGGAGAACTTGGAAAAAACCTTGTGGCACAGTGCCCTGAAGGATCTAAAGCAATGGTGTTTAAAGGACACCTTAAGTACTGTGCTCATAAGTTTGTCTTTGAAAAAGGACTGACTTGGGAACAATGTCTGAACACGTGTCTGACGAACGGCTTATTGATTCCCCCACTTCACGAATTTGCAATTATTTGCCTTGGAGATCCGACATTCTTCGATCAGGAAAAAGTTAATGGATGCCCGGACTTCCCCAACTGCTCAACCATTACTGGATGCCCGTCAGACTACAGTTGCTCAGACAAGCTCTGGTTCCACGTTGCCGAAAATCAGGCTGGTGGAGATACGACTCTTCGTCCAACACTAGCCTTCGAGCCATACTCCCCAGAAATGGGTAAGTATTTTTGCGAGGCCGTTCTGGAACAGAGTAAGGGAGTTGTGTATGCACAACCTAAATCTGGTCAAAAACGCATCTTCCTTAATTGGTACAGCTACCTTCGAACAGTGACGGTGCAAGACGACTTTGTTCCCACCGTGGACGCAACATTGCTTCCACGCGGCTGTCTTTGTGGAAAACAAATATGAAATTCTCTAACGATCCTAATTTGGATCGTTTTTTATTTTGTAACATTGAAAAATTCAATGTCCTCTTCTGTTAACTCTTGGCACGTAAATCCACCACACCACCAAGAAAATCCTTGTAAATCGTGTCGCATTGCAATTAACAATTCTCGCGCCGACTTGGCATTAAAATCTGGAGATTGAGCTGTGGTCAGGGAAACAATAAGTTTTCTAAATTTTCTAACAACTTTTGGAGAGCTATAAAGCCATGACTCAGAATATTTTCTGATCACTTCTTTTGCTTTTGCCAACTTAAGATTTAAATCAACATCAATACCAGAAAAAAAATATGAGAGATCTTCTCTTACAAAGTTAATATATGTTTTTTGAAGCCAGACTAACTGTTTTTCTTTCATGGAAGATCTTATTTGTAACTTATGAGCTTGCCAGCCTACAACTAGCAAAAAGAAACCGCCAATTAATGCCACGACAATTCCATTTGAAGAAAAATTCAACATATTATATAAAACAACTTTTGTTAAAATCACAAAAAGCTATCAGCGCGCTGATAGCTTTTACTTTTATTCAACAGTATCTTCGAGATGATCCGTCGGATCAATCCCTGAAATCTTGATGCCTTTTCTAATTACTATTCCTGCATTCATCGTTACAGAGCCCAATTTAAAAGCTTGTACGACTTTATATTGTCCATTACCGATGTATTCGAGACAATTTTTTAATTTCTGCATATTTTTATTATTTTATTGTTTGAACAAATATCCTGAAGTCGACCATGATGCAGAAAATGAGTTGCTAAGACTTATTTCTATATCATCTTTCATGATTAGCACTCTGCATCATAGAGTGCTATCAACTGCGTGTCAAATAAAAAACGCTGGTTTTATTTATTCAAATTCAATCTCATCAATCGACCCAATCCGCGTCCACGCCACATGATCTCGCTCATGCATATAATCATGCTTCGCACCCGGGCGGACGATGATGTATATTTTTACATCCTTTTAAATTTCGCTTGATTGATCTTTTCAAGCGTTGACAATGTCAAAATCACAGACGGATTCTGACTCACTTTCAAAAACAATCTGTCTCCAAACTTTTGTTGGAGGGGTGTTAAGAATTCATCGCCCCATGAGGGTGAGAAAACGCTCACACCTTCAAAATCAACAATAACTTCTTCATCAACCCCAACAGAATTCAGTGTCGGAAGAAACGCAGCGTATGATTCTTTGCCATTTTGACGCGAAGTGAAAACGGAACCGAATTTATTTAGATGTATAATCATATATTTTGTTTAAAACTCGATCACAGACAAACATCCGTGTATGGGATCGGGGGTTTTTTCTGTTTTAAATTTCAGAATGCCTTTTTGAATCCTGAGCGTGGCCGTGCCTGATTGAAAATTGAGCGTTGCATCGGCGAGGTTTAATGCGTCTTTTGTATATTTTAATCCGTTGCCGCGATGTTCATTTTCTCTGCTTGTGAGAATTTCCGTGAAAGCGACGTGCAACGCTTCTTGATCGGACACCAAATTCGGTCGAACGCGCTGAAGCGTTTTTAATACGCCTTGCCCTCGATCTGCGAGGATGATGATGCGTTTACCCAAATCATAAGCAAAAAATATTCCCGGAACATCCGGCCAGTTTCCGATGTTGTGATCATAGGAGTTGCTTCCGATTTCTCCTGCGGCCGAAGAAATAAGAGACGCTGTTTTTATAAACAATGGATTTGCATCCATTTCATGAACCATACGTTCAAAACGCGTCTTAAAGACGTCGCTAGTTTGACAATAAAAATCAGATTCCGGAACAAACGGCGTTTCTGCATGAACCCATTCTTGAGCCAGTCGTAAAATTCCTTTTGTTTTTTTGTTGAGATCCGCCAATGAATAATAACGATGCCCTCCCGGCGTCACATAGGAAGCTGAAAATGTGCCATCATTATGCCAACGACGCAAAGTCATCTGTGAAACACCCAAATATCTGGCGGCTTCACTGATTGTGAGATAGTTTTTTGAAAAGCTAATCATATTGACATAAATTATACAAAACTATACAAATTTGTCAAATCTATACATTTCAAGTCATTACGCTATGCGCCTTATTTTTCCCATGCTAAGATTATTTTACGCTCCTTACAATTGAGGTGATTCATGTCAAAACATTCAACCCTTCTCACACGTCGAGATGTTCTTCGAATCGTTCCACTCGGAATCGCGGGAACTGTCATGTTGAGTCCAACACCTGCAGAAGCCCGTATTCTCGGAATCATCATCCGAATCGGAGCCTACGGAGTTGGATCAATCATGGGTCCATTTCTCGCAGCAGGAATGCTTGCAGTTGGAGCTGTGGCAGCCGTAAATCACGGCCTGCACACAATGTTTCGTAGGGATTCTAGATCCTCAAACAATGATAGTTACTCCTCGTATGCAACCTACTCACCAAGCGGATGGAAGGAATACGTGCCGCCCAAGCCAATCATCATCAGTGTCTCTTTCAATCCAACTGAACGCATTGCAGGCGACGTCCTGCGCATACGTGCGATCGAACACGACATCCTCAAAAACGACGGTGTCGAGCTTCCTCGTGGCGGCAGACTGATCATCGAAGAGGATGGAACCTTGCGTTTCGCGGACACCAAGTTCCGCGGATATGCACACATCCAAAACAATGGCGATCTCTCTGTCTGGACGCCTGATCATCAACACGTTCTCACACGCACACCGCGCGAAAACAGGTTCCACAACATCCACCACAATTCGGACGATGGACGTTCGGCATTGGTGTCATTGCTTGGAGAGATTAAACATGTGTAAGAACATACGTTGGATATCTCTTGCGATTGTCGCATGCATCTTCGTTCCCAGCACACATATGGCAGAAGAACCGTCTCCGGTTGATAAACTTCAAGGTGAAACTCGAACGGAAACAGTTAGATCTATGAATGAATTCATGATCTCAATTTCTGACCTAGAACCACACGTACAGGCAAGACTCTTGAAAGCACGGCTTATAAATACTAGAATGATTTTTAAAAATGATAGGCCATGGATTGGTCAGTCTGAAGAGTACTATAGAAAATGTCAATGTAGTGAAGAAACTGACTATCCAAGACATCCTTACTATATTTCTTCCCTTGCTACAGGGAAAAATATTTGGTCACTATCATATGTCATATATTACGGGAGGAATTATGGTGATAGACTGTTTCGTCTTGAAACTGTCGTAAACATTGAACCGAATTCCTTAATGTTAGAATGGATGCGTGCTCGGGACGAATATGCAGAATACTCAAAAGAAAAAATTAGTGGCATAGACGCTACGGTTAACATCTCTGGAAAAATCGATTCGTTTACCTGGGAACAAAACACGGGAGGTAACTTCTTTGTAACATCTGTACTCAAAAAACAAAAAGTGTCATGGTACAAGCAAGACATGATCAGCTGTAAACTTACAATGACATTGAATCCATTCTCCCCGGATGCGATCGCCTCATGGAAACTTCTCTATTCGTTGCCAGAACACACAAACATTTTGAATGAAAAAATAGCCGAATGGGTAAAGTACTACATGGGAAAAGGTGAAAAACCTAAACCTATTCTCGACAAAAATTAACAAACCAAACGCACGCATAGTCCCGGTCAAAAAAACCTTGAGCTCACGCTCGGTTGCCTTATTTGATCGGGCTTTTTTATTTCACTCAATTTCAATCTCCCCAATCGACCCAATCCGTTTCCACGCCACATCGTCTCTCTCATGCGCATAATCATGCTTCGCTCCTGGTCTTACGATGCGGTAGAGCTGGATCGGTAATCCGGCGTCCACTATTGGGTTCAGTTCATTCGGGCTGTCGTCGACGAATGCGATCGGACAGACCTCCCCCTGCCCCATTACCTGACCACCCCCTAGCCCCCTCCTTATAAAGGAGGGGGTTTCCGAGAGCATTTCTCGCAACACCGTCACTTTCAAATTGTTCGGCCCCGCGATTCGGATCGTGTCGAAGTAATCATTCAAACCTGTCGAGGCGATCTTTGATCGTTGATACTCCGCGTTTCCGTAGGTCAGAATCGAAAACGTATGCGGCGGTCTGTGTTTCTCAAAAAACGGCACGACGTCATCATAAACGAGACTCGAGCCGATACTTTGCGCGTGAACGAGAAAATTTTGGACAAGCGTATCAACTTCCGACTCGGAAATTCCACACATGAGTGCGTGCGCGCGATGTGTCCAACCGATTGCGTTTAAAATTCCCATTTGCTTGATGGCGACTTCACGATCAACTCCAAGACCCACAAGAATTTCCAGCCATTCAGACCAAATTTTTTCTGTGTTGAAAAGCGTGGAGTCGAAGTCACAGACGAGGTGCATAGGGAAAGGTTGGCAAGGTTTGCGGGGTTGGCGATGTTGGCAAAAATTATGAATCGGCACAATGCAAACCTTGCAAACTTTGCCAACCTTGCAAACCCTGTTTATTTATAAACATCCTCCAGGCTCTGTCCCGGGGCGTAATCAAACGGGGTCTTTGCTATTTCCAAAATTGTTTCTTTGAGAACGGGATATTGTGCTCCCATATAGTGATCATCTGTCGCGGTCTCCATAAATCGGGCGCGCAATTGATCGGCTAATTTTCGTCCATGCTCGATCGGAACCAACTTATCGTCCGCTGAGTGAATCACAACAAACTCTCTGGCTTTCCACATAAGAACGTCTGCGTCGAGGTCATCGACGAATAAGCGACGGAGTTCTGGGCGAGAAACTTTCCATGGTGCGGCGACAAGGATGACGGCGCGTGGAGTCTCGGTCATTTCAACTGCCTCAAGATACTGTAAAATAGCAAGGGCACCCAAAGAATGCCCAAGCAAAATATCCTCGTTCTTTAAATACCCAATTTCTTTTTTCATGACCTCCATGAGCTTTGGCATATCGATGCCTTCTCGAATTTCAGGATCGATTGGGACGCTTGGATCCAAAACAGGAGCCTTCAAAGGAAGTTCTGGGGCAATCACCTCAAAGCCAGCTGCGTGAAGTTCATCACGAAGCCATGGGTGAAAGTTCATGGATGGACTTGCATTAAAGCCGTGAACAAGGATGATGCGCATACTTTTCGAGGTGGAGCATACCAATTAAGAGGGTCCATGTCGAGGCATTGACATTTTGCACTTTTTTCCGTACAGTCCTTGGTCTTTGTAATCAAACAAAGGCAAACCACCGGCGTGAGGCAACCATGGGCAAACGACGCTTAAATGGCGAACATATCCAGGTTAGGCTTCCGGAAACCCTGTTTTCTCTTCCGGAAGGCTATACAGACAAGCTCAGAGCTGCATCCTACAAAGGAGGCGAACGCACTGCTTCCATCTTGGAAAAAAAGGAAGCAATTTCGGAAGGCGAATTTGCCTTAGAACAAGAAACATACCGACAGATAGCGGGAGAAAATTTGGCCTTTTTCCATTTGCTGATGAGTTGTTATCTCTCGCGAATGGTTTACGACTTTGAGAGGATTGCTTTCGATCATCGAGCGAGTCTACGCAATAAATACCTCATTGCGGCCATGTCGCAAAAGGAGCTCACGATCGCGTGTCTATACCTGAAGCCAAAGATCATCCCCCACATCCCCTCTTGGGACAAACACATCCACATGGGCTACAACGGCTGGTGGGCATCACACTTTTATGGAGCGGTGACCGTGGCGCGTGTCGCCCGGCGACTTTTACAAGAAGGAGCTGAGGTTCGACTTCCAACCGCCGCAGAGGACATCGATGACAAAATCGATCTCATCGCCTCATTCAAAGGACGATCGGAAGGTCTGTGCATGCAGATCAAGTCAGATGACCAGGTCGAGTGGATTCAACACCGCGTGTGTTCCGGACTCAATCCGAATCGTGAACCGGAATCGTTGCGACGCTTCCTCTTGGGAACGCGAAAATTCCAAGATCAATACCGCGGCATTTGGATTCCGATTGAACTCACCCTTGGCTCAAAGCCGTTTCAAGACGGAACAACCGTTTGGCGGGGTCCAATCGTTGATATTTTCCACACGATCCTTACAAAGGCGCTCGAAGAACACGACCCATCGCTTCGTGCGGCCATGTAACTCCTCCTTCGACCCGCTTTGGGTCGTTTTTATTACGTCGCTCGCGAGCGACGTAATTTATTTGGAACGGTTGACAAACTCGTCTTTTTCACGTTAAATAGCTGGTCACCCCTTTCCGGGTGTCACATCAGAAGGAGGTTCTCTGTGGCCAAGCGTCGTTGTAAAGGCGCGTACGTCCGAATCGAGCTTCCGGACAAACGCACGACTCTTCCTGAAAATACAGCCGATCTTCTGAAAGAAGCGGCGGACTTTGCCATCTTGCGTGCTCACTCCATTTGGAAAATGTCCGAGCAAAACAAGCGTGGATGGATCACTTACATACAAATTAGCGAAGAAACATTTCGCGAAGATCGCGAACGATTTCAGGAAATCGCGGAAGAAAACGTCGGGCTTTATCATCTGCTCTTGTCCGTCTTTTTCACGAAGATTCATCAAGAAATGGAACCAAGAGCCTCGGCGCATAAAATTCGTACACGAAACGCGTACCTTTCGGCCGGAATGGCGCAACGAGAAATCTCAAGCGCCTGCCTCTGTCTCAGCGAGGAGAGTGCGAGAACGATTCCTCAAATGAAATCTGAAACATTTGGAATCGATCCTCATATTTGGCTTACAGGCTTTATTGGAGGAAGGTCGGTTGCACGTGTGATTGCTGCATTCATGAATCGTGGGGCAGAAATCTTTTTCCCGACAGCGTACATCGACATTCAAGGTCGCATCGATCTGTTGGTGCGATTCCCTGTGAATAGTCTTGGGCTGTGCGTACAGATCAAAACATTTCAGAACCTGAACCACATTCGTTATCGTCTCATCCCGGAAGTGCCTTATCATCAAATCAAGGAGCTGTCTGAAGACGATCAATACTTTCTGAAAGGCGTAACGGAATTCCGCAGCGACAATATCGGCATGTGGTTCCCTCTTGAAATCATGATCGGAGACGCGTCCTACACACAACGATACATCGATCCACCGCGTAACATTACTTACGCGTTTGATCGAATGCTCATGGATCTCTTCGAACACGCAAAAGAATTCGCAACCCCTTAACGCTTCCGCTGGAAGCGTTTTTTCTTTCCCAATTGAAAAATCTGAGCGTGTCGCGTACACTCGAAGCACAAACGAACGAATGATGAAACTTCCAAAATTGGTGCCTCGCGCCGTGCTGGAGGCAAAAAGATCGTGAGAGGTATCCTAAAATACCTCGAACAATTTTTTGCCGAAGCGCAAGCGAGGCGCCGATTTTGGAAGTTTCATCGCGAGCGTGGCGGAATTGGTATACGCACTAGCCTTAGGAGCTAGCGGAGCAATCCATGAGAGTTCGAGTCTCTCCGCTCGCACCAAAAAATCAGAACTGAAAAAATTATCCACACACCCACCATTGACAACAACAAAATTTTTTGATGAAATGTTTATACAAGAAATAAGAACTCCTAGATTGATCATATTCATCTGGGAGTTCTTTTTTGTTTCCAAAAAATGGAAACACGATCTGATCCATCGTCTTCACGTGCGCCGCGTGTTCATTCATTTTCATTCTGACCCTATGAAACAAAATCTGATTTTTCTGTTTGCCTTGTTTGCGATCTTGTTTGGATCTGTCCCAACGTTCGCAAACGCATCCACACCACCAAGCATCGTGATTTCCGAAATCGCGTGGGCGGGATCTTCGCTCTCAACATCTGATGAGTGGATCGAGCTTGCAAACATCACGAACAATCCCGTCGACGTTTCCGGATGGAGCCTTGTGGGCGCCTCGAACACACCCATCATCTTCCCCGCCGGAAGCACTATCGACCCACATTCAACATTTCTCATCACCAACTATGCACACACAAATACAAGCTCAACACTCAACACACAACCACAAATCATCACGACCCTGGTCTCGATCCCAAATGACAAACTCGCCCTCACGCTCACGTCACAAATGGGAAGCGTGGTCGATTCCGCCAGCAACGGAGGAAATCCTCTCGCGGGAGCGTCTGGCGGAACTGGAAGCACGGCTGATGGACGATACAGATCCATGGAACGACTAAATTTTTCTCTCGAAGGCACAAGCAAAGAAGCGTGGTCAAACGCAGAGACCTCGAATGGATTCAAAAACGAGGTGCTCGATCAAGGCACGCCGGGAAGTCTCAATACTTCTCTACAAGTTGCGTTGATCGAAACACAATCTACAACGGTTGCAATGACAACGGACACAGTTGTGGAAGCGAATACCTCGTCACAACCTATTCCTGCAGAAACAACAGAACCAATAGAACCAGACCAAATTTGTGAAGATGTGGCGATTGATAATGTTCCAGTACCAGATGAACCAAACATGACGAATGGAACAATCGAGGAAGTCGTGACAGTTGTTTCCGACCCTCCTCCGGCCTCTCAAGCCCCTCAAGCCTCTCCCACCTCTCCAGCCCTTCCCCCAACCCCTCCCCCACAAGGCACGCTGCGCATCAACGAAATCTATCCACGTCCGGGAACAGGCGAATCCGAATGGGTGGAACTTGAAAATAATTCAATGTATCCAGTCGTCACAAACGGTTGGAGTATCCTCGATGCAAGCGGTGCTGCAACCGCGCTACCAGATGGCGTTGTTTCTCCGGGTTCCTATCTCGTGATCGAAAATCCAAAAGGCAAATTGAATAATGACGGTGACTCCGTGATCCTGAAAGATGCGAGTGGATCGACTGTCGAATCAGTTCTTTATAACGCAGACCTCGGAAGTGTTCCGGATATGGGAGAGTCACTTGTTCGAGTCGATGCTTCAACGCTTACGATCTCGATCACACCAACAAAGAATAGTTCGAACACTCTCACGCCTCGACCACCAAAACCAACAACGACAATCGTAAGCAATACATCGAATGGAACCAACGCAACCAATGACGAACCTGTTGCGACGAATGTGGAAGTCGTTGCAACAACATCTGTCGTGCCCGAATCGAATGGATACCCACAAGAGGCACCCCTACAAACACAACAAGTTCCGATCATAAAAACAATTCGTCTGTCCGAATTTTATCCAAACACCGATGGACACGATGCGACCGATGAATTTATTGAACTTGAAAACACGGGTGATCAACCTGTTTCACTCGATGGCTGGGTCCTGAACGACTTAGGAGGAACCAAATTCACTTTTACAAAAGATGCTTCGATTGCCGCGCACACATTCAAAGCATTCTTGCGTCCGGACACAAAAATCAGTCTTAATAATGACGGCGATACCATCACGCTCACCGCGCCAGATGGCACGATCGTTGATACACAAACTTATGATCAAGCAAAAACCCTCCTCACGTACGCACGCACAAAAGACGTTTGGAATTGGACACAAACAGGTACACCACATGAACCAAATACTCTTTCGGGAAACAGCGCTTCGGTTCAACCAACAACTCCAAACAATGCTTCAACCACACAATCCAACGGGGCCAAGTCCACTGCCTTGTTAACGATCTCGGAAGTAAAACAACGCACAGACGGAACGCGTGTAAAAATCCAAGGTGTTGTGACTGCTCTTCCAAACACATTCAACTCACAGACGATGTACGTACAAGACAGCACGGGCGGCATTCAAATTTTCAAAAGTGATTGCCGATTTCCAACGCTTGTTGAAGGTCAGTCGATCACGGTGAGTGGAATTCTGTCGCACATAAACGGTGAGGCTCGTATTAAAGTGATGAACCAAACATCTCTTGCCGTCGGATCCCTCGTCGAAGCTATCACGCCATCTACCTTTACATCTGGCGATGATTCTTCTGTTGGCTCACTCATGACCATCGCAGGAATCATCACATCTAAATCCGGTACACGTCTTGCGCTCGATGTTGATGGCGAAATGTTCAATGTAGATCTTCCAAAAACAACAACAGCTGTGCATCGAACAGGAGAGCGTGTGCAAGTGAGTGGCATCTTAGCGAAAAATAAATCGGGCGATGTCTTAAAAGCGCGCTCCGAACAAGATGTCACATCACTTCCAAAAGAACTTGTTGAACAGCCAGCACCAGACATCACAGCTGTAGGAGCACAAGAACCAAAAGAAACTCTCGCGATTGTCTTAATCCTCCTCGCTTCGCTCGCCTTCCTTGGTCTCAAACTCCGCCCATATCTTTACACACTCACCCAATCCTATGGACGAAAAACATCTCTCCGTCCTCGATCTTAAAAAACACCTCGAGGCACGCGCGTACACCTACGGCGTCTCCGCAACCGTCTCAACCCTCCTCGGCGAATATTTATTAGAACTTTTAACCAAATCCTATTATGTCCGAAACACAAACGCAACCATGGTTTAATCAATTACGCTCAAAACTCACAGATCTCGCTGAACAATTTGATCTCGACCCAATCCAGGCAGAGCAATTCCGAGAAACCATGTTCGGCTTATGCAAACAGGAATACATGCTTGGAAATAAATCCGGAATTGCGTGGGCATTCAAAAAAGCCGCGGAAAGACGTGGTGATTCACAAGCGGCGGCTGCGTGATATAATCCATAATACTATGGATAAAACACTTACAACTGAACAACGCTTTGAACATGTCGATCACCAGTTTGGAGTCATCGACAAACGCTCGGAGCGCACAGAATTCCGAACGAACCAACGAATCAATCTTATTGAAGATCGATTGGATCGGCATGATCTGAATTTTCTTGAACTGAAAAATTCCATAACAGATCTCGCGATTATGACCAAGAATCAGTTTGATCATGTTTATGAACAATTCGACAAAGTCGATAACCGATTCAATCAAGTTGATAAACGATTCGACACCCTGGAATCGCTCATGAAAAAAGGCTTCGAACGAACAGATAAACTCGAAGGACGATTTGACCGACTTGAAGGACGATTCGATAAACTAGAGGCGCTTGTAAAAAGGGGCTTTGAGCGAACCGATAGACTCGAAGCGCTCATGAAAAAAGGTTTTGGAATGGCCTAATCAAAAGACTCGCCGTGATGGCGAGTCTTTTTTCTATTCAAGGGGTGGAAAATCGAAATCTCTTTCGAGTTGGAGTCGTCTGGCGACAACAGACGGAGAACTTTTCTTTGCAAGAATACCTCGACACGCAAGCGCGGCTTGTCGCATTTCTTCGGAACGCAAAAACACTTCGTCAATTTTACAACGCTTTACAAGCGTGACAGATCCGGAAGAATCTCCGCGCGTCATGGCGGAAAGCGCAACAGCTTTCATGAGACTTTGCATTTCTTCCGTCGCCAATTCAGCTTCTGAAATCTGAAAACGATCCATGATTCCAAGCGCAGACGAAAGTCGATTTGCTCTGATCTCTAACAATACCATCACAAGCGCAGCCGATTGTGTTTCTGGATTTGCGTTAAACTCCGCAGAAGCGCTCGGTTCCCATCCCTCCATGACCAACTCAAAATCCTCTGGATCATGTGGAATTTCCCCCGTCATCATTTTTCGAACAAACGCATCGGGTGTAAGGCCCATTTCCTGAGCCTTCGCAAGCAACACCTCTTTTCGTCGTTTTGCCTCTTGTTCCACTTCTTCCATGGCTGACAACTCTTGTGCCTCAACCGCTTTTGGAGCCGCTTCGGGTCGAAACCCAGATTCAAGTGTGCTCATATGTCGAAAGTATAGCAGAAAAAAATAGAAATACTCCACCGTTGACGTTCTCCTCTGTTTTTACTAGAATAACCTCACCTCAAAGCTGCAGGAATAGCTCAGGGGTAGAGCTTCTCCTTGCCAAGGAGAAGGCCGCGGGTTCGAATCCCGTTTCCTGCTCCAACAAAAAATCCGGACGTACGTCCGGATTTTTTGTTGGATTAGAGGGGAGGGTCGCGACCCTCCCCTACAAATATTTATCGATATCTCACGTGGAGCGCAATCGCGGTCGCCGTCGCCACATTCAAGCTCTCGAGCTTAGCTTCGTGATCGATCACAACAGAAGTTCCGTCACGTGTAATCGAGATCCCTGAACCTTCATTGCCGATGATGAGCACGATTGATTGATCGGTTGCGAGAACGGATTCTGATTTCGCTCCCGGGCGTTTCTCGAGTCGATAAATTGGTCGATCGAGTTCCTTGAGCGTATCACGCGCACGCGATGGATCGAGGTCGATCCATGGGACGAGGAATAAGCCGCCGGCCGAGGCACGAATGACTTTTGTGGAACTCGGATCCGCAGACTCAACGAGAATCATGGATGCATCAAAACCGAGACACAGACGCATGATTGCTCCAACGTTTCCTGGATCTTGTACGCGATCGAGAAACACAACTGTTTTCGAGCGCTTCACGTCCTCAAGCGTCCACTCCGGAATCTTTGCAATCCCAATCACCTCTTGCGGCGTATCCGTCGTCGCGATCTTCGAGAACGACCGCGCGCCCATGTCATTAATATGCAAAACTTCTTGCACCGCTTTCCCCGCGGTCTCAATCATCTTCGGCCCCTCAACCAAACACAAGCCGGTTTTTTCACGGCCTTTTTTGGTCTCCAGTTGCGCAAGCAGTTTGCGTTGGTTGTTTGTGAGCATAGGTTATGCAAGTGCTTGTAACATTCTTTCTTTGGCTTCGTCAATCGTTACGGAACCTTTTATGAGTTCCACCACATCTTCATGCGTCATGTTTTTCTCATCACGCAACCGTTCGGACAAATTAATCGGCTCCCAAAATTCACGTCCGGCTTTGAATCCGAGTTTAATTAAATCACGACCAAGCAAAATAGGTTTAGGCATTTCTTTTTCAACCCCGAGTTTGCGCGCTTCTTCACGAACCCATTTCCCTGCCTTGTAAGGCTCGGGCAATTTAAACTGATCTTTATTCGGCGCGATCGTAAACGGTCCACGCCCTTGATTATCGGATTCCGCAACATACGTCAGTTCCGCAATCGTTGCGGGCCAAATGCGTTTTGCGAGTCTTCGAAAAGCCCCGCCGGAAACCTCTTCACCTTTCAAGAATTGGCGATACATCGTGCCTGGCCACAAATGCTCTTTCACGAGCGCAACCACTTTTTGTTCCAACTCTTTTGGCGCGCCAAGTTTCTTCAAAAACACTTTCGTTGGTCCCTCGCCCGCTGGCTCATGTCCATGCGCACGCGTACGACCTTCTTTGAATTCTGTTGTCTCTGGTTTTCCAAGATCATGACAAAGCGCTGCCATCATCACGACTTGTGCATCTTCTTTTCCGAGTTTCTCATGCTTGCAAACTTCTTTTGCCGCATCCACAACCATCAGTGTGTGAACCCAAACATCTCCTTCCGGATGCCACTCAAATTCTTGCGGCGTTCCACTCATCGCATTCAGTTCTGGATACAATGCTTCGATCACACCCATATCCATAAGCGATTGCAGACCAAGTGATGGACGTTCGGATTTCAAAAGCAACTTGTTCCACTCCTCTCCCATACGTTCTTTGGGAAGTTCACGGAGCGACGGAACCATCTCGCGAAATAACTGCATCGAAGCATCATCCGGCTTCATCCCAAATCGTCCAATGAATTGTGCACCTCGCATAACACGAAGTGGATCGTCTTTGAATAACTCAGGATCGGTCACACGCAACGTACGCGTACGCAAATCCTCCACTCCATTAAACGGATCGAAGATCTCACCTGTTAGCGGATCCTTCGAAAGCGCATTAAACGTGAAATCTCTGCGTTGCCCCGCTTCTTTAATCGACATTTTTGGATCTGTGTCGACCTGAAAACCTTTGTGGCCCTCGTGCACCTTTGAGTCTCGACGTGGAATCGACACATCAATATCCATGTCACCATCGGTGATTTTCAAAATGCCAAACGCCTTTCCAACCGAATCCACTTTCCCAAATTTGTGAACGAGTTTTTCCAAATCATCGGGCTTCACGCCATACACTTCCAAATCAAAATCCTTGCTCGGAAGTCCGAGCACCTCGTCGCGAACCGAACCGCCGACAAGCAACGCGCGACCTCCAGCCGCTTTCACTGCTTCCGCAATCTTGCACACCCGCTCAAACATTTCCTTCGCCTCATTTCCTTCCCGATCTTCTGTGCGCTTCCCATAAGCTTCTCGAGAGAGCCCGCGAAAAATCTGCAAATCTTCAAAACTTGTTTCGAGTTCGGGCAATATTTTTAAATCCAAATTTGGTTTTGGACGACGATGTCGTTCTTCGTGACCAGATTGGAATGGTGAGCGTTCAGACATAATGCACACATAGTAACAAAAATGACTGTTGTTAAACAGTCATGCTTG
Source organism: Candidatus Uhrbacteria bacterium RIFCSPLOWO2_01_FULL_47_17 (assembly GCA_001791305.1). Lineage (GTDB taxonomy): Bacteria > Patescibacteriota > Patescibacteriia > UBA9934 > GWF2-40-263 > XYB2-FULL-45-11. The sequence continues at coordinate 183,473 of MGEI01000005.1, forward strand.
CTTGCGTAATCCTATCCGTCACTCTCGTTAGATTCTCGAAACCGGGAAGTTGCGCGACCCGGTCGTTCACGAATTTTTTCATGGTGTCGACACCACCCTCGCCCGCAAATAAGGTTCGAATGACCAAATTCGAGTCGGCCTCCGTTTTAATCCCCTGCCCAACCGGCGTCCAAAAACGATCGATAATGTTTCGAGAAAGCACTTGCGAGAACCTCGACTCGGCGAGATGAATTCTCGCCACACTCCAATAGAACAACGAGTGTCTGGCCTCTTCACGCGCAATCGCTTTCAATAAATACGTAAGCACGGGATGATCTGCAAGCTCCCAGAGTCGTCGATACCCCGTGAGCGTCGAATACTCATTGATCGCACCCCACGTCATGTGTACAGCCGCAAATCGTTTTCCAAATGGCATGGCAATCAACTGATTCAACTTGCTGCGTTTCGTATATGAAACAGGAATCAACGCGAATCCTTTTGCTTTCCAATCTGCGTCCGGATTAAATCCCGCTTCTTCCATAAATCGATTCAAAAGCTCGCCATGAACGGGTTCCTCGGTCACCCATCGTTCCATGAATTCTCGAATCACCGGATCTTTTCCCGTTGGACTTTTCATGAGCTCTTCGAAATACACCTCGGTCATGGTTTCAATATCTCGCATGTACAATAAAACCGGCAAGAATTTCTTGTCGATCTCGTGTAACGTCACATCTTTCCACGGAACAGAATCAAGAAACGATTTGTTGATGACGCGGTCTTCACTCTGGTACCAGTTGAGCGCGTCTTTTGCGGTAGCAAATAACATAGTGGAAATAGTGTAACCGATCCATAAAGAAAAACAACCGTTTTGAGGCGGTTGTGAGAGGTTAGTCGTCCATGAATTCAAGAAAGATCTGTGGAATTGTGATGAGAACGCAGATCATTATGTAGCAAAATGCGAGTTTGAATCCGAGTGCCTGGTAAATACAGAAACTTACAAAGCAGCTTGGGATTCCGACCCAGAATGTTCGTTGCGCTGCAGAGAGCGAGGCGTTCTTTGTGAGCATGCTCATGAACACCGCGGCGGTCAAAATGCAAAGCACAAAATCTGAGATGAAGCGGTGCAAGAGCCAGTACAAACCGTACTGAAGCCCAAGCATGAGACAAACGAGAATAGAAATAACGATCATGAATGCAGGAATCGAAGGAGTCTTCTCGAACTGCTTTGGCAGATTCTTGTCGTACAAGAGAACATCGGCAAGGAGCGAAAGTGTTGATCCGAAAAAGATTCCGAATGCGACATAGTCACCCAATAACCAGCCAGGAAGTGCGAACGTCGGCTCTGCCGAAAACCACACAAGCGTGTCAGAAATCGGTTTGTCCATCACGTGTAGCGCAGCGAATGCGTATACGAAGTGGACGACGATACGAACAAAGTCGATGACGCTCGTGTTTTGAATCTTGTGCAGGCTGAACAGAACGGAATTCATCGCAAAGTGTGCGAACACAGAAGCAACGAGTCCATATCGGACAAACACGAACGAGAGCAACAGGCCGCTCATGAATTGCGGGAGCACACGAGCCCATTGGCGTTCAGCGAGATCTTTATAATTTGCGAGGTGAACGTAGGCAAAAAAGAGGTTCGACGCAATCAACAACACATAAAATGCATTGCCAGAAAACAACGACAGCTTTGACCCTTGTCCAAGCAGGAACCATCGAAAAAACAGTTCCTCAACAAAGACCACCCCAAACAGCAAGCGAAAGTGGTGTCCGTCCGAAGTGCTCTCAAAAAAGCTCCGCAGCGAATGTGATTGTGTTTTTCCCAAAATCGCGCGTGTGCCACAGTGGCATGCAAGCACCAAGGGGAAATCAATCGCAACAATCAGGAATACAAACGGAATGATTCCAAGAAGTGTGGTCGCTCTGCCGGTTGGTGCGATCCAGACGCGGTCAGAAACGCCCACAGCTCATTCAAGATCCCTTGCGGGTTCTCAGTAAAGTTCCAGCCGATACAGAGCATGAGCAGCCAACTCATCGCTGCCGTAAACAATCCGGTCTGTTTCGTTTGCACGCTTTCTTCCTCCTCTCTCTTATGAAACGAACATTCAGCTCCATTGCTGAACGAACAAATCTAGCAAAAAATCTTGGTTTTGTCAATCGATCGGGATATAATTCACCTATATGCCCTCTCCTCTTCAAAAAATTGAATTGGCCTTGTGTGGACTTGCGATTGACGATCCAAAGTACAAAGCCTTTCGTCAGAAAACCACCAAACTGCGCGTGCTTGGCATTCGCGTGCCAGTACTTCAGAAATTAGTCTGCGACGGATTTCAGTTTTACAACAAAACCGAAAAAGATATTTTGCATGTATGGAATGGCGTGTGGAACACAAGTCGCATGCACGAAGCGATGTATCTGCCATTGTTTTATTATCGCAACCACAAACACGTACTCGGCACATACGAATGGCACGTCATAAAAAAGTGGATTGACCGCGTGGAAAACTGGGAGCATGCGGATGCGCTTGCATACCTCTATTCCATTTTGCTTGAACGCTATCCAAAACTCATTTTGCCGACACTCAAAAAATGGAATCGTTCGAACAATCCGTGGAAACAACGCATCTCGATTGTGTCTCTCATTTATTACGCCTCCAAAAACCGCAAAGCCCCGCCGGTTGGCCTTGTACTCAAAATGGTCGAACCCCTGATTCCGTCGAAAGACCCCTATGTGCGCAAGGCAGTCGGATGGACGCTGCGTGAAAGTTACAAGCTGTATCCAAAAGAAACGTTTGCGTTTCTAAAAAAGCACATCCAAGAATTAGCGGCCGTGAGTTTTTCGTATGCGACAGAGCGAGTGACAAAGGAGCAGAAGACGGAGTTGAAACGAATGCGATCTCGACAAAAATCCAAATTCTGATAATCTACAGCCCGTGCGTGCTAAAACTTTCCAAATTGGATGCAAAATTGTTGTGTTGCGAGCACCGCAAGTGAGCTGTACACGGAAGTACAGCGAACGCGGAGCACAGCGACACAACAATTTGGCGCCGATTTGGGAAGTTTTAGCGGGACAGTGGCGGAATGGTATACGCTCGACACTTAAAATGTCGTCTGGGAAACCGGGTGCGGGTTCGAGTCCCGCCTGTCCCACCATCCTACGCTCTGGCTGTTTTCTATATCCAGAGCGTAGGATGCCCTTCGAAGCTTTAGCGAAGAACGGGCGCATTGTGTCGCCAGAGCTTCGGATGGCAAGTCAAAAAAGAATCACGATGTGATTCTTTTTTGTTTGACCATCAACCATTGACAATCTTTCGCAGAAACTTTAAGGTCTCGATAGGCAAGAAACAAAAGGAGTCTTTCATGACCATCGCTGTTGAAGCCACTCGTCCGTTTCATGAATCGATCATCGACGTCCTCCCAATTGCAAACGGCTCCCAACTCACCATCTTGGCCGATCTCATCAAGCGAACAGCCATTCCCAAAAACCACGACGCGATCATTGCGGCGTGGACACGTCGCACGCTCGACATGCACAGCCCGGACTATGGCGTTTCCGAATACCTTCAGCGCCAAAAAGAACAGGCTGCGTTTACCGCACGGATCACGACCGGATGCTAAGGAGGCATCATGAGTGGATTTCTCTTTTCGCAACCGTTTGAAGATTCGATCGTTGAATCAATAAGCACCGCAGATCGCGCAGAACTCGAATGTCTTGCACGACTCATCACACGCACGCGCATCACGCGCAACCACGACGCAATCTTGGCTGCATGGATCACCCGAACACGTTTTTTCTCTGTTTCCGACTTGGGTGTCACGGATCACATCGTTCGACAACGTTCCTACACAGAACAATCTTCTTTGACCCGTCAACCTGAACGCTGAATTTTCAGCGTTTTTTCTTTTCCCCAACACGCTTGCGCTTCGACCCAGAGTCGAACATAATACAAACAATATGATCGAACGCGAGGAATTCGAAGCACAATCTGATCTCTCGACAAGCTCAAGAAATAGTGAGGCAACCGTCACCCCAAGCGCTTCTCCCGAAGAGCGGGATTTTGAATTTTCGCTTCGTCCAAAAACGCTTGCCGAATTTGTCGGGCAAGAGGGATTAAAAGAGAACTTGACCGTATTCATGCAAGCGGCAAAAAAGCGTGAGGAACCGATCGAACATGTGCTTCTCTACGGAAACCCGGGGCTTGGAAAAACCACCCTTGCGCACATCATTGCAACAGAAATGGGTTCACAGATTCGTGTGACGTCGGGCCCCGCCCTCGAGAAAGTTGGCGACCTTGCCGCGATCCTCTCAAACCTCCAGAAAGGCGATATTCTTTTTATCGACGAAATCCACCGCATCAATAAAACGATCGAGGAAGTTTTGTATCCTGCGATGGAAGACTATGCGCTCGACATTATTGTCGGCAAAGGCCCGACCGCTCGTACACTTCGCATCAACCTTGAACACTTTACGATCATTGGAGCGACAACACGCCTCTCGCTTTTATCCGCACCACTTCGAGATCGTTTCGGCATGGTGCACCACTTGGATTTTTACACGCGCGATGATCTTGCAATCATCTTACGTCGCAATGCGAATCTGCTTCGATCCCCCATTCACGAAGACGCGGTCGAACTCCTCGCGATGCGCTCGCGTCTGACTCCACGTATTGCAAACCGCATGCTCCGCCGTGCACGCGATTTTGCGCAAGTGAAAGGTGACGGTTCGATTACACCCGATCTCTGTCGCGATGCGCTTGCCATGATGCGCGTGGATGAAGAAGGCTTGGACGCCGTTGATCGCCACATTCTCACAACCATCATGGAAAAATTCCAAGGCGGACCCGTTGGACTCTCCACCATTGCCGCCGCGACGCAAGAAGAAATGGAAACGATTGAGGATGTCCACGAGCCTTACTTACTCCAACTCGGCTTCCTCGCACGAACCCCGCGCGGACGCGTCGCCACAGATCGCGCCTACAAACACCTCGGCCGCGATATCCCAGAACAAAGTCGTCTGATATAATAAGCGCACTATGTCTTTCTCTTTTCCAGAAATTTCCATTCCTGTTTTCTCCTTTCTTGGAATTTTTGGTTTGTACATGGCTTGCTACGTTCTCTACAGTCTTTTTAACATCTTTCACCTTGTGAAATACGGAATTGCCGGAAACGGACTTTTTTTGATTGTCTTTACTTTTTTGGGAGGAACCATTCTCCTTGTCGCCGCTTCCATTTTTTTGTTGCTCCCCTATGATTGGACGTACGCGATCCCGTTGAATCAGATAACGGATGTGTTTAACGAAAACGTCGCTTTATGATGAATCTCCATCATCTTCCAAATCAACGCCCGAACGAACATGTCGTCTTATTTTTGCGACGACATTGGTTTTCTCTTTTACGCATTGGTTGCGCGTTTGCTCTCCTTACAATTCTTCCCCTTTCCCTTCTTTGGTATTTTTGGAATTCTGTTTCTGTTTGGATCCAAGAACCGTTTTTGGGTCCCCTGCTCACCATGGTTGGATGCATGTATTTTTTGTCCATCTGGTTATTTGTTTTTTTGGAATTCACGGATTATTACCTCGACACGTGGATCATCACCAATGAGCGCGTGCTGAACATCGAACAAGAAGGATTATTTAAACGCACCTCATCCGAACTCGATCTCGCCTCCGTTCAAGACGCGACGGCTGAGACACGCGGATTTTTTGAAACAATGTTCTCGTATGGAAACTTATTTGTACAAACCGCCGGTGAAAAAGTACGGTTTCATTTCAAATCGATTGGTCACCCTGAATACGTAAAAGAACTGCTCATGAGGCATGTACAGGAAGATAAGCAGCGGGTGGTGCACACGAAGGAAACGAAGTGATGAGAAAATCGTGCAGAAATAAAATACTCTGTGGTCACCACAGAGTATTTTATTTCCACTCATACACATTCCACGCCCAGTCGGAAAGTTCTTTTGCCACTTCAAATGAATGTGCGCGCGAGTCGGCTCCGAAGAGAACGATGAGGAGTTCTTTTTTTGTTTCGCGGGCGGATGGCCGAAGGGTTACAGCGAGATTCCATCCGGATTCTTCGAGATACCCAGTTTTTCCACCTGTTACCCACACGTCATCATACGCCGGTTTAAAAAGCATCCAGTTTGTGGAGGTGATTTTTTTCATCGCCCCCGTATTTGCAACACGAATGTTTCTGTTTGGTGTTGTTGTGTAGCGCTGAATTTGTGGATGAATAAAAATGATATTCGCGAGTTTTGCAACGTCCATGACGGTGGATGTATTTGCAAGTTCCATTCCGCTTGGATCCGCATAGGTGGTGTGATTGAGCCCAAGGATCTTTGCGCGTGCATTCATTTGTTTTACAAAATCCTCGCGCGTGGGCGTACAGGTGCGGGCGAGGGCGTTTGCAGCGTTGTTCGCGGAACCGGAAAGCATGGCGTAAAACAAATCATCTACCGAAAATTTGTCTCCATGTTTTATATACAGCTTCGCACCTCCAACATCATCTTCTTTTAAAATGGGCTGTAACTTTTTAGGGGAAACTTGATTTTGCAAAACCAAATCCGCGGTCATGAGTTTTGTGAGCGACGCGATCGGCCAAACAAGATTCTCTTGTTTCAACGTAAGCACTGTTCCGGTTGTGCGATCAATAACCACATACGCCCGCGCGGAGACACTTGATTCAATTTCGGTAGGATCAACTCGCACGGGTGCCGCAAAAATGGCTGTGGGGAAAATCCCAGCAAAAAATACCAATGCGATCGTGAAGAATGTTTTTTGAAACATGTGCGTCACATCCAGCGTTTTGTTAAATCGATGCCCTGATAAAAATACTTCAAAATGTCGTCCCACTTTCTTCCGCTCTTTGCCATACAAAGTGCTTCGCTTGCGGAGAGTCCAACACCGTGACCCCAAAGTTTACGTCCATTTGCCGCGTCACACGGAGTTGGAACGGATTTTATCCAAGCAACCGTTCCGTGCCACACCTCTCCCCAATCGCGCGTGCGTCCGTCTGAACGCGAGAAGTAGGGTGTGATAGCTGTTCTGCCCTCATATGTCACGGTCACACCACGCGTTTCTTGCGCAGAAAGTCGGATGGATGGATTGTTCACCTCATATTCATATCCTCGATATACCTGATCATCTGCAGAAGAATTCATATGAAAAAATTCGTTTGCGTGTTTGGTGGCGCGCTCAAAGTGATAAAGGGCGTATGTTCGTGCGATGGTGATCAGCGTTTTTTTGAATTCATGATCTGAGAGTTCTGATGTTTCTCCAAGACCGGCGAGATACTCTTCCATCTTCACTTCATTGATGACCCACGTGCGATCTTTTTTACTGTTGTAACGAAGTTCAAGAATATTTCGGAACGTATTTTCCGCATAGCCCGCACGGCGCGTCACGCGCTTGTCAAAATTTTCAATCTTACACACAGCCCCTTCTGTGTTTGGAACGAATCGTAAGAAAAACGATGACTGCTCGAGCCCTTGTCCACGATTAAAATAATAACGACTGTTTTTGTAAAATGCGTTTATGGATTGATTCGCTGCCTGCTCGGCAAGAAGCGCACCATTGCCATCAACCAACTTCCAATCGGTGTTGCAACTGATCTTCACTTCGTTATTTGTTTCTTCATCCACAATCAAAACGCCGATGCGCAGCATGGGTTCTGGAATCATGTTTTGTAATATGGTCGCGTCGAGAACTGGACTGTTCAACACATCTTCCGCATCCGACGTAACCTCAACCGGAATCAAAATTTCCGCGTCAGACAACACAACATCATTTGCCGCAAACTGATATTTTATGGTGTACATTCCTTTTGTAGGCGGAGCTTTAAAAACAAATGACAGAAAATCGAGTGCGCCCGGCTCTACAACTCCCGATGTATTGAGGGCGATCTGTGTTGTTGGCAACGCTCCAACACTTGCGATCGCGAGTGCATCAGAAGAACGCACTTCTCGTTTCATCCATGGGGTCGTCCCGGTGTTTTTCATTCCTACCTTATACACAATTTGTTCATTTCCTTCTGCCGTGACAAGTTTTGTGGAGCGCAGCAAAAGAAAGGCGGATAATGTGGGCGCGCTTGTATCAGAAACCAATTTTACACTTGGAGCGGATGCGGGTTTTGCTTTTGCAACGGTTCCTGGTTTTTGCACCTCAATGACCAATTTCAATTCCCCTCCCGGAATCCAGGTTATGTCTTCCGCCACCATCCCAAACGCTTCTTTATACGTTCCAACTTTTTCCGGCGCTTTCAAAACCAATTTAAAATTGCCACTTGCACCCGGTTTTACCGTTGTCTCTTTTAAAAGCGCTGCATGCGTGGCATCAAACCAGTTTTTTGCTTCAAAAACACTTTTGCGATAATTCTTATCCGCCGTATAAAACGAAACATACCCCGCACCTTTGCGCTTCCACGCAGTCTTCCCACTATTTTTATACGTAAGCGAAATCGTTTTTGTTTCTCCCGGCGCCATTATGATGGTCTCGATAGGTGCGGTCACGACTTTTGCCTCATACCCTTTGCGAGGGGCGGCGTTTGCAAAAGGGATTGATGTCACCGCAAAGAAAAAAACAAGACCGAATAATGCGATCTTCTTCCCCACTTGCCTGCCGAGAGGCAAGGCGGCGTTTTGGTGTAAAAAACGCTTCATAGTAAGAACTATTTTATCGAAAAAAGTCACGATGGTCAAAAGACCGTTGCAGCTTTTCCCTCTACTCTCACCCTGCTACAATGACTGCATTATGATCTCTGCACATTCTTTAGCCAAAAATTTCACGATCCAGACGGTCGGTAAAGTGTTTTCGATCCTCATTGGACTTGCAACGGTCGCCATTCTGACGCGCGCGCTTGGGACGGAACAATTCGGAGAATACACGACCGTCGCTACGTTTCTTCAATTCTTTGGCATCCTCGTCGACTTTGGCCTGACCCTCACGTTGCTCGTCATGATTTCGGAAAAAGGGGCGAACGAGGAACAAGTCGCGGGAAATTTTCTTGGACTGCGTCTTGTCTCTGGTTTTCTTCTCTTTGCACTTGCCCCAATCATCGTTCTTGCGTTCCCGTATTCGTCGACCATCAAACAGGCCGTCCTCTTTGGTGCATTCGCCTACTTCCTCATGGGCGGAGCGTCCCTTCTCGTCGGTGTGTTCCAAAAACATGAGGCGATTTGGCGCGCGGCGCTTGCGGAACTCATCAATCGATTTGTCTTGCTCGTAACAATCGCGATTCTTGCATGGCTCAACTTCGGCGTGGTTGCGTTTACCGCTGCGGCGATCCTCGCAAACGCCATTTGGTTTTTGGTGATGATCCGCTTCGCACGTCCATTCGTGCATATTCGACCACGGTTCGAGATCGAAACATGGAAAAAAATCTTTCTACACAGCTGGCCGATTGCGGTCTCAATCATTTTCAACCTCATGTATCTCAAGGGCGATATTCTGTTACTCTCCTTATTTCGATCGCAAACCGAAGTTGGATTATACGGCGTCGCTTATCGTGTAATCGATATCCTCACTGTCATTCCAACCATGTTTATGGGATTATTACTCCCGTCCCTCACACTTGCCTGGACAAACGGTGATCACGAACAATTTCGCTCGCGACTCTCACGAACATTCGATCTGTTTATGGTCTTTGTGATTCCGGTTATCGCCGGCGCGCAAATTCTTGGCGTGCAACTTATTGAACTCATTGCTGGGCAAGGATACGAACAAGGTGGTGCAGTATTAAAAGTACTCATTCTCGCCTTATTCGGCGTATTTGTTGGAACACTCTTCGGCCACCTCGTTGTTGCACTCAATAAACAACGCGCCATGATTCTTGGTTATGCCGCAACCGCTGCTGTAACTCTTGCGGGATACCTCTACGTCATCCCGCGCTTCGGCATGTATGGCGCGGCCTGGATGACGGTGTTTTCCGAAGCATTGATCGCAATCATCACATTCATCGTCGTGTTTCGAACATCAGGTGCTCTGCCGCATCTTCGTGTTTTTCTCAAAGCGCTCTTCGCCGCACTTATCATGTCTAGCTTCCTTCTCTTGCGCCCATCTGTACACGTCGCGCTCGATATTTTATTTGGCGCACTCGTTTATTTTGCGGTGATGGTTCTTATTCGAGGAATTAGGATCGAAGACGTAAAACTCATGTTACCTGGGCGTTTCAAAAAATCCGTATGATGCTTCTCGTTATCGCTTTGCTCACCATCTTTACATTTCTTACCTGGCGAAATCTCGAAACAGGTATTCTTTTGTTGTGTGCGTTGCTGCCGAGCTACTTGATTCGATTTTCGATCATGGGTGTGCCGACAACGTTTCTTGAAATAATGGCATTGATTGTGATTGGGGTGTGGGGGGTGCGTCGATGCATTACGTTGCGCACGGGCGGGTCACGACCCGCCCCTACACAAAATGATCGTATATTGAACATGGCGATCATTTTGTTGGTTATTGCCGCCACCATCGGCATTTTCATCTCACCCGATAAACTCGCGGCCGTTGGCGTTTGGAAAGCGTTTTATTTGGAACCGGTATTAATGTTTTTTGTGATTCGGGACGTCATGGGTACCCACAAAGGGCACCCCTACGAATACGCTTCGAAAATTTTTCGTGCCCTCGGCGTCAATGCTCTCCTTGTTTCGCTCTTCGGCCTCGTTCAATATTTCTTTTCGATCGGAATCCCCACCCCATGGGATCTTGAACGCCGCATCACGAGCATCTTCGACTATCCAAACGCCCTCGTGCTCTTCCTCGAACCAATCATTGTCATTTCTTGGTTTGAAATAAAAAAAGTCATCCCTGTTATGGGTGGGGTCCCCAGACCCCGCCTCACCACACTCCTGTTTTGGATTACAGTTTCAATTCTTGCAACCATCAACGTCTTCCTCGCACAGTCTGAAGCCGGAATTGCGGCACTCATCGTCACAGCTCTTTGTATCCTGGTTGCCTCGAAACGCACGCGAAAATATGCTCTCGCTTCAATCGTCATTATCAGTGCACTCGTCTTCGCGATCCCAACCTCTCGCACATATCTTGTTGAGAAACTCACCTTCCAAGATTCATCCGAACAAGTTCGACTCTCACAATGGAAAGAAACAATCGAGCTTCTCAAGGATCACTCAATCATGGGCGTCGGTCTCTCGGGCTATCCGATCGCGCTCAAGCCGTATCACCACGATTTACAATACGAAATTTTCCAGTACCCGCATAACATCGTGTTGAACATTTGGGTTGAATTGGGACTACTTGGACTCGTCGCGGTTGGATTGCTTGCGTTTCGATTGGGTTATATTGCGTATATGTGGGCGGGTCATGACCCGCCCCTACAGATACGGATGCAACACATAATGTTCTGTGCGATTTTTTTTGAAATAATTTTGCATGGCCTCGTTGATGTTCCCTATTTCAAAAACGACCTTGCGATGATGGTGTGGGTATTGATTGCGTGCATGATGGTGATGAATCGCGGATCGATATATGAACAAAAAAACCAAGGCTGAAGCCTCGGGCTACAAAAAATATATGTCCGTATTCAATCGATCTATCAAAACCAATCCAACTGGCAAACCCTCTCTGGGATATTTCCCTTTGCTTCTTGGGCTTATTGTTATTGGAACCATTGGCCTCCAAATTTATAATCGCGTTCCAACTGCGCCGAGCACACCGATTTTGCTCAAAACCTCGGACATGATTCAGCTTACGCGTTTCGAAGAGATTGCGAATCGTACACAAACCCCCGTCACACTTCCTGAAAAACTCTTTGGGAGTTCGCTGTATCTTATTGGCATTTACCCGAGCGCCGTAAAAGACTGGCCTGCAAACTCGGTGTCCTTAGTCTTTGTCAAAGACAACGCCCGCTTTGTGGAAATGGACGTCCTTCCAAACGTCTCTCTCGAAAAAGTCACACCGCAATACACAGCTTATCCACAAGAAACCATCGCAATTGGGGATAACCAAAAAGGACTCCTTATTCATGTGCGAAGCGGCTTTGATTGCACCTCGCCGAAGCCGAACACGGTTCCGGCTATGTGTCTGATTACAAATATGTTGTTATTCGAAAAGAACGGAACCCTCATACAACTCTCCTCAGACGGCAATCACATCACACAAGGTGAGTTGATTGAAATGGCACGATCGATTAAATAAACAAAAACACCGAAGTGTTCGGTGCAAGCAAAGAAAGGCTAGCCTTCGTCTTCGTCGTCGTTTGGAAAATCTTCCGAAAAAGAAAGTTCGCGTTCGGACGGATCGTCCTCGTCCTCTTCTTCGTCTTCGTCGCCATCCGCATCTTTTTCAAGATCTTCCGGCTCATCAAACTCAGAATCAGGCTTTATGTCTCCCCCATCTTCAAATTCGTTTTCTACCACCTCATCGTCATCTTCAAATTTGTCGCGGGTTTTCACCATGTTTTACCTCCTCATGGACGAGATACATTTAGCACAAGGAACGAAAAAGGTCAACGGGTCTAAACCAAAAACCACCGATAAAATGGTGGTTTTGTAGGTTAAATTTTTGACTCTTTTGAGCTTGCCAAACGCCTTGCGCGCTCTTTTGCCTCTTGAATCATGCGCGTTGCTTCCGCCGAAACGCCATTCTGCGCTTCGATTTTTTCTACACGCTCTGAAACAGCTCTGCGAATGACATTTGGCTGACGACGAAGTTCTGTTCTGTGTGTCTCGTTGGCTCGCTTCCCTACATAACTCAGCTCACCAACTCTTGCTCTTAATCCCTCATCTCCTCGCGTGGCTTGCAGTCGAGCACGCTTCAAAAGGGCATGTTCAACATCACCAGGGATTCCTTTTGCTTTTAAATCTGCTTCCATGATTCGAGTTTTTTCTTGACCTTCATTTTTACTTTTCTTCAGATCGGCTTGTGCTTGTTCAAAAGCAGGAACGCGAACTTCTCTTTCTTGTCGACGCGCATGAGCAGATTCCTGCACAATCCTCTTTACTTCTTCACGACGTACTTGATCCGTTATTTTTGCTTTTGCCTGTTTTTCCACCTTCGCTCGATTCAAACCTCCTGGATATTCTGTGTATTCCTTCTTTGGTTGATCTTTTCCATTATCAACTTGTGGAGGGATATACTCTCGAAGTTCGCGCAACATATGATGAAATCATTACTTTTTCTTCCATTCTATCTTAGAGAAGACAAATATGTACAGAATCTCGAGGATCCCAACGGTATTAATGACAAGCAACGCCACAAACCAGTACACATCTTTCTTTTGCGCGGCCTTCCAAAGGGCGACGCCTTTCCACGGAAGCGACCAGAGGGTGAGGGCGGCAATGGCCCAGACAGGCATGCCGTTCAAGAGTTGATTCATAAAAAATTCTACCCACTAAAAAACAAACAACGCGATCCCTGCTGCAGCCATCACGACCGTGATAAAAATTCCGAGGATGTTTGAGAGTGGCTTGTTTGTATGCGCTCCCATAATCTTTTTGTTGTTCGAGATACACAAAATAAATACGAGAAGGAGTGGTGCGGCGAGTCCGTTCAAGACGGCGGTGTAATAGAGCATTTGAAATGGTGGAATACCGATGAAGCTTACAATGAGTCCAATCAACATGGCAACAATCATGACGCCGTAAAAGCCGCGTGCATCGCGAAATTTTTTCTCAAGTCCTCCGCTCCAACCAAATGCTTCGGACACGGCGAAGGATGCGGATCCTGCAAGAATTGGGACAGCGAGCATACCGGTTCCGACAATGCCGAGGGCAAAAAGAAGATAGGCAAAATCTCCGACAAGTGGACGCAAGGCTTGTGCTGCCTCGGTTGCGGTTTCGATCGTCACAGGACCATTCGCTCCAATAGTGGAGGCAACGGTCACCATAATGAAAAACATGATGAGGTTTGAAAACAGCATGCCGATGCCTGTGTCGATCCACAAATCTTTAAAATCCTGCTTGCTGAGTTTTGGTTTTCCGATCCCAAATCCTAAAATCTTATTGTGTGTGATTTCCTCTTCCACTTCTTCATCTGCCTGCCAAAAAAATAAGTAAGGAGAAATAGTCGTTCCCAAAATCGCGACAAGGTTCATGATAGAAACCTTATCGAACACCAACGAGGGGGTGAACGTCGCATGAGCAATCACGCTCCAGTCTTGTTTCACTGCAAACGCCGCAAGGACGTAGGCAAACAAAGAAAGCGTGAGGTATTTTAAAAACTTTGCGTATGCTGGATATGGAACCAACACCTGAAGCGTGAGCGAGATAACAGTCACAAGAATGAGCCAAAATACGAACGGGAGGCCAAAAACCAGATTCATCGCCGATGCCATCGCACCAAGGTCTGCGCCAATGTTCACAATGTTTGCGCCGAGCAATAAAACGAGCGCAATCGCTAACATTTTTTTCGAATAAAATTTTCGCATCACGCCGGAGAGTCCATTTCCTGTGACGGTTCCAATACGTCCACACATTTCTTGCACAACAAGCATGAGCGGAAACGTAAAAAACGCAACCCATAAGTGGGAATATCCGAACATCGCTCCTGTTTGTGAATACGTTGCAATCCCAGATGGGTCATCATCCGCAGCACCAGTAATAAATCCCGGACCAAGACGCTGCCAAATCGATTTCTTTTTTTCTTTCATAACCCACACAGTATAACAAAAAATCCTCACCTATGTGAGGATCTCTTTTTCTAAAATCCCGGAAAGTAATCCGTCTTGATCTGTTTCTTTGGAACACCCATGGACTTTACGAGCTTCACGTAGTTCTCCACCATCATGGGAGGCCCTGAAAAATAGAATAGGCGTGTGAGATAATCTGGCGCTTCTTTCTCTATAACCTCTCGTGTGAGATACCCGCTCATGCCCGTCCATGTTGGCGACGGTTTTCCCACAACATAACTCGTGCACACGCCAATTTTGCTACACCATTCGGTAAACTCGTTTTTGTAAGCGAAGTCTGATTCTGTGTTTGCGCAATAAAACAGATGGACATCGCGCGTTCCGCCTGTTTTCGCAAGCTCACGGATCATGCTGCGAAATGGCGTCACACCAATGCCTCCCGCGATCCAAACCATTTTTTGTGATGGATCTTTTGGCGTGGTGAATTCGCCCGCAAGATGAGAAGCTACAAGATCATCGCCTTGTTTCAGTTCGAGCAACTGTTTTTTAAATGCGCTTGCATGCGCGCGATCGAGTCGTACACCAAGATGGACTTCCTCATCGGATGGCGCGGACGCAATCGTAAAGTAACGACGATTTCCGCGGCTGTCTGGCGTTTTAAGCGGAAGTGTCCACTCAAGGTATTGTCCGGGTTGAAAATGTAATTTTTTGTCGGGAGTAAACGCAAAGTCACACACCTGTTCTGTTTCGCACGTCATGGATTTGAATTTCAGACGCACAACTTCACGCGGACTTGTACAAAACGCAAAGATATTTCCAAGAACAAGGGCGAGTTCAGGCGTCATGGTGATAAATCCGAAGTCGAGAAGCGATGTAAACAAGGCTCCCACAATGACGCCGAACATGATCTGCTCACGCTTTAAGGCCGGAGCGGTGCGTGGCTCTGTGAGCATGAGCATGCCAAAAAACACGAGTGGCCAGGAAAGAAAGAGGGATAAAACAGGAATTCCCTTAAGCATTCCAACGGCGATTGCGGCAAGGGCGAACGCCCCGACTTCTTCAAATCTGCGAATTTTGCGCACGACCATGAGTCCGAGGACAAGAACAAATGGAAGAAGGGTTGGAGTCGCAATCCACCAGAGGACGCTCGTCACACCGAGAAGACCGAGGATCACAGCACTGATCGCAACCGGGTTAAACATGTGTCGACGTCCAATCGCAAACACATATTTGGATGCTTGTGCAATGATCGCCGCAAGCGCGAGCATGCTTATGTGATACAGACTCGAAACGTTTGGATCTAAAACAAAAAACAAGAGCAAGGCGGTGATGTATACGGATTCGAAGTTCACGGCCGCACGCGTGAGCTTGCCAAACAACATGTTTGAAAAATGAGACGCGACCGTCAAAATCAAAAACGACGCGATCATGTGAACAGGCGAATACGAGATCCATCCAAGAGCCGCAAAAAGAATCGCAATACCCGCAAGCGCAAAAAGGCCATTCAACATGAGCCGGTACATGGTGATGTTGTTGAGAAAGGCGTCGAGGTGTTTGAGGAGAAAGGTCATAAAAGTTTGAAATGTCGGAAAGGTCTGAAATGTTAGGAGAAAATTTCCGCGTTGAATTTGCTCGATGCTCGCATAGTTAAATCCGCATACACAATCAAGTACTCGAATGCGAATTCTTTTTCGAGAATCTCGGGCTCGACGAAGAAAAGACATGTTGTGAGTGCGTCTGCGAGAAGCCCAGTCTTTGCAATCACCCACACCGCCGCAATGTGACGTGGAGACTCGAGAGAATGCGGATCAAGAATATGGTGGAACTGATTCCACGCGCGGCGATTCCCCGCCGAACCGCAAATGCTCTCATTTCCAATATTCGCAACACCGATGGCCAATGTTGAGTCACACGGATGTTCAAGCCCAACGCGAATCATCGATCCGCTCGCATCTTTCTGTAGAATATCACCGCCCGCGTTGATCGTAAACGATGTGATCCCTTGATTCTCGAGGAGCCCACCCACAATATCAACGAGGTACCCTTTCCCCGCGGCACCAACGTCGATCAGAACGGGTTGTTTAATGGCGAGTCGAGGAAATGCGTACTCAAGCGCGTCTTCCCACTTCGGGGGCGTGCGTAATTGTTTCGTCTCGAGAGAATATGTTGCATCGTAACCTGCGTCCGATAAAAGATTTCCAATGAGTGGTGTCACAGATCCATTCGTGAGGCGATACAGTTTTTCATAAAGATCAAACAAGGGCTTTGCATCATCGGGCAATGCATATTCGCCCGTGCGCCTCGACATCTCCGCCACGAGCGAGTCATCTCGAAATCGCGAATAGTGTTTATCGTAAACCGAAATGCGATCCATCACCAATTTAAAAATATCCGATGTTTGTTCATCGGATATTTTATCGTGTATGTGAATGTTCCAGTGTGTGCCGATGGCATCGAATTCCATATGGGGAAGCACCAAGCAACAAATTCCAAATCACAAATAAATCTCAATAACCAAAATTTCAAATTCTAAACGTTCCCGTTTGCCATTTTGAATTTAGAATTTAGTATTTGTTTGTAATTTGTTGCTTGTGATTTGGTGCTTTTTATGATTATGCCTTCGCTTGTACCTTAATTTTTGCGAGTGCGTCCATAAATCCGACGGGTGTGAGGGAAGATCCAGAAACAACATCTAATTGAATATCATCCAACTTTTTTCCAACAACTTCCGCTTTTATATTTGAAATAAATCGCGCTTGCCAGTTCTTTGACGTTGGATTATTTGCATTTCCAGAAACCATGACATCGGTAACGACGTCATCTTTGAGCACAACGGTCACGAGTACAGACTCACTTCCACCAGGGGAAACGTAATTTCCCGTTGCGCTATATGTTCCGTCCTTATACGAACTTTTTTGTGTTGTGGGTGTAGCTGCAGGTGTATTTGGAGTTGGTGTAGGTTGTTCAGGGACGGGTGCTGGTTGTGTGTTTTCCGATGGGGTTGTTTGTTCTGTAACGGCGACAAGTTCTTCCTGCACCGCCTCTTCACGACGAGACATCATGAACGCGATGAGTCCACCAAGCAAGACAATGACGATGATAAGTGCGATCCATTTTTGTGTTGGATTTTTTGAATGTTCCATAGGAAAATTAAAATAAACAGTGAACTCAGTATAACGAGCATTAGCGGCTCTCGCAAGAGATTTAAAATCAAAACCCAAACTTTCGATAAAACACTCGCTTGCCGATCTCGACCATGATCAGATAAACCAGAATGATTCCCATGAGAGAAAATAGGATTGGGAGCGGAAGTGGAGAGAAGTGAAGGAATGATCCGATGGGTGTATAGGGAATGGTCCACCCAACCGCCACACACGCAAACGTACTTATGAGTAACCACTTGCTTGGTCGGCTCTGCAGAAATGGAATCTTACGTGTGCGAATGACGTGGACGACAAGAGCTTGGGTTGCAAGAGATTCGAGAAACCAACCGGTTTGAAACATGGATTGGTTGAGATGAAAAACAGAGAACAGGAGAAAAAACGTGACGAAATCAAACACGGAACTTATGAGACCAAACGTAAACATATAGTGCTTCAGCCGTTTCATGTCCCATTTCCGAGGCGTTTTGACCCAATCTGCATCCACGTTATCGGATGAAATCGTCAATTGGGAAACGTCATAAACGAAGTTGTTGAACAGAATCTGAATGGGGAGCATGGGGAGAAACGGAAGATAAAATACGGCCCCAAGAACGGAAAACATGTTCCCAAAGTTGGAAGAGAGTCCCATCATGATGTATTTCATGGTGTTACCGAAAGATCTTCGACCCTCCACAACTCCTCGCACAATAGACTCGAGACCTTTTTGGGTGAGAATGATATCCGCGGATTCTTTTGCCACATCCACCGCGGTATTGACCGAGATACCGACGTCCGCGGTTCGAAGGGAGGGCGCATCATTGATTCCATCTCCCATGTAGCCGACGACGTGCCCGCCGGATCGGAGAGCCATGATCACACGATTTTTCTCATCCGGCGTGAAACGCGCAAAGATGGTTGTCTCTTCTGCACGTGCTCGTAGCGCATCATCCGTCATGGTTGAAATGTCTTTGCCAAGCAAAATACCTTTAATCGGAAGTCCGATGTCTGTGCAAATCTTTTTTGTGACGAGTTCGTTATCGCCTGTAATGATTTTAATTTCAATGCCGTACTGCTCGAGTTCAATCAAAACGTTTTTGACGTCTTTCTTTGCCGGATCAAGAAACGAAACAAACCCAAGAAATGTGAGATCGGATTCGTCTTCTTTTGTGTATTGTTGTTTCTTGGGAATATCCAAGCGGATTGCGACCGCAAGGACGCGATACCCATCGCCGCTCTGCGACTCGTAATACGCAAGGGCTTTCGCGGCCGCCTCGCGTGTGAGTGGGGTCGAGGTATTTCCTTGTTGGTACGACGAGCATTTTGCGATCACTTCTTCCGGCGCGCCTTTTGTGATCAAGGTTAAACCTTGTGGCCCCAAAACGGCCACACTCATAAGCTTGCGCACAAAATCAAATGGAATCTCTTCCACTTTCTCATACGCATCAATCTCTTGTTGATCAAAATCAAGAACAGCTTTGTCGAGCGGATTTTTGACGCCCGTTTGGTGGAAACTGTTGAGATGTGTGTAAAGAAGTACGCGATCATCCTTCACACCAAACGCATCCGTAAAATTCACGAGGTGAATTTTATCTTCTGTGAGCGTTCCGGTTTTGTCGGTGCACAGAACATCCATGCTTCCAAAATTCGGCATGGCGGATAATCGCTTCACAATCACACCATCTTTCGCCATGCGCTCGCTCCCGCGCGCCATGGTGACAGACAAAATAACAGGGAGAAGCTCTGGGGTGACACCAACCGCAATCGCAACCGCAAACATGAAGGACTCGAGGATATCGCCGTGCATCAATGCCTGAACGAAAAAAATAACCATGACAAGAAACAAGATGATTTTCGAAATAAAAAATCCAAAATGATCGATCCCGATCTCGAAGTCACTCTTTTGGTGCTTTTTTAAAAGCGTCTCGGCGATTTTTCCAAACTCCGTCTGCTTTCCCGTTGCAAACACAACCGCGCGCGCTGTCCCGCTCACGACAGACGAGCCGAGAAACAAGACGTGACTCGAGTTGTCGGTCCCAACTCCGCATGGATATTTTTCTTTTGGAAACGATTCTCCGGTGAGCGCAGATTGATTCACGAAAAAATCGTTTGCCTCAAACGCCATCGCGTCCGCAGGAATCAAATCGCCGGAACTCAAAAACAACACATCGCCAACACACAGTTCAGCGGTCTTTACTTCTTTTTTTTCTCCGGATCGAATAACGGTTGCGGTCGACGTCACTTTCTCTTTTAATTTCTTTGCGGCGTTTCCCGCACTATGTTCCTCAAAAAAGTCGAGGCATACGCTTGCAAGAATCATGATGATCACGATAATCGAATTTGTGACTTGGCCGAAATAAAGCGAGATGACCGTTGCAGCAGACAAAATCAAAATGAGCGGGCTTTTAAAATGCGAGAGAAATTCTAAAACAATCCCAAGTTCTTTTTTGTCTGAAATCGTGTTTAATCCGTTTTTAAACAAACGACGACGAGCCTCTTCGTCTGATAGTCCATCGATTGACGATTGCAAATCCGAAAACACCTGTTCCGCAGAACATGCTGAATATGTTTCAAAAAGCTGAGACATAGATTAACAATTCTCTCCGGCCGAAAATCCCGTTGTCCAACAAAGTTGAAGGGAGAATCCTCCGGATGGACGGCGAATATGTAAAAGATCGCCTGTCACATACAGGTTATCATATTTCTTTGTTCGCATGGTCTTCGCGTCTACCTCTGTCACAGGAAGTCCGCCGTCCGATACGATCGCCATGTCGTTTCCCATCAGTCCCTCGACCGTAATCGAGAGCGACTTCATGGTTTGCACAAGCATCTTGCGATCTTCTTTTTTCAAACTGTGCACTTTCACCATCGGATCGATCGATTTCACTTGCGACAAAATCGCGTCGGACATGCCATCTGGAGCAAATGCCTTAAACACATTTTTGAGCGATTTATTTTTGTTCGCATCGAAGAATTCGACAAGCTTCGTGTCGAGCGCGCCGTGATCTGTGTCTGGAAACGCGTCGACGAGCGCGGTCACTTCCCCTTCGTGAAGTGCATCCGCAATTTTCGAAGCGGCGTTGAGGATCGTAGGTCCAGACAAACCAAAGTGTGTGAAGAGAATTCGTCCCTTGAGAACAAACGAGCGCATACCGTCGACAAAGAAGGTGACGCGCGCGGGATCAAGCGAAATTCCCGACAATTTTTTCACCCATTTCTCGCTCACCGCAATCGGCACAAGAGTGGGAGTTGGATTTTGCACCTCGAAGCCGAGATCTTTCAGCCATTTAAATCCATCGCCCGTTGATCCGGTTTCTGGATGTGAGACTCCGCCGGTTGCGAGAATAAACGAATCGGCGACATACTCCGTTTTTCCGACGAACACTTTTTCGATATGGCCGTCTTTACCGACGATCTTCGTGACAGCTGAACTCGTTTGCACCACAACATGACCGTCCGCGAGATATTTTTCGAGAACCAAAAAGACATCAAACGCTTTTTGTGTTTTTGGAAACGCACGCTTGTGTGCCTCGACGACGAGCGGCAATCCACGAGACGGAAAAAACTCGAAGGTTTGTTTCACACCAAAAATCGAGAACGGCGAGTAGAGAAATTTCTCCGCCGCGCCGTAATGCGGAAGGAGAACGTGCGGATCTTCCTCGGCATTGGTGATGTTGCAACGCCCGCCACCCGAGATTTTTAACTTCTCGCCAAGCGCTTTGTTTTTTTCCAACAACAAAACCTTTTTTCCCCGAGAAGCCGCGCGACCGGCAGCCATCATGCCAGACGCTCCGCCGCCGATGACGATCACGTCGTATGTTTGTTTTGTTGACATAATCGAATACTCCTGCTATCATTAAATTATCACCAATGGAAAGTAAGCCCTCTAAGGTTCCGTCCTTATGGGGCTCTTTCTTTTTTATAGGCCAATCGATGCTCAAGTCCATTCATATATCGTAAGAATGGACGAAACAATTTCCATTTCAAAAGCGCAGAAAACTTCTGTTGATTTGGAATCAATATAGATTTTAGCTTATCTTTCTCAATCAAATATTTTGCCAAGCAGTAAAAATCACCGTCCCCTGTAACAAGCACGGCTTTCTCATAGTTCTCATATTGGATCATTGTCTCTAAAACCAATTCAGCATCACAGTTTCCTTTCGTGGTTCCATCTTTGTAAGTGAGTGTTGGTTTAAAAACACAGATAAACCCAGCGTCCTGTAGAGACGTATAAAGATCTCTGTTGCTCCCCATGTATCCGATGAATAAAAAGGCTTTTGTCACTCCATATTTTTCTTTCAGATAAACTCGAAATCTTTTGAAATCTAAAATCCATCCAAGATGGCGAATGCTCAAGTTTACATTCTGACTATCAACAAACGCATAATTATTTTGCTGTTCTTTCATACAACAGTATTCTCAATCAAAAACCTCGAGCGCGCAAGCTCGAGGTTTTTTTACTATTGAGATAAAGGCTCAGGCTCAAGTTCCAATTCTCGAACATCAACCTTATGCGCGTTCCCATCATGTGTTTGTACGTCCACCAGCCATGCAGAGGACGCCTCTTTCAACTGAGTTGGAAAATGCCAAAATGCGGCGCCGTATTTTTCTTCTCCTTCTTGTAAAGAAGTTTTAACAATTTTGATCGGTGTTTTTGTTGGTTCAGCTACACGAAAAGGATCTTTTGTGATGACAACAACCTCATTACCGGGCCGAATGCGTGCATATTTTTGTTTTTGCTGAACTAGCTTAAATCGAGCATTTTCACCGCTGGAGAACACAGCAAGACCATTTGCGAAATCTCCATTTAGTCTGTTCAATTCAACGATTTCATCTCCCATCACAACAAGCCCATCTTTCGTTCCTAATTCCACGTGATCGATAACACGTTCGGAAACTGTTTGCGTATTCCAATCATACAACCAAAATTTCATCCCTGATTTTATCGCGTATGGATTCAACAGGGCCTCGCGTTCAATTTCACGACCTTCTTTAGACAAATCTTCAAGCTTGCGTTCCAAAATCGTTGGCCACGTCGTGTTCGCCCTACCAGATCCATTTGAATCCATTTCTTGTGCAACCGACATCGCAAATAATTCCACAAGCTTTTTTGCTGCCTCTTGTGCATGTTCTGAAAGATGTTTTTCGTCCACACGAAGTTCGAACACCATTTCGCGCATTTGCTTGACCGAAAACTGCCATTTTAAATGTTGCGCTGCGGCAAAAAATTTCCCAAGCATTGAAAAATATATCTTTCGTTCTTCGCCTGACCACATCTCAACATCAGGAGTAAATCCGTTTTCCTCAACAAATCTTTGTACCGCATCGACGGCCCAATACTCCGAACGAATCAGTGTTTTTGCTCGTTCATTTACAACAGGAACTAACGCTTCCGTTTCAGCTACAAGCTTCTGATCTTGTTCTTTTGAAGTGTCGATTGTTTTTATTTCTCTTGATTGTGCACCACGAACGTCGGCACCTAAAAATTCAGACATAAATATTAAAAAGATGTTTATTGCCACTATTCTCTACGAAAAACCTCGAGCGCGCAAGCTCGAGGTTTTTTTACACATGAAACTCGCCATCTCGATAGACCACTTCGTCATCAATCTGAATCTTTTCAATATCCACGAACACATCCACATGATATCGGCCTTTCTTTCGATGAAGTCCCGGCTTTGCGTAAATTGCATGCTTCGCGCCGAGCGATAAGTGCATGCCGTGTTGTCGTTCGAAGGCAGTAATATCGTAAACGATTTTGTCTTTGCCCATCGCGCGATTGAGTCCAAGTCCAAACTCGCGCACAATCACTTCTTCGTCCTCGCGAATGCGATCGAGAATATCTTTAAAATCTTGTGGTGCGTCCGGCGCGGTCAGAATTCCATCTTTCACGATCACCTTAAACGGCTCGACGATTTGGATGTAGTGATCCTGGTTTGCATAACCGAAAATCATCGCCTCGCCGTTCACCTTCGTTAAATCTTTTGCTTCGGTAAACACTTCCCCGATCGGAAATGTTCCGCCGACGTTTTTCATTTCCGTGTAATCACCGATATTTAACTTCGTTGGTTCCATTCCCGTATCGTATGTAAGTGTTGTCCCTGGACAATTCACGACAATCTTCGAGCATGTGTCGAGTCGCTTTTTCAAACCGTGTCCCTTCTCGTGATAAAACGCTTTTTCATACGCGAGCGCTTCGATGTAAACCGGAAACTGTGGCTCTTGGATGCGGGCGAGGTGAACATGTTCGACCGTTTTCAATCCGCGCGCAAAAAGTTCAATGCGAATACGAAATTCGTTGAGACGAAAATTCATCGACTGCACGAGCACGACAAGATCCCCTTCATTAAGCGAACGCATTTTTTGAATCACCTCTTCTGGCGTCACAGAATCGAAATCCAGAAACTCCCCATTCGGAAGCGCACCGCGATATCCGTCTGTAATGATGCGCGTAAGCGGCGCAACGGTATCAAAAATCACAAGCGCATGTTCGCTCGGCTGCAGCCGAATCGCGTCGTTCACGATGTCGGTGAGATGTTTGGTGGCGAGGGTGGTGAGCGAGTTCATAAACAAAAACATTTGCTCGCAAGAGCATGCCATATTCTTACGTTTTGAGCAATTCATCCTCCAAGATCTAAAACGATTCCCTCTTATAATAATCCACCGGCGCAAAATTATCCGTCAAAATGGGAAGGTCGTTTTTTACTTCGCTCATCCATCTATGCGCGAGGTATCCGTTCAGCTCTGTGTTTGTACTCGTAAACTTCGGGGCTGTTTGTGATTTGAGAGCGACGAGCAAGACATTTTGAACTTGCGTGCCTTCAGCGCGATCCGTGATGGGAAATAAATAAACCTGTGGAAAGATGGATTTATACGTTGCATATTGTGCGCGCAAAAATTTTCCGCGCTTTCCATCAATGGCCGAGATGATGTTTGCAAGCACAACCCCATCCGCATTCAACGCATTAAATTGGTGCTGCACTGCCTCTTTTGTGGTGAGCTGAAACGGAATAGAGGAAGCGGCGTTGAATGCGTCTCCATAAATCACGTCGTACTGTTTTGTGTTGCGATTCAAAAACATGCGTCCATCCTCATGATACGTTGTGAGCCGAGGGTTATCGGTCAAACGAAAATATTTCTTTGCAAGTTCTGTCATGAGCGGATCGATTTCAACGACATCCATGGTTGCACTCGGATAATTTCGTAAAAAATCTTTTGGATAAGAATACGCGCATCCTCCAAGCATAAGCGCTGATTGGATGTTGGGTTTAAAGTGCGCATCCAGATGATAGAATTTTGTGTAATCAAAAACCAACTCGTCGTCCGTAAGATACATGGCGCTCTCTGTCGCAAACGGATCGGTTGTGAGATTCAATTGCTCTTTTCCGTTCTTCGGATTTTTACTCTGAGAAACACGTATGCGACTGTATTCGGAATCCACATCTATAAAGTGGAATTTTTGAAAAAGGACCGCACGAAAATAGGTGTGAGTGGTGTACGACGAGGCAATCAAACCAATCACGACGGCGGTAACGATCACACTTTTTTTGGATCGTAGAAAGAGCAAAGGTACGAGAGCGAGCACGCCGGAAAGCAGTAATAAATTTTCCGCAGTTCCTAGACGCGGAATTAAAAAGAATCCTCCAAAGAACGTGCCGAAAATGCTTCCCGCCGTAGAAATCGCGTAAAGCGTTCCGATCGTAGAGGCTGAATTTTCAAGATGTTCGAGTTTTAATCGAACCGCATACGGTGAAACGATTCCGAGGAGAAAACTCGCGGGTGCAAACAAAACGATCGCAGACAAAACCGCACTGAGTTCAATCTGTTGAATGTATGTTTTAAAGAAAAACAACACACCACTCTGAATAAAAAAAACGACGAGAATGCTGGCGGCAGCACAAAAAATAATCTTTGCGTACGTGGCGAAACTCGTTTTTTTGTCTGCGAGTTTTCCTCCATACCAATAGCCCAAGCTCAAAAAACCTAAAATCACGCCAATCAAACTCGTCCACACATATGTAGACGTTCCAAGAAACGGCGCAAACATGCGCGAGCCAACGAGTTCAAAAATCATGAGGACAGCCCCGCACACGAATACACTCACGTTGAGCGCTGAATATTGATACGATCCAAATCTTTTTTTCATTATGAGAGGAATATCCATACGCGCTTCATCGTAGCACCTAAATTCTTTTTAAAAAAATACCCTCGAACATTCGAGGGTATTTTCATTAGGAACCTGCAATTTCACTTCCCATAAATGATCCGTCAGATCTGTTTGTTTTATCGTTGCATTCCTTTATATCAGCCTTAAATGTTTTCCATGCGTCTCCTTTTGCTTTTTTCCATTCTTTGGCCGTGTTCTTTGTGGATGTACGAAATGCATTCCAGATTTTTTTCACCTCTTTTTGCAAGTTTTTTGCAGACATGTCCGTGTCATCATACAAATCAACCAAGGCTGTTTGTCGTTTTCCATAGGCATCAAGAATCGATTGTGTTTGCGTGTTGATAGCCTCGCCAAGAACTGCCTCGCGCGCTCTGACAGCGTTCTCCACACAAAGCGCAACATCCGTTTGGTCTTGGTCGGTTTCGGAAGGAGAAACAGCCGCAAAAGCAGGAACGGCAACAATGGATATCATGAATACACCAAGAAAAAAAGATGTGATTTTGAACATAAACGCGTTTAAAAAATTATTTCTGAACCTTGTTCCAAATGGTCGCAAATGCGTAGCCCACAACATATCCAACGAGCGTTGTGAGTACAATGAGGGTAATCGCGGAAGGAAGAGCGAACGGTAAGACGGTGTGTGTCGCTTCGACCATGTGAATTTTCATGATCCAATCAACAAGCGATTGGCCAAGTCCAAGCGCGACGACGACGGACCAAACAAGATGAATAAGGCCCAAAAGACCACCGAGCGCGAGCCCGGTTTTTTGCGTATTGAGTGCGGACATAAATAATGTGAGGTACCTTGTTGAGATACCCATAAGAATTAATTGTTTTTAGTTTAGCACGAGTTGCAAGGCAAGAAAACAAAAACATTCCATTTGATTGGAATGTTTTTGGCGGAGAGGGAGGGATTTGAACCCTCGATACCCTTACAGGTATACATGATTTCGAGTCATGCGCATTCGACCACTCTGCCACCTCTCCATGCGAGGGGGAGATTAACAAAAACAACCGAACGTGTCGAGATCTCTTCTCTCCTTCTTTCCTTCCCTCCTTCTTGTTATAATGCTTGCACCTATGAAAATCCGAAAAGCGATTATTCCGGTTGCCGGAATGGGGACTCGTTTCCTCCCCGCTGCAAAGGCGCAGCCAAAAGAAATGCTTGCGGTGGTTGATAAGCCAGTCATTCAATATATTGTGGAAGAAGCGGTTGCAAGTGGAATTGAGGAGATCATCTTTGTCACCGCGATCGGTAAGCGCGCGATCGAGGATCACTTTGACCGCAACTTTGAACTTGAATATCGGTTGGAACAGAAAAAGAAAATGGAGGCTCTGAAAGAAATTCAAAAAATTGGGAAGCTTGCAAAGATTGCATTTGTTCGTCAGACCAAACCGCTCGGTGACGGTCACGCAATTCTCTCCGCACTCCCATTTGTGGAAAAACACGAACCAGTCGCCATTCTCTTTGGAGATGACATCATCGACGGGAAGGTTCCTGCCCTCAAACAGTTGATCGATGTGTACAATGAATACGAATCACCCGTCATCGCCCTTCAAAAAGTTCCAAAGAAAGATGTCTCGAGCTATGGCGTTATTGGTGGAAAAAAAATGAAAGGTGGCTCCTGGCAAATCGATCGCTTTGTCGAAAAACCCACCGTTGCGGAAGCGCCATCAGATTTGATCGTGATCGGCCGATACATCATCACCCCAGAAGTCATGGAAATGTTGCCGAAAGTTGCTGCGGGAAAAGATGGCGAGATTCGCTTGGCGGACGCATTCGCCAAACATCTCGCAAACGGAAAAGTCCTTTATGGTTGTCAGTTCGATGGCACACGCTATGACTGCGGATCCAAACTCGGATTTGTAAAAGCGCAAATCGAACTTGGACTGAAGCATAAAGACATTGGTTCTGAATTGAAAAAGTATTTGAAAACACTGAAGTGAACTATATGACCACACGGAGGAATCTTTCAAAATTGATTGCCGCTTTGTCCCTTGTGACCTTGCTTGGCGCAGGTTGCGGTGGACCGTCTGCTGCACAAATTGCGGCATCAAAACCCGTCAGTCTTGTTGTCTGGCGCGTGTTTGATTCAGATGACGTCATACAACCCGTGATGGCTGCGTATCAAAAAATTCATCCGAATGTTTCGTTTGAGTATCGTGAATTGCGTTCAGACGAATTTAAAAACGAACTCTTACGCGCCCTTGCCGAAGGAAACGGTCCGGATATTTTTTCTGTGAATAACGCATGGATTGGGGAATATCAGTCCCTCATGACGCCCCTTCCTTCTTCCCTTAAAATTCCGTATTCAGAAGTGCGTGGAACGATTAAAAAAGAAACCATTTATACCGTAAAAGAACAGCCAACCATTTCTCTCCGATCCTTAAAAACAGATTTTATTGATGTTGTGGCAACAGACGTGCTCAGACCTTTTCAAGAAAACACCAAAGCCCCTGTCACAGACCGCATCTTTGGACTTCCGCTTGCGGTTGATAACCTCGCCCTTTACTACAACAAAGATTTGCTGAACGCCGCTGGATTTCCTGAGCCACCAAAAACCTGGACACAATTTCAAGAACAAACAACCAAATTAACGCGCATTGGAACCGGAGGTGAAATCCTCCAGTCCGGTGCAGCACTTGGAACAAGTAAAAACGTGGAACGCGCATCAGACATTCTTTCGCTCCTCATGATGCAAAACGGAACACAAATGACCGATGAACGCGGCGTTGCTACGTTTGCAAACGCAAACCAAGAAAGACAAATTGTTGGATTAGATGCAGTCAATTTCTACACAGATTTTGCAAACCCAACCAAACAGGTCTACAGCTGGAATGCAAAACAACCAAATTCCTTTGACGCATTCACCGCTGGAAAAACTGCCTTCTTCTTTGGATATTCCTACCACGCACCGCTCATTCGCGCGGGCGCACCAAAACTTCCGTTTGCGATTGCAACGGTGCCACAAATTGAAGGCGGAAAAAATGTTAACTACGCAAACTACTGGATTGAAACCGTTTCAAAAGCCTCTGAAAATCCAGATTTTGCCTGGGACTTTATCCAATTTGCCGCAAGCGCAGAACAAGTTCCGGCTTACCTCACGGCCGCACGCAAACCGCCTGCTCGTCGTGCCCTCATCAATTCGCAAATGCAGGACGAAGATCTTTCCATTTTTGCCTCACAACTTCTCACAGCCAAAAGTTGGTACAAAGGAAAAAATGCATCCGTTGCGGAAGGGGCGCTCCTTGATTTGATCAACGCGGTTCTTCTTGCGGAAGACGGAAATAAGGCCATGCAGGAAGCACAAAATAAAGTGAATCAGACGCTTTAAGACATATGAAAAAACTTGCTACCATTTTCCTTACGCTTGTTCTCCTTATCGCCCCGTCGATGAGTTTTGCGGCGTATGTGAGTGAAAACTGTCCGGGTGATCCCCTTTCCACAACCGTGCTCTGTCCAAAAGAAAGTGTGGGATGGTTTATGCAAGGCATTACAAACGCCTGCGGTAATGCAGGCAACTGCACGCTCAATGATCTCATGACTGTGGTCGCAAACGTTGGAAATTTTGTGCTCAGAATCATTGGAGCGGTCGTGCTTTTCATGTATGTTCTTGGAGGATTCTGGTATCTTGTGTCTCATGGAGATCCCAAGCTTGTTGAAAAAGGAAAAACCGCACTGAAAGTTTCAACAACAGGTCTCGTGATTGTGATGTTCGCTTATCTTGGTGTCACAACGCTCAAAAAATACATTACCAATCAAGCGTCCACTGGCCTAGGAGGAGTAACCTATGTTGCCTCGTGCAGCGCAAGCACAGAAGGACAGGCGTGTGCGCTCAATAAAAAATGTGCAGGGGGTACATGTATTGAACTGTGTACAGTAGATTACAGCGGAACCTATAGTTGTGTGGAAAAAAATGTGGTTGATGCAAGCAAACTCAGTTCCTGTGTTCCAAATAAGTGCTCTTCCTCTGTTGATACCTTGTGTTGCCCTCCTTAAACGTCCCCTTATGAATATCTCCTCGAAAAAAATAGCCATTGCAACATATCTTATCTTTTTATTGCCTCTTGTGACGCATGCAGAACTCATTAACCCACTTGGAACCACAAGCATTGAAGGCTTCATTGGCCGCCTCATTAAAGCGATTCTCGGCCTTTCCGGATCTGTTGCGCTTCTCATGTTTGTTTGGGGAGGGTTTCAATATCTCTGGTCTGGAGGAGATCCAAAGAAAGTCGAGAAAGGAAAAGAGACGCTCAAAAATGCCGTGCTTGGAATCGTGATCATCTTCTTTTCCTACACTCTCGTGAACACTCTCATCAAAATTCTCGCAACCGGAGCTGTGACGTAGTTTTCGTCTCACTGTGGATATCTTCCATATCAAAAATTCCAAAAAAACGATAAAATAGCTTTATCGTTTTTTCTATTCAAAAAATTTTTAATCTGTTTGTTCGGGAGTAGACCCCTCCCCTACCTCATTTCTATGAAGAAGATCTCACAAAAAATCAGTCACAGCGTCCTTCGTGCTTCTGTCGCTGCGTCTCTTGCTGTTCCAGCCATGCTCGGATTCGCCGGAAAGGCGTTCGCGGCGGATGGTGCATTAACAGCAGATGAACTGTTTGGAGGTGCTGACCAAGGAGACGGAGCAGATTTTGCTGGAGCTTCAGGTCTGAGCTCAGGAAACCTTATTGACACTATTTCTTCCATCATTCGTGTCGCTCTCGGATTCCTGGGTGTTATTGCCGTGGTTATCATTCTTCTCGGAGGATTTAAGTGGATGACTTCTGGCGGAAATGATGAAAAAGTAAAGAAAGCAAAACAACTCATCTTCCAAGGAATTATCGGACTCGTCATTGTCCTTTCTTCCTACGCCATCGCTTCGTTCGTTATTACATCCATTACAACCGCTACAGCTGGAAGCGCAACGTAAAAATTTCATTTTTCATTTCCCCATTCTTAAATGGGGATTTGCATGAGTGGATCAGCTTGATCCTTTCATGCGAATGCAAATTTTTCGAAGCGGGGTCGGGGACCCCACCCATAACACACGTCTATGAAAAGATTCCCGATTTTCCTTAGTGTTCTCTTTCAGGTCTTTGTCCTTTCAAAGTTACCGGCGTTTGCCGGAGCGGCAGATCCTGCCAGCATTTTAACCGGAGGGTTAAATGACGCGGCAAAAGATTCTGGGTTTAATCAAACCTTGAGTCTACCCGCGCTCATTGGACGCTTCATTGGTGTCATGCTTGGGCTCATGGGAATCATTTTTATTGTGTATCTTGTCTGGGCCGGCATCATGTACATGACCGCAGCCGGAGATGACACAAAGGTCAAAAAAGCAAAGCAAATGATCAATCAATCCATCATCGGAATCATCATCATGGTTTCTGCCTACGCCATCTCAAGCTTCATCATTTCTCAACTTACAACCGCCGTTAAATAATCCTTTACACACTGAACCCTAATCAACATCTGTATGTTAAAAAATAGTTATCTCAAATTCGGCGCAATGATCGGTTCACTTCCAGCTCTCATTCTTCCCCTTTCTGTTTCTGCTGGTGCAACCGCAGCGCCAGGTCAAGGTCTTAATGCTTCTCAAGGCTCTCTCACAACTATTAAAGAAGGGGCGGGTATCACTGCAGGCGCATCGGACCTTCCAACCTTAATCGGAAGAATCATTGGTGTTCTTCTTGGAGTCATGGGTATTATCTTGGTTATTTACATTGTTCTTGCGGGTATCACGTACATGACGGCAGGAGGAGATGACGCAAAGGTCAAGAAAGCAAAGGCGATGATTCAAACCTCTGTTGTTGGTATCATCATCATCGTTGCGGCGTACTCCATTTCCAGTTTCGTTATTTCACAGATTATTACAGCAACCGCATAAATACTACGGGGAAAACGGGGCGCAAAAACGTCCTGTTTTTTTGTTCCAATGAAAAAGCCCCGACACCCTTACAGCGATTTGCTGTTTTGGATGCCGAGGCAAGGTTGAGATCAGTACTGAGGATCACCCGTTCGAGCGCTGATCGACAGGCGCCCCGAATGGTTGCTGACCGAGTTGTCGTGGAAGATGGTCCGCCTTGGATTCCCCCAGACGATCTGGAGCGGAAACCCGGGAACCACGATGGTGGAAACTGGAGTCAGGTAGACAAGTTCGATCACGTCTCCTTGCTGGTAGCCAAGGAAGATCGTGTCGACTTCAGACGGGTCAATTCCCTTTGCAGGATCTTGGTCCGCCTTCTTGTCGCCGTTCAGGTCCGTATAGAAATCCACGAACCGAACTCCTGCGGGTCCTGGGCCTTTGTGTGCGATGGCAAGCAACTGGCCGTTCTTGCGAACAACCACACGCTGCATTCCCGCACGAGCAAACCACTTGAGCCCACCCGAGTTGATCGAGTGAAGTTCCGCATGAAACGGAGTCCCACCAAACATGTTCCAGGTTGCGGCTGCGTAGTTGCCGACAGGCTCGATGACCTGGGAAGGAGCGTCCATCATGTACAGAGGCATTGCGGCCGCCGGCATGATTGGCGTAACTTCACCCGGAGGCAGAACCGCTTTGGGGGCGGATTCGAGCGCCTTCAGGGACTTCGACACCCGAGCGAGTTCGGCTTCGAACTTGTCGCTCTTTTTCGCCTTGGCCTTGAGGACGAGGACGTCCACTTCGAGGAAGCACCTCTCTTGCGCAAGTGCGACCACGAGTTTGTCGGTCGTGGGAACGATCGCTGGATTGTACTTCGTCACGCAGACCGACTTGTCGGCTGCGATCTCGGCGTCCGTCGGAATCGCTGCCACTTCGGCGAGCGCGATCGAAGACACGAGGGACAGGACGAGGGAAACGATGATCTTGAACATGGGAACTCCCGTGGTCCGAGTCGGACCGATTGTCTGTTTCAGACCGACTCGGAACCGTTCCTTGTCGATCTATTTTCCGTACACCTTCTTGCGCACCTCTTTGAGGTTTTGCGCAGCGCATGCAGCGACTTCACCGTCTGTGCCAGGCGGACGTCCGCTCGGACACGCTGTCAGACCTCCGCCTGCCACTTGCGCGGCTTGCGGTTGGCTTAGCAAGGAAACCGGTACCTCACCGAGTCGCGGAAGTTGTCCCGGCACGTAGCCAAGGCTTGCCGCTTCTGCTGCGAGGATCGCAGGCGAGACGCCGTATGGATTGGCGCCGTACGTTCCGTACGCGCCGTAGCCGTAGGTGTACCCAGCCTGGACATCAGAACGAACCGCGTCCTGGCCGAGCGTCGCCGGCATGCCTTTCGCGATCGCCGCTTGCGCGACGTCGCCAGACTGCAAGGTCTGCACACGCCGCGTTTCCGCATCGAGCAGGTTCCGAGCTCCGCCCGAGGTGCCACTGAAGTTCACCTCGAGCTTGGTCGTCCGAGCCGGCTTTCCCGCTTGCGCAGGCTCCGTCTCAACGATCGAGGTTTTCATCTGGGCGCAACTTGCGCACAGGAGCAAACTGAGTGCCAAGAATTTCATGGCCGTCCTTGTGCCGACTCGTCACACGACTGTCGGTTCTGAGAATGTGTTTTCCGATCCTTTCGGAAAAACAGAGATTCGTTAAAGGCACGAAGAAGCTTTGAACCGTTGATTTCAAGCCTTTTTCGCATCTTCAACCATTCTTTGTAACGGCTTACTATACCATAAAAATGCCATTTTGTCAAGGTATTATGGCCTTTTTCTTGACTTTTTGGCTGTTTTTTCGTGTAATGACAAAGCCATTTGGAGGCATTTCATGAATGACGAGCCGTTTGGGCATCTCACGCACCTCAAGCAATTTCGTGACGAAGAAAAATCCTATCAGGAGCTTTTGCGAACCGCCCGTCGTATTGTTCGCGAGCGACAATTCTCTGGCACGTTCCTTGCAGAAGATCTTTTGGCACGCGACCGTATATTTGGGTTGCTCAAAAAGCAAAACTTTAAAAACATGGATGAAACGCCCGTGAAATGGGAACGTCTCAAAGCCTTGTACGAAAAGCCGCAGACAGACGATCAAAAAAATTTAGAAACACTGTTGCTCATTCGATCCTTTTTGTTTTATGCCGTGGAACGTCATGATGTCTATCGAACACCACTTGTTGGATCTCCACATGCGGTTCAGGGCTTTGCCTTCAGTAAAACCGGTTAAACAAATAGCACATCGTCTTCCTGCCACCCTTCGCTGAAGCTTCGGGTGGCTTTTCTTTTTCCAGAAAATAAAAAATCGAAGGGGGTTAGCCTTCGACAGAGAATCTCACTCACACTCAAGGTCTCTTCGCCACTCATACGAGTAGCCCGCGCATTCAGATGCACTGATTTTTTGACTCCTTCGACGCGGCTGTGTCGCACGCGTTCCAGAAACCGGAACTGGCGCAATCACTTGTGCGCTCACGGGAGCAGACGGAGCGGGAGGCTGTACGGTTGGCTGAGGAGCCGGGGCCGTCATCTGGTTGATGAGCTTCGCAGGCAGACTCGCCGGAGCTTCCGCCGCATAATGTGCGTTGATGTCGGACTCAATCCACGGCCATGAGGCGAGCCCAAGGACGAGGATAAGGGCGACACTGCGCAACCACCAGTTACGTCGATAATCAATGCTTTTCGGCATTCCGGTTTCGACACTGGTTTCTCGACTCACTTCTTCCATTCGTCGGACAGCCTTCCAAAGAAGGAACCCGGCCCCCGAAAAGATGAGGATCGATTGCACAATGCGTGATCCCATAATCCATCCGACCACATCACTGAAGGACTTGCCCAACCAGTGAGCTGCCAACGCTCCAATTATGGCTACAAAAACAATGGTCGAAAGAGCACCGAATAGACGCGTAGTCTTGCGCGCGCGCTGACGAGCTTCCTCACCGAACTCATACCCAGACAATCCCATCTGGGATGCAAGGGCGAAGAACGTGGGGACGCAAATCAGCAAGCGAAAGATGAGCGGTGTTTTCAACGAAAGGAGAACGCTGAAAATACCCACATGAATGAAAAGAAACATGATCAGGATGCGTCCCTTATTGACCAGCCAGTCTTTGTGAACGTTCGGAAAGAACCGTGTCACAATCGACAGCAGGCCTTGAATAGCCGTGAAGGAAAACAGTTCGATGCACGCGAGAATTCCGCCACCTGCGACAAGCGCAACGGCGAATTCATGCGGCAGGAGTCGTTCCATGACGTCGGCCGTGATAAGGATGGCTGCGGGAATTCCCGTTGTGATTCCGAAAACCACGAACAGAAACCGAGTCCATCCGGAGAAATTCCACGCAAGCGCAAGGCAAAGCAGTGGAAGCCCACCGTAGGCGATATCGATGTTCGAGAACGTGAGGGGGTGATGCAAGCTCACCGCAAACGCGCCGAAAAGCACAAGTCCGAGGAACATGGCGAACAACGCCGTGAATCCAATGAAGCTCGCAAGAGCGTATTTGCCAATGGTTTGCGCAAACACCCCGACAGCTTTTTCGACTCGCACACCAGTGGCGAGCGCGGTACCAGTTACAGGATCCTGTGCGTTATCGAATGCATTCTTTGCGTGTTCAAACGCAAGACGCATCCTGTTCTCGATGGTGAGCGTAGAACCGAGCCACATCTGAAGATGTGTTTGGATCGCCGCGTACTCATCGTCACTCAGGCCATTCGCCTGATTCGCGTCTGTAACGAACATGTCCCCAAGATGATTGATTTTCTCAGGGCTCTGAGCGATGTCGTTTGCGAGATCGATGATGAGCTTTTGTTCAAGCGGCGTCCGTGTCGCAACTT
The DNA here is from genome assembly GCA_001791305.1 of Candidatus Uhrbacteria bacterium RIFCSPLOWO2_01_FULL_47_17. GTDB lineage: Bacteria > Patescibacteriota > Patescibacteriia > UBA9934 > GWF2-40-263 > XYB2-FULL-45-11. The sequence goes on from MGEI01000005.1 coordinate 219,071, forward strand.
TCTGCGTCAGGAGCTTCATGAGCAAAAGGCCCTTCTCACTCACTTCGACTTTCTTTGGCGCCAACGGATCCTTCAGCACAAGCGCTGCTTTCGCGAGCGCGAGCAATTCGGGATCCATCGGATAGACGGACGCGATGCGCGTCACGGCAATGGCAAGCGGAACGAGGGTTCCTTTGTGAATCTTTCTCGGAACGAGCACCCGCCGCGTGCGCGGCTGGTTGTTGTTCTGATTCTGATTCCTGCCACGACCGCCCTGTTGGTCGTTTGGTAGCGGTTCAACGGGAACCTCTTCCCAATGTTCATCGTGTGCAGCTCGCCAATCGTGAGTAAACTTCCGACCATTGACGCCAGCCAAAATGACGGCGCCGTCTGTGTCGTACTGCAGTTTGCCGTCCTCACCCCATTCCGGAAAAAGCAGACCGTACTTTACCCAGTAATCGACTCCATTCGTGGATTCGACGTCATAGGCAGAGTCGATCGCACCTGGCTTGTGTACGACCGTCGTAGGTGTCTCTGCAGGATCCGTAATCACACTATTCACCGTCTCATGCACCTTCTGTTCCCAAGTATCCGCCGCACCTTCCGCAGCACCAACGATGAGGGCGGGCGCAGCGTGTTTCAACACGTAACGCACCTGTTTCATGATGTTGCCTTGATCATCGGGGAGAAGACCGTCAAAGTCGATATGTTGGAGGAGCTTTGCGAGAAGCGTTCCACAGCCGACCAGTGTGAGCCCAAGGGCACGCGGTCCAAGCAGCGCATGAACCTTCAAAAGGTATTCATTGCTGCGCAGCCGAATGATGGCCCTTGCCACAATATTCTTTGTACTATTGCCTTTGGCAATTTCTTCGCGAAGAAGCCTGGAGAGCTCCTGGTGAACATAGCGCTCACCAACCTCTGCCCCCATTTCTCCCAAGATACCCTGAACATCGAAAGCCATGATAGGTCTCCTCTGTGCGGCTTTTGCCGTGTGGTTGACTGAACAAAACGCCGCACACGATTTTATGTGTTCTACGGAACTTCCGCAGAAAAAAATCGTCTACGCTACGTTTGGTATTCCTCGTTAGGTACGATTTTGCACCGTGAAGAATACGCTTGTTATACCTGATTTATTCTATTTTGTCAATCGTTATTGGCAAAATTTGTTGATAAAGTAAAACAAAAATCGATCAAGTGATCGATTTGTTATGAAACACTGACGTTTATAGATCCCCTCCCCCTTCGAGGGGGAGGGTTAGGGAGGTGGTTAGGATGACAAAATCACGGACGTATCTGTTAATTCAGTCTGTTCTTGAATCAATTTCGTGAGCACGGCTCGATCAGAATTGCGCCCCACAAGAATCGCGCCAACAAGTCTGTTGTTTCTGACAAACAGCTCGGAGATTCCCCCGGCCTCAATACTTCCGATGAGTCTCGACTCGGCCGCATGAGCTCTCGACGTATCTCCAATAAAAATGATTTCAAGTCCAAGCGCGTTCGTTGCGTAAGACGATACAAGATTGAACACCGTGCGCTCGCCGAACATGTTTCTTGCTACACAACGTCCTTGCATCTGAGCATTCATCCAGTTCCCCGCGAGGAGATGGCGACCGTAACGCTCGTCGAGAAACTCGGCGACATCGCCCACCGTATAAATATTCGGCATGTTTGTTTCCAAAAATTGGTTACAGAGAATTCCATCTTGCACATCGATGGTTGCCTCACGCATCAAAGAAAAATCTGGTTCGATGCCGACACCGATTCCTAAAATATGACACGAAATTTTTTTATCACCGACCGAGAATGCTTCGATTATTTTTTCTCCGTGTATCTCGACAACAGCCGCATTTGGAATCACCTCGACTCCGTTCGTGATCAAATGGTTTGTGATGAGTTCACCCGCTTCACTCGAGAGCGCACGCGACCACATGTGTGCGCCGCGAAAGGCGATCGTTGTTGCGATGTTGAAGTGCTTAAAAATATTCAGATACTCGCACGCAATAAACCCCCCGCCGTAAATTCCCGCACGTGCCTCGAGAGGCAGTGCGCGCAAAAGCTCAAGCATGTGGTCTGCATCATCTAACGTTCGAAAATAGGAAACGCCTGGAACATCTTGTTCGATCAGTTTTACTTCCCCACCCGTTGCGATCAACAACTTGTCGTACGCAACTTCCGTTTGATCGGATAACGCGACATGTTGGTTCACCGGATCGATTTTCGTCACAGATTCGCCAACGATCCATTCGATCTTTTGTTCCGCATACCATGTTTCTTTTTTCAGAAAAACACGCTCGCGCGGAACTTTTGCCTTCACATAATGCGGCAACAAAACACGCGAATACACCGCGTGAAACTCGAGAGAAATAAGAGTGATTTCGGATTCAGGATCCAGCTTGCGAAGCTCTTCCGCAGCCGTTGTCCCGGCGATTCCGCCGCCGATAATAACGTACTTCACATGTCTGGAAATAATTGTTTCCCTGCTTCATTGAAAATAAAAATCGCCAACGTTGGACACGATTGTGCACCAAGCAAAATGTTTTCCATTTGGTCATCTGTGACTTCCATCCAGCGTTCATACTTCGAACCTTCCGGCTCTGTTCCGTGATCGAGGACGAATGCTTTGTTTTCTGCGTTCATTTGAAATGTTTCTGGTGCGATCGTCACGCAGGACGCTGCGCCGATACACAAATCTTCATCTACTTTTACTCGGATGCGTGGCATATTAAATTTCTTCGAAATTTATTTCTGTGATTTCTGGGCAGGTTTCTTTTACCAAATCCATAATACCTTCTCTGTACGAAGTGGAACATGCACATCCTCCGCAGAATCCAGAAAGACGAAACGTTGCGCTCGGAACTTCGACAGATAAAACTTCAATCGAGCGACCAGCGGACGCAAGAATCGGTTTCAGGTGTTCGAGGCGTTTTTCTAAAAGTTCTTTTTGCATATCGTTTACGCCGCGCCGAAATATTTTTCTTTATAGAAGCGAATGAGTTCCTCGACAGCTGGTAAACAGTTTGGATTTCCAATGCCGACTTTCGTTTTTTGTTGAACGAGTTCGAGGGTATGTGCACCTTCGAGCACTGCTTCTTCGATATCATGATCTGTCACTTTCGATACGGGATCGATAATGCGAGACGACTCGACCACAATCTTATCAAACTTTTCTACACGACGATAGAAATCGTTAATCGCATCACGAAGCGCTTTGTCGCAGAGCACGGAACAGTGGAACTTTCTTTGTGGAAGGCCGCCGAGGCGCTCCATGATGTCTTGAGGTTTGAGCTTGCGCGCTTCGTTGAGGGTCATTCCGTCATTTTCTGTGACGATCACGGATGCCATCGATGTCGAAGCAATCGCACTTCCGCAACCGAATGTTTTCCATTTAAATTCTTCGATCTTTTCCGTCTCCGGATTTACTTTCATCCAAACACGAAGTTCATCGCCACACGCGGGTGAACCAACTTTTCCAATCGCGTTGTAGTGCGTTTCATCCGCATCATTCTCCATGAAATTTTTTGGATGAAAAAAATGTTCCTTCACAATATCTGTGTAGAACCAAGATTTGGTTTGATCATGCGAAGCGACATCACCCTTTGTGCCCGCAATGGGTTCTTGTTTGTGTGTCATATGCAAGGAGTAGTCAAGAAGTCGAGGGGTCGAGTTTTATAAAACTTGACTTCTTGACTCCTCGACTACTTTTTTATTACTGCCAATATTTTTCATCCACACTCACAGGACTAATGGATCTGAGTGTTTGTACGAGTGGTGGAAGGGTTTTTAAAACGTAGTCGATATCCTCCTCAGTCGTAGAATGACCGAGCGAGAAGCGCATGGAGCCGTGGGCAACTTCGTAAGGAAAACCGAGGGCGAGGATGACATGGGAAGGGTCGAGTGAGGCCGAAGTACAGGCCGATCCTGTAGACGCGTAAATTCCGGCAGCGTCTAGATACAAGAGGAGTGCTTCGCCTTCGATGTCGATAAACGATGCATTCACATTATTTGGCAAACGATTCACACGATCACCATTGATGCGTGTGCGCGGAACGATCGAGAGAATTCCGTTGATGAGCTTATCGCGAAGTGGCATAAGTCGCGCCGTCTCCTCGACACGTTCCGCTTGCACAAGCTCAAATGCTTTTGCAAATCCGATAATGCCCGCGACGTCTTCCGTTCCCGGACGAATCCCGCGTTCTTGTGCGCCGCCAAACATGAGAGGCTCGAGTTTAATTCCGCGCTTCACGTACAAGAGCCCTGTTCCCTTTGGTCCATAAATTTTCGGACCGTTCATCGTGAGCATGTCGACGTGTAACTTTTCGACATTCATGTCGAGATACGCCGCAGCTTGGCATGCATCCGTGTGGAACATGAGGTGCGGAAGCTTTTTCTCTTCGCGATATTTCTGAATAATGTTTCCAATTTCCACAATCGGTTGAATCGTTCCAACTTCATTATTTGCGTACATGACAGAAACGAGAATGGTATCTTCCGTGAGCACTTCTTCGATCTGCTTCGGATCAATCATTCCCTCTTTGCTTGGTTTGAGATAGGTCACGCGGAAACCTTCTTTTTTCTCGAGACGAATACAGGCCTCGAGCACAGCGTGGTGCTCGAACGAAGTGGTGATGATGTGCATGCCGAACTGTTTGTTCATGCGTGCGTAGCCGAGAATCGCGAGGTTGTCCGATTCGGTTCCACCAGATGTAAACAAAATCTCGTCCGGACGAACGTGCAAAAGATTTGCCATCGAGGAACGAGCTTCTCGCAGCGCATCCGTCGCAACTTTCCCTCGAGAATGAAAACTCGAAGGATTGCCATATTTATCTTCCAGGTACGGCAACATCACCTCAAGAACACGAGGATCAAGCGGAGTTGTTGCGGCGTGATCAAGATAGATATCGAGCATAAGATTCAAGGACTGTAACAAAAAAGCCGTTGAAAATCAACGGCTAGGGGTGAGAAGCTTCGCAAGGTCTTTTGCATCAATTTGCCGGCCATATTTCCGCAGAATGATCTGCGTTTTTTTGGACCCGTAATCACACATGACCAGTCGACCGCAAAGAAGGCCGAAGTTGTGCGAGGATCCCCAGTGATGCGCGTCCTTCACAAGCTCATCCATTGGAACGATTTCAAGAAAGCGGGTTCGAGCATTATTCTGAAACGTCTTCATGTCCACGAATTCGACCTGCTTCATCACGGAAAACAATCCGCATGAAAAATACGTTGGTGCGATGAATGTGCTTCCGTATCGGATGGTGAAATACCACTCCAAAAGGTTTGAAACAAATCCAGCGATCGTTGAGTTACTGTAGACGTGAAACGCGCGTTCATGTCGCAACATGTGCGCAAACGTTTTTTGTGTGTCTTTCGACCACGCAAGGTCTTGCTTAAACGTATTCCAAAAAAGCTTGGGTCGCACACGCGCAATCTTGATCACAATTCCAAGCCACAGAATCGGAATCACGATGCGTGTTGTTCCTTTATGAATTTGCATCCAGACCTCCAAGGAAGAAAAGAATGTATCAAAAAAAGCCGTCTTTGTCAACGGCTTCTCTTTTTATCTTCCGTTTTCTTATGCGGATACATTCACACCAAAGTAAACATTCACGAGTCGCCCAATCACATAACCAATAAGCGCGGCGGATAAAGAAACAAAAACCATTTCAAGACCGCTTCGCAAGAGTGATCGTTTGGTAAAGGTTGCTGACCATGCGCCGACAAGAAATAATGAAACGACCGTGAGAAAAATGGATGGAAGAATCGCTTGCGATGTTGAGAGGAATAAATACGGGGCAAGGGGAATGATTCCGCCGAGCAGGTAGGAAACCCACATAACGCCTGCGCCACGAATCGGATGTCCGCGAAGATGATGATGTTTTTTCCGTTGTTCTTTGTCTTGTTCTTCATCCGCATCACTTGCGGACACCGAGGAAAGATAGCTCCCCGCCGCCATAGACGTGCTCTCCGCGGCGATTAAAACAAATCCGGAGAGAATCACAATGTACGTGCTTTGTGTTCCGACCGCAATTCCGGTAATCGTTCCGAGTGTTGAAACAAGAGAATCCTCAAGGCCGAAAATCAATTCTCTCATGGATGAGAGAATGAAATGACGAAACGATTTCATAAGGGTATACTAGAAATATCTTAACTGTACTCTGATTATTTTATGCTTATTCCTGAACAATATCCAGCGTTCCACAAAAAGACTCTTGTTGTTGTTTCTGATCACGTTCACGCAAAACTTTTTTTAGGCAATGATCGCGAATTCACATTCATCACCGAATTCAAAACAGATTATCCATCACACGAAGGAGGCGATCGTACATCCATGGTAACTCCGGGCGGCCAACATAGTGCCGAAAAAAATGAAAAAGAATTCATGCTCGGCGAAGATCATCTTTTTCACAGACTCGCAAAGAACCTCTACGAACGTCTTGAAAAGAATGAATTTGAGGATCTCATCATTGCAGCCGGCCAAGAAGTCCATCAACTCGAAAAAATGCTCCATCACGATGTTCAGGCGCGCATCACAAAGCTCATTCCAAAACTTCTCACAAAGATGAATGACGACCAACTCCTCGAACATCTTTTCTAGAGCCAACTCGTCTTTCGTGAACGACGGTCTTGATCTCCAGACGTAAACTTGGTACATTTCCCTCGCTTCCAATCGGCCACGTGGCGAAGTGGTTAACGCGGGGGTCTGCAAAACCTCTATGCATCGGTTCAACTCCGATCGTGGCCTCCAAAAAAACAATCAAACAAAAAACCCGAGCATAAGCTCGAGTTTTTTGTTTTAAAATACCTCAACGGTTGCGTACTTAAGTCCAAATTTTTTGGCTTGTTTAATATCTTTCATCCAAAAGTCCATACGTTTCGTATAACGAGCGTTCATACGGTCTTGCACTGTAAAGATACGATCGCCATACAATTCTGGAATACGCACACGTGTTCCAAGTGGCAAAAAGTTTGCCGCAACAACGTCTTCCTGGTTACGTTCACAAACGTCCATACCGGACGCGGTGATACACGGCGTATCATCTGTTTGTGCAGGATCCGATGTATAAGCCGTCATTGGAACCGTAAACGTTTTACGTGGACGGGCATCTTCAGAAACCGGAAGGTTTCCAAAGGATTTTGTTTCGTTTTCCATGGCGTCAATCATGAGTGCCACGGTTTTATGATCAATAGGCTTTTGGTCCGTAAGCATGTCTGCGTTCGCCATGGCTGGGAACAAAACATAGGTACCTACCGTTGCCACAAAGGCAATAACAGAGAGATCAAGCGAATATTTGCGAACATGAACCATTTTTTGAATCAAAGTAAGGGAAATTTTGGATGTGAAAAAAGTAACGGTGCGTACAAACCCAAAATCGTTATCCCAAATGTAGGCAAACGCCGATTTGGTTTTCTTCTGAATTGTATTCAAACCCAATGTTTTGCGTTTATTTGTCATACCCGGCGTGTCCTTCCTCCTACAGAAGAGACGCTGGGCAGGGCAAATATGTTTCCATCAAAAAACCCTGTTTCCAGAGTGGCAATAGAATACCACAAAAATGGGTTTTTGTCAATGGTTTCAGACCGATTTTTTCTTATTTTTTAGCTCAACAAAGCTAAATCACCCCTGTGGATGTTTTGTGGATTCTTTTGTCGAAAATCAAGAAATCAGGTATTCTATCCTCACTTATGTCCAAACACATTTATAACAAGCAAAGCTGGAAAAAAACTGGCAATTCCTCCTCATTTCTCGCCAAAACATGGAGGGCTTTTCGACGAACTCCTGTTGGAAAAAATCTTTGGTTGATCCTTCTCTTTTTTATCATCCTTGGCACCCTTTTTGTCTTGGCTCTCATTGCGGTCGCAAGCCGAGATCTTCCAAGCCCAAGCAGTCTCACGGAACGAAAAATTTCGCAGACGACCAAAATCTATGATCGCACAGGTGAACACCTATTGTATGAAATTGCTGGAAACCAGAACCGGACGTTGAAGAACTTTCAGTCTGGTTTTTGTGATCCACAAGATCCAAAACTGAGCTTAGATCCAAAAGGCATTCCGCTTTACGCTGTTCACGCAACCATTTCCGCAGAGGATCGAAATTTTTGTGAGCACATTGGATTTGATTTTAAAGGATTTTCACGAGCGGTCGTTTCAAATCTTTTTGGGAAGCGGGTTGGTGGATCAACACTCACGCAACAGCTTGTTAAAAATGCCATTCTCTCCAACGAGAAAACACTGACGCGTAAAATAAAAGAGTTGATCCTGTCTCTTGGACTTGAACAAAAGTATTCAAAAGATGAAATCCTTCAAATTTATTTCAACGAAATTCCGTATGGATCGAGTTACTATGGTATCGAAGCCGCGTCACAAAATTATTTTGAGAAATCAGTAAATGAGTTAACGGTCGCACAAGCCGCCACGCTTGCCGCTTTACCAAAAGCTCCAACAACCTACTTAAATAATCCAGACAAACTGCAAGCACGTCGTGATTACATTTTGAGTGAAATGTTAAAGTTGGGATTTATTGATAAAACATCATTCGAAAATGCAAAATCGGAAAAAACGCCTGTAACGGTTCAGGTGACAAACATTACGGCACCACATTTTGTCATGGACGTAAAAGCAGCTCTTGAAGATACGTATGGTCGTCGTACGGTTGAAGAAGGTGGAATGAAGGTCATCACAACACTTGATTTTGATTTACAAAAAATTGCGGAGGAAGAGGTAAAAAGCGGAGTAGAAGCAAGATCCGAACAATACGGTTTCTCAAACGCCTCCCTTGTTGCAGAAGATCCAAAAACCGGACAGATTTTGGCCATGGTCGGTTCAAAAGATTTTTTTGATAAAAAAATTGATGGACAGGTCAACGTCTCAACACGTCACAGACAACCCGGTTCCAGCTTTAAACCAATCGTCTACACAAAAGCGTTTGAAATGGGTTATACCCCGAACACTGTTTTATGGGATGTCACAACCAGCTTCCCAACAGATGTTGGAGAAGCTTACACCCCAAATAACTACGATCTAAAAGTACGCGGACCAATCAAACTGCGCGACGCTCTCCAATTTTCTTTAAATATTCCTGCGGTGAAAACGGTTTATCTTGTCGGTGTTGAAAATGCCCTCGATTTCGCCACACTGCTTGGATATGATTCGTTTGCAAACCACGCAAACTTTGGATTATCCATCGTCCTTGGTGGTGGTGAAGTTCGCTTAATAGACCATGTTCATGCATACGCTACGTTCGCAAACAACGGTAAGGCGAACGAGCAAGTTTCCATTTTACGTGTGGAAGATTCAAATGGAAGTGTTCTTGAAGAGTGGAAACAAAAAGACGCGAAGGAGGTTGTGAAGGAAAATGCCACACACATGATTTCACATGTGTTGTCAGATAATAATGCGCGTATTCCAGTATTTGGAGCAAAAAGTTCTTTGCAGTTAGGCGACAGACCCGTTGCCGCAAAATCCGGAACAACAAATGATTATCATGATGCGTGGCTTATGGGATACACTCCTTCTCTTGCCGCAGGTGTTTGGGTTGGAAATAACAACAATACTTCCATGAAAAGTAAGGCGGACGGTTCTATTGTTGCTGGCCCAATTTGGAACGCGTTTATGAAACGCGCTCTTGAAGGAAAACCAATCGAACCCTTCCCAACTCCCGACATTCGTCCAACCGGAAAAATGGTTCTTGATGGTTCCCTCGGCGCTCAGACTCTTTTGATTGACCGAGCGAGCGGAAAACTCGCGACAGAATTTACCCCAGATTCGTTTAAAGAAACACGTGTCTATGGTGGCTATCACGAAATTCTTCACTTTGTGATTCCATCAGATCCACAAGGTCCAATTCCATCTGAACCAGAAAAAGATCCTCACTACGCAGCATGGGAAACAGGGGTTCAAACATGGCTCACAAAACGTCAGCAGGAAACAGGTGTTCAACTCCTGACAACAAATCCACCAACAGAACAGGACGATCTTCACATTCCATCCAATAAGCCAACCGTTCAAATTCAGTTTCCTTCAAATAACTCTGTTTTGGATGGAAGGACTCTTCCAATTTCTGTTTCTGCTTCTGCTCCTCGTGGTGTTGTGAGAATCGAATATTTTTTGGACGACTTATTTATTGGTGCATCAAGTAGTTCCCCTTTTGACACAACACTCACCATCCCATCGACAACCCCGAAAGGGATTCACTCTCTGAAAGCCGTCGCCTATGACAATATCGACAACAGTTCCTCAGACACAGTCAGTATTCAAACAACCACGGAAGGTCAGGAAAATATTCTCAGCTTAATCGACCCGAAAAACGGACAAGTGATAGATAAAACAGCTGGAACATATACGGTTGTCGCTTCCATAAAAAATCCACAAAGTATAAGTACCGTAACCATCTTTGCCGAACAAATTGGCACGCAAGCGAAATCGATTATTGGTCAATTCTCAAACCCAACATCACCGTTTGCAACGGTTGATTGGAAAATTCCAGACTCTGGAAAATGGGTTTTATCAGCAAATGCAAAATTAAAAAATGCGTTTGATCTTGTCACAACAGGTGGAACGGTTGTCGAGATTCGAAGTTCAATGACGGGAACGTCCTCAGAGACAACAAGTAACTTTAAACCACAAAATTCGCTTGATCCATTCGCAAGATAAACAAAAAAACGCTCACATGAGCGTTTTTTTGTTTATTGTTTGATAGGCATCACAATGTAGCGATGTTCTTTTGGTTTATCTTTGGTCGTGAGCAAACAGGGGTTTGAGGCATCGATCAACTGAAACATTACTTGATCCCCGGACATTGACTGGAGACCATCAAGAAGATAACGGAAGTTTACGGTTACCGTGTTTTGAACTCCTGTGATATCCGCATCGCACGTCGTTGTATTTTCTCCGCGTGTTGCATCAAGCGCTTGAACACTCACGCGTTTCTCCGTTGGAGAGAATGAAAGCGTCACATCAAAGAGACCATTCTTTGAGAAAAGGGCAGCCGTCTTTACGGCTTTAATGAAGTCCTCACGATCAACAAGTGCTTGAGTTTGAAATTGTTTTGGAATGATCTGTTCGTAATCTGGATAATTTTCCTCAATCGTTCGAGATACGAGTTCGACAGGTCCATACATAAACACCACCTGATTCTGTTTCACTTGCATGGTGATGTACGAAGGCAAATCAACTTCATCTCTAAACACGGATAAAACGCGATTTACTTCGGAAAGTGTTTTTGCTGGAATAACCACAAGGAAATCCTGCATCGGCCCGCTTGTAACGGGAATTGTCTTTTCAGACAATCGATACGAATCTGTTGATGCAAGTGTGAGTCTCATTTCCTGTTGGAAGGGGTAAAAATGCATCAGGACGCCGGTGAGCTCTGGACGCGACTCGTTTGTGGCAACCGAGAACAGAACCTGCGAGAGGGCTGCTTTAAGGTCATCAATCGGGATCTGAAAACTTGTATCCCCTTCTACTTTTGGAACAAGAGGAAAATCTGAAGCATTCATTCCATGAATTTTTGTTTTATGTCCTCCGCACTCGACAAGTACCTGATCTCCATTCGTCTCGAGATGTATGACTTCATTTGGAAGAAGAGAAACATAGTCGAAAAATAGTTTTGAAGGGATCGTAAATTCACCTTGTTCATCAATTTTTCCACGGACAGAACAGTTGATGGCAATTTCAAGATTTGTTGCCGTGAACTTTACGATTCCCCCATCAGCTTTGACGAGAACATTTTGGAGAATGGGAAGATTTACGTTTTTTGTCACTAAGTGACTTGTGATACTGAGTCCTTGATGGAGGTTTTCTTGTGTGCAGGAAATCTTCATAAGTTTTAGTTCTGATTTTTTGAATAATAGAACTAAAGATAATGATAAGGCTGTGGATGATCTGTATAACTACTTCCCTGCGGCTGAACTTAGCAAAATTTTAGGGAGATTGCCTGTGGATGTTGCCTGTGGAAACGTGTGTGTGGAAATGTGGATATAAATTCCGTTTGAAGAACCCTGTTTCTACCCGCACGTTTTACACAGGTTTATCAAGTGGGTTATCGAGAGGATATTCACAAGGATAACTTGTGACTACGCTGTGTATAAACGTTGTTTGATGAGTTCAAGGTCGTGTTGCAACTTTTCATCTTCTGTTAAACACTCCGAAATTTTCTCATACGCATGCATAGCAGTTGTGTGATCACGCCCACCGAGTTCGTTTCCGATAGACGGATAACTCGATTTCATTTCTTCACGCATGAGGTACATGATGATTTGGCGTGGAAACGCGAGTTTTTTCTCACGACTTTTGCCAAGTAAGTCTTCAATACGGATATCAAAGTAGATAGATACCGTATGAATAAGTTGTTTTGGAGTAACATTTTTTTTGAGGGATGAGGGCTGGAAGCTTGTGAGGATTGGCTTGACGGTGTCGAGTGTTGGTCGAACGTTTTTGAATTGATGAAAGGCAATAACCTTGTTTAGAGCTCCTTCGAGTTCTCGCACGTTTGTTTGAACAACGGATGCGATGTGATTCAAGATGTCATGTTCAATTTGATAAACTTTTTCACGACATTTTGATTCAAGAATGGCAACGCGCGTTTCAAAGTCTGGGGATCCAACATCAGCCATCATTCCTTGTTCCAGACGAGAGGAGAGTCGAGCTTCGAGGGAAGGAATAGCTTTTGGAGGGCGATCTGAAGAGAAAACAAGTTGTTTGTTATTTTGGAAGAGTTGGTTAAACGTATGAAAAAATTCTTCCTGTGTGCTTTCTTTCCCGCCCAAAAACTGAATATCGTCGATAAGGAGCGTATCAACCATGCGGTAGCGATTTTTAAAATCGTTCATTTTTCCTGTGCGAAGCGCAGAAACATAGTCGTTTGTGAATCTTTCACACGTGATGTAGAGAATGCGAAGGTTTGGATTTTTTCGAAGTAACTCATTTCCGATTGCCTGCAACAAATGGGTTTTTCCGAGTCCCACACCACCATAAATATAGAGTGGGTTATAAACGCCTCCTGGTTGGCTCGCGACCGCTTGAGCTGCTGCATGTGCAAGCTCATTTTGTTTTCCAACGATAAACGTTTCAAAACAGTATTTTCCGTTTAAAGAAAACTCCCCCGTTCTATTTTCTTGAACGTCTGAAGTATGTTGCTCAACAAAAAAGTCTTTCGGTGTTTGTACAGGCTGTTCTTGTTGGTGAAAAACAGGTTGTGGTTCCGGTTTTCCTGCAACAGGAACCATTTGTGCAGGAGCTTGGCGTGTTTCAACACGAAACGTGATGTGCTTGATGTTTCCACCCGTGTGTTCCAAGACAGATTTTACGATTTCACGCGCGTGTTTTTTTTCAAGCCAGTTCTGCGTGAACATGTTTGGGACACCAACAATAAGAGAGTGTTCTGAAATTTCAGAAATGAATGTACTTTTGAACCAAGTTGTAAAATTGGCTTTGCTGAGCGATAACTCAAGTTCCCCAAGAACAGCTTGCCAAAGTTCGATCGTGTTCATAACGACAATTTATGAGAAAAAACGATTCAAATACACGAGGTTGAATATAGGATGTGGGTAAGTGTAACCATTTATCCACAAGTGGGCAAGTGTGAGAATTGTTCATAAAGCTCTTGATAAGTTGTGGATAGCATGTTAGTATCTGGGGGCATGAGTAGAAAGTAGAGAGCAGAAAGTAGAAAGGGTAGAAAACAGAAAAAAACTGTTCCAAATCCATCTTCTTGTCTTTTTTTCTCTTCCCCCCTTTCTACTTTCTACTTTACTACTTTCTACTACCCCAACCCCTATGCCAAAGCGCACCCATCAACCAAAGAAGCTTAAACGCGTCAAAACCCATGGTTTCCTTAAGCGAATGAGCACAAAAAACGGCCGAGAAGTGATTGCTCGTCGTCGCGCAAAAGGCCGCAAACGCCTTGCTCCAAAAGCTACCAGTAAATAAACCTCTGTGTTTCCTTCCGTAAATCGATTACGAAATGAAAAAGATATCAAAACACTCTTCGCAAAAGGCAGGAGTGTTTTTGATGTGACGCTCGGAATCCGATTCGCCCCAAATAACCTCCCAGTTACTCGATTCACGGTCGTTGTTGGAACAAAGATCTCAAAACGCGCGGTCGTTCGAAACAAGATTAAGCGAAGAATCCGAGGAATTGTCGAAAAACGTCTTCTCGAGATAAAACCCGGGTTTGATGTGCTGTTTCTCGTAAAGAAAGAAACGATTGATCAAACGCACAAACAACTTGTTGAGCAGATTGAGCGTATGTTTAAACGTGCAAAACTCGTATGAAGCTCCGATTTTGGATTGTTCCAAGCCTCGCTGTCCTTTTATTGATCCGTGTCTATCAAAAGACCTTGTCTTTTGATCACGGATACATGAAATTCTTTTACCCAGACGGATATTGCCGTTTTTACCCAACCTGCTCGGAGTACGGATACAGGGCGATCGAGAAACATGGGCTTATAAAAGGAGGTTGGCTCACCGTTCGCCGCATTCTCCGATGTAATCCGTTTAATAAGGGAGGGATCGATGAGGTTCCTAAATAAAACATCGCTCAATTGAGCGATGTTTTTAGTTATCCCCATTCGAAATACATATGGGGATAACGTGTTGATACTGGGCTACTTCTCGAAAAGCTTTTTAATTTCCACCTGTTTAATACGCGTCGTTTTTCCTCTCACAATCTCCATACAAGATTTCGCAATGCCGAGATCCTCGGCCAGAACCTCGACAACAGCCTCATTCGCCTTCCCTTTCTCTGCAATCGCCGTAACTGAAATCTTTGCCGTCTCATCATCGATCCATTCAATCGCGTTTTTTCTCGACCGTGGTTTTACATGAACCGTTATAATCATACATTTCTCCACTTCTTCAACAACTTCACTTCTCCAGCCTGTTCCTCATCGAGCGGCGTCTCGAGAAGTAAATCGAGATGATGTAGCTTTGGGTGTTGAACGAAGAGTTTGATTGCATCCTTTCCAATCAATCCTTTTCCAATGTGTTCATGGCGATCTTTGTGAGAACCAAGCTCCACTTTCGAATCGTTCAAGTGTGACGCGACCAATTTCTTTAATCCAACGATTTTATCGAACTTTTTTATCATGGCGTCGAGAAGTTCTGGTGTTCGAAAATCATATCCACTTCCGAATGCATGTTGCGTGTCGAAACAAACTCCAATTTCTTTCCCGCGTTCTGCCCTATCGAGAAACGCCGCTATCTCCTCGAACGAAGCTCCCATAACAGCCCCTGCACCCGCCGAGATTTCAACAAGTAGTTGACATGAGCCTTTATAGTCATCCATGATTTTATTGAGTCCCTCGATCACAAACTTTGTTCCTGCTTCCTCACCTACTTCCTTCGCCGAACCCGGATGGAACATCATACCGCTCACGCCGAGGAGACTTCCACGTTCGAGTTCCTCGCGTAGGAGCCGAACCGAGTTTGCTCGAGTTGATGCCTTTTCGGACGCAAGGTTGATCACATACGGCCCGTGAATATAGCAGCTTTTGATTTTGTATTCCTTCATAGCATCTCGAAAAAGCTTTTGGTCCTCTTCCGAGATCGCCTTCACGTTTCCGCCCTGTGGCGGGCGTGAAAAAAACTGGAAGGTTTCACATCCAATCTTGCCCGCATTTTTGGGCCCATTCCAGAGTCCTCCCGCGGCTGATACGTGTGCTCCAACACTCATAAAACAAAAGTAATGGCTTTAATGCCATTACTTTATCACAGAGTCTTACATCTTCACCATCACGTTCTTCACAAGTTCAATCACCTTTCTGTTCAAGACAACTTGTTCGAAGTACTGTCGATATTCCGGAGTGTAAATACGTTTTTTGTCTTCCGCGTCTTCATAACGCGCCGCGACGTCGTCGAGTTCTTTGTCGAGCTCTTCGTCGCTTACAGTAAGGTTCTCGCGTTTTGCAATTTCACGCATCGCAATCGCGACCTTGATGCGCATAAGGGCTTGTGGAGTGAAGTCGAGTTTCACTTGCACTAGCGTCTTTTCCAAACTTTGAATGTATTTTTCAAAGTCCATACCCTGTTCTTCTACACGGCCCTTCAATTCACGAAGCATCTTTTCGATTTCTTCATTCAAGAGAAGATCAGGAATGTTTTCAAACTGTGTTTTGTTTGCAATCAGCTCAAGAGCTTCTTTTTCTTGGCGCATTTGTTCTTCGCGAATTTTCTCATCGAGAAGATTTTTGTGAATGAGTTCTTTCATCATCGCAAAATCTTTAAGTCCGAGTGATTGTGCGAACGAGTCGTCCATTTGTGGTGGCTCGAGATGAAATAATTCTTTTAAGACAACTTCGAAGTCGATATCTTGTCCTGCCAAAAATGCTTGCGCGTGATCTGCCGGAAACGCAAGAGTAAAAGTTTTTGCATCACCCTCTTTTAATCCAATCAACTGTTCTTTGAATCCAGGAATATAATATTCTTCTGCGAGATATACGGCGTGATTTGGTGATTGTCCACCTTCGATCGGAACTCCGTCTTTTTTCATGTCCATCGAAACAACCGCTTTATCTGTTGCACTCACGATCGAACCAGATGCGGCACGAACTTCTTTTGTTTGCATGCGCGTGAGATCTTTGAGCGCGAGTTCAACATCATGGTCAGCAACTTCTGGAACTTTTCCTTGGACAGACAAACTTTTAAAATCTGCGAGTTCTTTGACAGCCGGCATGCGTGTTACTTCTGCGGTAAACACCAGTTCATTTCCTGGCGCCATTTTTTCAACATCAATTTTTGGAGAGCCGACGGTGTCGATTTCGTTATCTAAAAGTGCTTTCACAAAAAGACTTCGCACGATTTTTTCAAGCGCCTCTTCCATGATTTTTGTTTCCCCAACGCGTTGTTTCACAATCTCATAACCAGCCTTTCCTGGGCGGAAACCTGGAATGGTTGAGTGTTCAGAAATGTGTTCAGCGGCAGCCTCAAGAAACGGAGTTTGTTCTTCAACAGAAACGGTAAAGGTGATTTTCACGAGTCCTTTTTCTTGTTCTTCGACAGTAATATTTGGCATAAAGATGGTTTGAATTTCTGCGAAAGTGTAGCGAATAAACAAAATTGCGTCAATGTTGTGGAGTGGTGTTCGTTTCAATAAAAAAATCGCCAGGATTTGGCGATTAAGACTTTTTGACCATGAGCACGGTGCTCACCTGAGCGGCTTTCTTAAACATATCATCCGGCGTGCTCGGCCCCTGGGTTTCATCCAAGAGGACGTGTGCGACACGCTGTGAGATTTCACGCAAGGCAGCATGGCGGCGAACCGCATCTGTGTATCCGTCAAAGAGTGTGTGACCCAAGTTGAGCGTGATGATGGTGTAGCCGTCTCCGCGCTCAATCCAGCTCGTTTTGGCATTTGCGTCCGGCGTGCCACGCATCGTCGTTGAGGAGAGTTCGAACAAGTGATCTTCAACAATGAATTGCCGATCTGTGGTCTCCCCGGTTTTCGGTGATTCACCTTCATCCTGTTCTCGAATGCGAATGGTACAGTTTGCCGTGTCACTCGGATTGTTTTTGTTTACAACCGTGATGTCGAAGTCTCCCGCTTTGTCGCTCGAGAGAATTTCAGCTTCAGTTACATCTTTCGAAATCTTGATTTCCCCTCCCCATTTCTGGTAGGTCCATACAAGATCCGCTCCGGCGGGCACTTCATTAAGTCGGACAAATCGACGGTCATGGAATCCCATCCGAACGGTTGGTTTCCCAAACCGCATCGGAATCGTTGCGAAGATGTTGATCGTGATGATGGCGCTTGGCGCATCCTTCACGTCCCCCATCATACTCACACGCAGCGTGTGCCCTTCACCAATATCACGGGCTGTGTAGGTCACGCGTGTTCCGGTGTTGGTATCCAAACTGCCGCCACTTGCCTTTGCATCCCAATGGTATGGACGCCCCGGTCGCGGATCCTTGATTTCGAACACGTAGCTACGTCCAGGAACCAGGTCCACGCAATGGCGATTCAGAGCGATTTCGATCACCTTTTGCTTGATCGGTGCTTCGCCCGTTGCTTCGTGAATATTTCGACACACATCTGCAAGCAGAGTTGCGTCATCGGTCGTCACGATTTCTTCTGAGCGCATCCCGAGTTCGTTCTCGACGAGCGGAACGATTTCAAGACGCAGGAACTTGAGGAGCGCTTCACAGAAGTGCTCATCTTCAAGCATGTTCGCGTTGAATTCCTTGCGGCTATTCACAGCGAACTTATTTGCCTTCGGAATGTCGATGCTGCCCACAACGTACGGGTGACGCAACACGATGTCAATTTCTCGCGCAAGTGTGCGATACCGCGGGTCGTGTGTGAACGCACGCGCAAACGTGGTCCAAGAACACACGGGGCCCATCGCACCCATCATCACGAAATCTGCGCTGCGGTCACTTTGCTGAACCACATACAGATTCCACTCAACGTCTCCAAGATGTTTCACGGGCGTTGTGGTACGTCCCTCAATCGGCTTGCCTTTCAGCTCGCGCGGCTTGAGTTCGAATGTCTGTACTCCGCCCGTCTCATCCACGGTTTCCACACGAATCTTTCGTGCAATGTGTGGGGAGAGTTTTTCGGCGAGGCCTTCAATCAATCGTTCCGCTGTCCGTTGTGCCTGCTGCGACTTGGTGCCAACCGTGAGGTCGCGCCAGGTCACAATCGTTCCACTCGTTTTCAGCAGATGATCGAATGAGAGCTTCTTTGCGGTCCACGCGAGCGTTGTATTTCGTTCAAACCACGCGTCATGCATGCGTTCTTTTGTGAGAACGATTTCAAACGCTGTCTGATCTGCAGCTTTTGTGATCGTGTGACACTCAACCGCGTGGTTGATGAAGCCGATGCGTCCGGTACCGTTGCGGCCCTTTTTCGAATCGTCTTCACGTGCAGCGCTGTCACACAAATTGGTATAGGCTTCCCGACCGCGCTCATCCATGCCCTGTCCGTTGTCGCGGAATTGAACACAGCTGATTTCACGTTTCGGATCCGTGTAGAAACGAATAGTGAATTCCGTCGCTCCCCAGTCGAAGGCGTTTTCGGCGATTTGCACCACCGCATCCGCAAATCCTGTGAACCCATCGGTCAACTTGTCGAGAATCGATTTGTCAACGCGATTTCGCCTTACATGTGGTACTGCCATTTACTTTCCTCCATTGGATTTGTTGAATTCTGACGCGACTCCGACCATGGAGCGTGTCCCCTGAACAATCTCCCACGCCGCTTTTGAGCCCATCAAGTGATGGAGCCCTTCATGTGCAACGAAGAGTTCTGCAAGTTCTGGACCAAGAATCGGCGTGATCGTTTTCCGAATGAGATCCGGATTCAGCTCACTGAGCGCAACCAGCACTTTCCGCAGATGGACGATCGCGGTTCGAACGTCTTCAATCTGTTCCATTGTGACACGTTCATCTTTTCGAAGGTGCCACGTTTTCGGATCAAGACAGTGCTCCACGCCACCAATCACGGAACCAATCGGTTCATAGATCGGAGTTACGGATGGTGTCGCAACCGTTTCTGTTCGTGCCTTGAGTCGTGCGACCAAAGCTTCGAGTCCATCGATCACAACATCTTCGAACGAAT
Organism: Candidatus Uhrbacteria bacterium RIFCSPLOWO2_01_FULL_47_17; assembly: GCA_001791305.1. Taxonomy (GTDB): domain Bacteria; phylum Patescibacteriota; class Patescibacteriia; order UBA9934; family GWF2-40-263; genus XYB2-FULL-45-11. The sequence continues at coordinate 238,602 of MGEI01000005.1, forward strand.
CTTTGGATGGCGTGATTGGTTTTGGTTCAGAAACGACGGGGGTCGCAACCGGAGTCGCAACAGGTTCCACTTTCTTTTGGACAGAAGGCTTCGCTTTTGATTGTTTTGCGACAGGCTTCACATCCATGAGGTCTTTGAGAGGGACTTCCACTTCCCAAATTCCCGCATCTTCCTTTTTGCGATACGTCTTGCGGTGCTCGTCAAACGTTTCCAAGAGCGCGGGATACGATCGCTCGACAAGCGCGCGCAGAATTCCTTCGACGGTTTCCGGATAACAACTTGTCTTTTCTTTTTCAGGCTTCCATTCAAGGAGTCGAGAAATGGTGTTCTCTTTGATTCCCGTAAGGCTTTCAATTTTGACAGCCGTGTGACCGGGATACCGATGAAGAAATTCTTGGAGCGCGGATGCAAAATCCGTGACTCCAGGAAAAAATTCTTGCGAGTCTCCGCCAAGGATGGCTCGACACATCAAGATGAACTGTGCATCTTCAAGACACGAGATCTTGAGAAAGCCTCGCATGAGATTGCTCAAGAGGATTTTCAACATCTCCACACCGGGTTTGTTGATTCCTCTGTTCCAACCACTCAACGTCCCTGACGGAACACCCATCTGAAGCGCGAGGTAGAAATTTCCTCCGTACTCTTTGATGATTTTGCGCAAGCGATTCACGACGTCTTCACGGTGAATATCACGATCGAAATCAATGTGTTCACGCAGATCAGGACACTCGTTCCACAACTGACGTTTTGCTTCACAAACCATCCAGGCGTCGATATCAACACCGGTTGTTTCGAGAATGGATTGAAGACCGGTTGTGACAAGATCAATCGTTGGTGTGTTTGCAAGCCAGGCAGGAAGACTCTTTCTGCCTCGAATGCCGTGTTTTTTGAACACAGCCTGCGCTTCTTCAACGGTTTTGAGTCCGTTGTGCTGCATCCACATTTCCCAAAGCACGGCGAGGGTGATGTCTTTTCCCCAAACGGCTGTTGGAAGTTTCTTGAGCTTTTCCATGGATCCTCCGGCTGAAAAGAACCGTTCTGAAATACGGCCATTCCGTACATTTCAGAAGGGGTCAACCTATCAATTTAAGCCTGTTATGTCAAGGTTCTATTGACAGATCCGGCTCGCGTGGTACATTTTTACATCCTTTTTTCGAATGACGAAGAAAGGTGTTTGTTCAGACAACCAAGGAGTGTCTCATGGGAGATGCAGCGACGGTACGTGCAGCTTTATCGGGCTCAGATCAAAAAGACCCGAAAATCATCTATCTTTCACCCGTTCTTGCCAACGTCTGGCTTGCGCTTCAGGTGGAATACAGCAAGCGGAATGCTCCGATTCCGGCAGATGTTGCTGCGGAGATCGTGCGAAAAAATTCGAAGAACACGAAAAATCCGTTCTCAACGCTCAACAACCTCGACAAGCGAGGGGTGTTGCAAATAGCGTCAGGCAGCTCAAGTCGTCGTACACGCATTCCTCTCACAATCGGGATTGTCATCACAACCGGAAAAGCTCCGAATGTGAAACAGATCTGGCCTGTGGAAGAAGCGGTGACTAAATTGCCGAAGCTGCCTACCGAGCCGAAGACGGAAGCCAAAGTGAAGAAACCTCCAGCCCCGAAGCCTCCTGCTCTCACAGATCTTCTCGGAGAGCCTGTGTGGGTGTATCCAAAAACACATAAGCCTGTGATGGTACAGGTGACAACACTCGAACTCTACAAAGCCCTTCTTGAAGGGGCTCGAAAAGACGAGTTTGCCCCAAAGACGACGAGTGAAATAGTTGTATATATCGCACACATGAATGAGAAAAAAGACAGCTTGATTCATGCGATCAGTCGCATGGAAAAACAAGGATTGTTTCTTCATGTGAGCGGAAAGAAGACCAGGGTGGATCCGGCAAAGCGCGTGCTTGTCTGCCGACCTGTTCAGGTGTTCCGACATGCGAGTTGGACTTCGGGAGAAACAGTAACGTTCATTCCTCAAGAATGTGAAGCGTGTGTTGATACACGCATGCTCGCACAAGCGCAAGAAACGGTTCAAGAGCCGGTTACAAAGGTTGAAGCGCAATTGGAACACGCTCCCTCGAGCGCCCTGCCTACAAAGGCTGAACTTGCAGTGAGGCTTACAGATAAGCAGCAGGAAGCGGAACAGCTCGCGCAGACCTGGCGTGCAGAAGAAGAAACTCTCGTGCAAGAGTTCGCGACAATCCAGGAAGAGATCGCGGATCTCGACCGGCGCCGTCATGCGCGCATGCAGCGGTTTCAAGAAGTACAAGTTGCTCTTGCCGCAAATCAGATTGGAAAACCGGAAGGCTTGGATGCACTGCGTCATGAGATCGAAGATCTTGGCATGCTCGTTTTGAACTACGATCGGCTCGTCCCGCATTTGCAGCGGTGAGAAATACTTACATCGGAATGAACCCCGGTGTTTTTTTATTGAAATTTTTGTATGAAAAAACCACCCGTAGCTTTAGCGAAGGGTGGTTAGAGATCTTCGTCGTCATTTGCGGCTTTTTCTTTGCGTTCGGCAGCAGCAGTCTCTTTGTAGATGGCTTGTCCATCCAGAATGGCCGCGCGAATGGCGTCCGCAAACGGACTGTCCTGAAGAAACTGCCGCGCAAGAGCAAGACATTCTGGCTTTGGCTTCCAAAGCCAGCTGAACTTGAAGCGTTCCATGTCGTACAGGTTCTTGAGCTGATCAGGAACGAGCGCGAATGCGTCCGCATCCCGGGGCGAGATGAGCCCGCTTGCAAGGACGCTTCCCACAAGGGTTTTTTTCCCTTTGTATCCACGAAACATGTTGGATTCCGGTTTGTTACACACGTCAGAGGCAATCATGAACAGTCGCGCATGAGCATCCTTTCGCGAACATTTGTCCTGAAACAAATCTTCTGGATTCAGTTTACGCACTTTGAGAAGCAGGGCTTCTGCAAGTGGCAAGGCTGTCGCGAGAAAATCTTTCAGAGCCTTCGGACGTTCCGGGAAGGTTGTTTGGTACAAGTTCATGTTGCCAATCCGTGCGCTTTCTTCGCTGCGCGGATTCACAAAGCTCAATTCCCTTTTCGCATGGTCGACTTGACGATCCACCTCTGCAGGGATTGGAAGGGCAAACAAGGAACAGTATCCCTTGATGCTTGCCGCGCGATCCCAAAGTCCAGAGGCTTCTTCGTTTGTCAGGCGGTAATCCGCTTTGTGCTGCTCGATGCGTGCACCGATTGTTGTCGCTTGTTCATCGAGTTCGTTGAGTCGAACAAGAGACGAACGCGCGAGACGAATCAGTGATTCGAGTTCGCTCACATCTTCCGGCTGGTTGAGAGGAAGACATTTTTGCATGCCATCGCGCAAGATGCTGAACTTCGCATCTAGGCGATGTTTTTGCATGAGGTCATCCGTCAGGCTTTTGCGTGCATGGAGCACGTCTTGAAACTCGGAACGATCGCGACTGAACGCTGTGTAGATTTGACGAATACGATGCGGAAGTCCGATCGCTTGTTCGTACAGTTCTCGCACAAGAGTTCGCACGCGATCTTCAAGCTCGGCGTCCACACGCTGCTTGATCATCTGTTCTGTGATGATGGGAGTTGCCAATGCTGGCGCTGAGATCCTCGAGACAACCTCGGGCTGCTTCGCGCGTTCAAGATCTGTCATCTTGCACGAAAGATCGGTGACACGCGTTCGGTATCCCTCGATTGCTTTCCACGCTTCAACAGAATCTCCAGAGATGACCGATTGAATGAGGGCTGCAAGAGAGAATGTTGGACCGCATACACCAAGCTCGGCGGCGAAATCACGATCACGTTCGATCGTTGAGAGATCGAGCAGAAACTGATCAACACGCACAAAGCGTTCTCGTTTCTTTTCGAGAAGTTCAAGCTGAACCTGTAGATTGGTGATTTGACGCTCAAGGTTTTTGCGCGCAACGCGTTCTTGCTGACCTTCTTGGTCATAGATCGCGATCATCTCATTCAGTGTTCGAATCTCAGCGGTGAGTTTCTGAATGCGAATTGTTTCTGGCGAACTCATGTTAAAGCCCCATTTCCGACACTTGCCGGAGCAACGAGCATATCAGATAAAGGCGTTTTGTCAAGAATTCGTTGACAAAGTTCCCCTATTTTGTTAGTTTTCTTTCTCCGCTTCTGTGGAGAAAGGACACACATGCGTGATTACGATTATCCTGCAAAGAATACGGTTAGGGACGCATGGATGCGTTTTTTACCGGAGTTCTTTCAAGATACGCAGGCCCACGGGCTTTATCTTCCAGGACACCAAAATCTGGAATTTCCTTGTTATGAACAGAAGCGATTGTCAAAAGATCGACTGATAGGGATCGAACATGATCCGAGTCGGTTTGCTGCGGTGAAACGTAAAGCAAATGGCATTCGCTTGATTCATGGAAATGTGAGGGATGCTGTTTGTGAAATAGAACAACAGCATATTCCGCGTCTGCGTTTTGCCAATCTGGACTTTGAAGGGTTGTACAGCCGTTTGATCAGTGAGATTCTTTCTCTTTTCCGCGTTTTTCCTTCAACGTCTGGTGGATATTTGTGTGTGACGAGTTTTAGTTCACGCGACGAAGAAACACTCCTGCAAGGAATGATTCATACGTCCAAGTTTTATTCCGGACGTGCCGAGCGTACCGAATTCATGAGCGACTACGGTCGCATGGTGAATCGATATGTCGCATTAAAGCATATCCTGAAAGATCCTCGTGCATCTGACCATAGTCACCTTACTCGCGAACTTGGATTTCTTTGGTGGATGACGCTTGTGATGGGAGTTATGCAATTCCCTGGCGACACATACGGAATCATTGATGAGGCGTATCTTACAGAGCTTGATGCAATTTTAGAACGGATTGACGAACGATCGCGTGCGCGCAGCGAAGGCACGCTTGATTTTCACTTGGTCTATGATACTGAACTTGCAACACGGATGTGCGCTCATACTTCGTGTCTGTGGCCATCTGGTTTTCAGCATTTTATTTACTACACAGCACCGGGTCTCCCGATGCATGTGTGGATGTTGAAAATCGATTTCATCAATACGAAAAAGAAGCCGAGCCATCAAGACGTTCTTGAACAGGTTTGGCAGTTTGCAACGCGCACCCCGCTTATCTACGTTGATAAGATGGGTACGGCGCATAGCCTGGTGTGAGGAGATTTAAATGAGCGTCTCAAAATTCCTGATCGAACTCGGAAAAGCAGCGATTGAACTTGGAACACGGCTCGACATGCAAGACGCGCGACTCGATTCGCTCGGGGCACGTCGTGAGCCGCCGAAGGAAGGGGGCGAAATTACGGATGTGATTCGCGATGCGATCATCAGGTCTCGCGCGGAATGTTCAGAAGAAGATTGGTTGCGACTGAACGGTCGGCGCGATCAAGAGTGTGTTCGTTACGGAATCACGACCGAGTCGGCCGCCGCAATTCTCGCCGGCGCGACGAAGCGTGAAAAGAAGAACGGAAACGGAAATGGCCACGCGGCTATTGTCCCCACTTCGGAGACGGTGGCTGAGACGCTGTCGTCGCCCGTTCCAAAGAGCGGCGCAAAAAAAGTTCGCAACATGTTTGATCCAAACGAGTGGGGCGAGGTCTCGCTCGAGAAGGGTGGTTCACGGAGTACGGCTCCTGCAGAACCGTTTCGCAAAGCAAATCAGCAAGACACCGACATCGTCATTCTCGTGCATCAGCTTGCTCTCGAGCATGGGAAAGATTGGAGTGAAGTGCGTCAGCAACTCTGTTGCACACGTCGTCTGACACGTCAGCAAGTTGCGGCGATCCTTGCGGAACATACGAAAGAAAAACAGAATAAGTTCACCGCGAACGCCGCACACGCTTAAGACCCTTATCGCTTTCGAGACTCTCGAAGCGATTTTTTATTTACTCATAAAAAAATCGACCCGCGTGCTGCGAATCGATTTTATTTTTCCTACACAAGGAAGCCAACAATGAGTAACGCGACAATGTTCAAAATTTTGATCATTGGGTTAATTGCTGGTCCTGCTGTGTCTTTGTATGGATCACCGACGGTATCTCCTGTCACCGCTGCTTTGTGGGCATTGGATCCTTTTCCGCCGTAGTTTCCAGACTCAATATATTTTTTTGCATTGTCCCAAGCTCCTCCGCCTGTTGTCATCGAAATCGCCATGAAGAGTCCTGTGACGATGGAACCGATCAAGAGTCCTCCGAGCGCCTTTGGTCCAAAGGCGAATCCAACAACGATTGGGGCAAACACAGCAAGCAATGACGGAGCGATCATGAAATTGATCGCAGCTTTTGTCACAATGTCTACAGCCTTTGCGTAGTCTGGCTTTCCGGTTCCATCCATAATTCCCGGGATCTCACGGAATTGGCGGCGAACTTCTTCGACAACGGATCCAGCAGCTTTTCCAACGGCTTCCATCGCGAGTGCGGCAAATAAGTACGTAACGATTCCTCCAAGAAACAAACCGGAGAGCACATAAGGATCGCTAACCTCGAACACAATATGAGAACCTTTTGCGGCGAGCGCATGCACATAGTCTCCGAAGAGCACGACCGTTGCGAGCCCAGCTGACCCAATCGCGTATGCTTTGGTCACAGCTTTTGTGGTGTTTCCAACAGCGTCGAGTGGATCTGTCACGTTGCGAACGTCTTCTCCAAGATCTGCCATTTCCGCAATTCCACCTGCGTTATCTGTGATTGGACCAAAGGCGTCAATCGCAACGACAATTCCTGTAAGAGACAACATCGCCATTGCGGCAACGGCTACGCCGTAAAGTCCAGCGAGGGAGTTCGCGATCAAGATTCCAAAGACAATCGTGAGAACAGGATACGCCGTTGATTTCATGGAGAGCGCGAGCCCCGCAATGATGTTTGTACCGTGTCCGGATTCAGATGCGGCTGCAAGATCTTTTACAGGTTGATGATTTGTTCCTGTGTAATATTCTGTGATGAGAATCATGGCTGCAGTAATCACGAGTCCAAGAAGGGCTGAGTAGTACACGTTCATGACGTTTAATCCTGCAACACCTGTGAGCATGTACTTTGTGACAGGATAAAAACCGATTGCGGCGAGTGCGCCTGCGACAAATAATCCTTTATAAAGTGCGTTCATGATGTTTCCATCTTTTCCGATTTTGATGAACAACGTTCCAACAATCGAACAAACGATGGCAATCGCTCCAAGGGCGATTGGATACAAAATAACTTGTGGGTTGTTTGCAAATAAAAGTGCTCCGAGCAACATAGCTGCAACAGATGTAACAGCATAGGTCTCGAAAAGATCCGCGGCCATTCCTGCACAGTCTCCAACGTTGTCTCCAACGTTGTCTGCAATAACCGCTGGATTGCGTGGGTCATCTTCTGGAATTCCCGCTTCTGTTTTTCCAACCAAGTCCGCACCAACGTCAGCGGCTTTGGTAAAAATTCCTCCACCCAAACGAGCGAAGACAGAAATAAGAGATCCTCCAAATCCGAGTCCGATAAGGGCTTGGACATCTTGTGTCACCATGTAAAAGAGCGTGACACCAAGGAGGGCGAGTCCAACTACAAAGAATCCGGTGACAACTCCGCCACGTACAGCAACGTCCATGGCCGCAGATAATCCACTTTTTGCGGCTTCTGTTGTACGAACGTTTGCGCGTACAGAAACGGACATTCCAATGTAGCCAGCAACTCCAGAGAGAACAGCACCGATTAAAAATCCGATCGCGAGGGTCCATCCTAAAGCAAAGCCAAGGATCACAAAAACGACAGCACCGATCATACCGATCATTTTATACTGGCGCGCCATGTATGCGTTTGCCCCTTCTTGAATCGCAAGAGCGATTCCCTTCATTTTTCCTTCACCTGCCGGGAGCTTTAAAATCCATTGAGTAAGATAGGCTCCATAAATGAGGGCAAGCAAGCTCGCCCCGATCGCGTACATCGAAATATTCATAATGTATGGGTCGAAAAGAATATGACTAAAAACTTGAGGGTATCGTAATGAGATATGCGCATTTTGTCAACGATTTTTACACAGAGGAAACACAGATTTTAACCTTAAATGAGCAGAAAAATACAAAAAAACGTTTGACGAAACAGAGAAAAAAGGCTATCATTTCCGCCATGGAAAAGATTTAAGGAAATTTTCTATCAAACTTCACATTAAACATTTTTTTGTCCGGTCAGCCCTTTCCGTCTTGCGAGGATTGATTGTTGTCAAACGTGTTGCCAAACCGTTTTTTTTGGCTACCTACCAACCGTTTAAGGCGGTTGGTTTTGTTTTTGTGAAGCTCGTCGGCGTTCCGGCGTATCGTGGAATCTTTTTTGTTCGTCGATTTGTCCATACGATTCTTTTGCCAGCCAAACACAGATTTTTTTATTTGCTTTCAAATCGGTATACCGTGCACGCCCTCATGATTATTCTTGTGGGAATCATCGGCGTGACAAATTTTCAGACGCGCAACGTCCGTGCGGAAACATTCGGGCAAAAAAGTATTCTTTATTCCCTTGTGTCTGTTGATGATTCACAAACGGTTGAGGTCGTTGAGGCGGGAAAGTCTGTTTTGATTCCTGGAGGACAATCGAGTTATTTTGCGGACGCAACACTTGATACGCGCACACAGTTTCACCAAACAGAATTGGATCAGACGGGGGCAACAACACAACCACAAGGCGTGCCAACACGTTCAAGTGTTGAAACATATGTTGTTCAAGAAGGCGACACACTTGGACGCATTTCTGTCCGCTTTCACTTGAGCATCAGCACCATTCTTTCTGCAAACGGACTTACGCTCCGTAGCACCATTCGTCCTGGCGACACCCTGAAGATTCTTCCAAGAGATGGAATTATTTATACCGTGAAGCGTGGCGACACGCTTTCAAGAATCGCGAATACATACAACGTTCAAATACAAGACATTGCATCGGCAAACCAGCTTGAAAGCAATGCAACGCTTAAAGTTGGGGCAGAGATTTTGTTACCAGGCGCAACACAAGTTGCAGCACCTGCCGCGCTTGCTCGTAAACCAGTGAGTGTGAAGGATATTATTTCAAACACACCTATTCCAAAAGCGTCTGTATCAACCGCTGGATGGGTTTGGCCTACAAACTGGCACGTGATTACCCAATACTATGGTTGGAAACACACGGGAATTGACGTTGATGGCGATTACTCTACATCGAGTATTGCGGCGCATGATGGTGTGGTGAGCTACACAGGTTGGCGCACGGGATATGGATTAACCGTTGAGATTGATCATGGAAACGGATTAAAAACACGTTACGCACACAACTCAAAAATCTATGTTAATAGAGGGGATGTTGTTTCCGCTGGCGAACGATTAGCTCAAACGGGAACAACAGGACGTTCAACAGGAACCCACTTACACTTTGAGGTAATTTTAAATGGCAAGTTTCAAAACCCATTGTCTTACGTGCGTTAATTAATCGTGCTGCATCTTTTGTCCGCGAAACTGCAGCGCTTCGGCAAGATGTTGTTCTTCAATGATGTTTGACTCCGCAAGGTCGGCAATGGTGCGTGCGACTTTGCGGATACGTGTTGTGGCGCGAGGAGAAAGTGATTGTGATCCGATCGCAAGACCTAACAGGGTTTTTGCTTCACTCGACATCACGCAGGTTTTTTCAAGGAGTGAAGGCGAAATTTCAGCGTTCACATGACAAGCGGAATCGAAAAATCGATCCGCTTGTTTTATTCTTGCGGCAACAACGCGTGCGCGAATGATTGCTGATGGCTCTGATTGAGTGTCCGATAACAATTTTTCCTGCGGCAGATTAGAGACTTCAATGCGCAAATCAAATCGATCAAGGAGCGGCCCGGAAATGCGTTTTTGATACGTTTGCATTTGAAATATAGTGCAAATACATTTTCGTTTGGGGTCACTCGCGTATCCGCACGGGCATGGATTCATCGCGGCAACCAAAATAAATCGTGCAGGAAATTTCACCGTCGCCTGTGCGCGAGAAATGGTCACGACACCGTCTTCAAGTGGACCGCGCAAATGTTCCAGAACATGACGAGGAAATTCTGGGAGTTCATCCAGAAATAAAACACCACGATGCGCAAGAGATATTTCGCCTGGTGTTGGCCACGTTCCCCCACCCACAAGCGAGACGACAGAAGCAGAATGATGGGGAGAACGAAACGGACGCGTTTCAATGAGACCAGATGAGGATGTCAGTTCACCCGCAACAGACGCGATGCTTGTGACTTCCATAGATTCTTCTTCGGTGAGATCTGGAAGAATAGAGGGAAAGGAACGGGCAAGAAGCGTCTTCCCCGTTCCTGGTGGACCCGAAAGCAAAATATTGTGCCCACCCGCAGCAGCGATTTCCAGTCCGCGTTTCGCAAAGTCTTGTCCTTTTATAAAGGAGAAACACTGATGATCTTCTCTCGCTCGTATTTTTCGGGCGTACACCGTTTTCGTCATGAGTGTGCGTCCAAGCAAATGATCAACAAGTCCACGCAATGATGTTGCACCGAACACTTCGAGATCTTTTATCACAGCGGCCTCTTGTTCATTTTCTTTTGGAACGAACATGGACGTTTTTTGAATGCGTCGAGCCATCAGTGCGGTTGTAAGAACTCCACGAACCGGTCGAATGACTCCATCGAGCGCAAGTTCACCGAGCACAACAGCATGTTCAAGCGTGTGGGCTGGAATTTCGCCGCGCGCAATTAAAATTGAAAGGGCAATTGGTAGATCATAGAGCGGGCCTTGTTTGCGTAAATCTGCCGGAGCAAGATTGATGGTTAATCGTCCGCGAGGAAATTGAAAACCACTATTTTTAATGGCAGCGCGAATGCGATCCCGAGATTCTTTTACGGAAGTATCAGGCAATCCCACAATCGTAAAATTATTCATGCCGTTTGAAACGTCTGTTTCAACAATAACAGGAATAGCATCGATTCCCGTTGTTGTGCTTGAAATGATAGAAAACATAAATTGATGATAAAAAAAGAACTCCCAAGAAATTAATCTAAGGAGTTCATTTATAGAAAAGAGTTTATCGAACTTTTTTGTGTTTGTCAAACATCTTTTTCCGTTTTGTGCGTTGTGGTCGATTGACGCGATGAAATAAGAAGGAAGATGACACCGAGAATGATGAGCAAATCTGAAAGGTTGAGTGCGGATCTTCCAAAGAAGATCAAATAATCTACTGTGAATCCGTAATAGACTCGATCAAAGACGTTTCCAATGGCACCGATGAGAATCATCAGACTGGAGAAAGCGATTTTTGGATGTGATTTGAAATTTTTTACGATCATTTCCACAAGGAAATAACCAATCACAATGGAGATGAGGAGAATAAATTCTCGGCGAAACGGAATATCAAAGGCGAGCCCCCAATTTTTATGGATAGCGAGATTGAGAAATCCAGGATCCACAAGTGTGCTTTCATCTGGAAAATGGGTTAAGGCAAATGCTTTAATCCACTCATCGAGTAAAACCAAAAGGACGGCTGGGAGAAGGAACCAATAAAGATGTTTTTGAAGGTTTTTCACACTTCTTGAGTCAGGGTTTTTTTACATTGAATGCATGAGCTTGAGGTTGGGCGCGCAAGAAGTCGGCGCTCATCAATGGGTTGATGACAATACTTACATGTTCCGTAATTCCCTTTATCGATTTGTTTCAGCGTGGACTCGACATCACGTAACGCCTTTTCGAGTTCGTCTTCCAAAGAAAGATTATCAGAAAATTGGGCAACTTCAGAAGCGTTTTCATCCTCACTATCCCCATTATTTGGAAAGTTTGCTTGAAAGCTTTCTTCGGTTGCTTTTGGGTTTCTGTGTGAAAACTTGGAGAGTTCCGTTTCAAGGCGCATTTTTTCTTCTTCCAAGAGAGTTTTTGCTTTTGAAACAAGATCCTTTGTCATATGAGGGTGATGGAAAAACATCCATTCAAATCTTTAATGAAGCCAGCATAGCATAAAGAAGCGAGAAAAGAAAAAAGCCCCCGAAGGGGCTAGGAAACGAATTAGCGACCGGTTTAGATATCGGGTTTTGGGTTCAATCCTTTATTGACGTTCAAAACTCGACATCCATACCGGTACAACTACTTCATTTAAGAAGAAGCTCTTGTCATCTACCATTCAATGGTTTTACCCAGGCGAAGACCAGAAGGTCGTCATAATTTGGGCGAACCTAGATGTTGTTCGATTTTGTTTTTGTTTTTAATCAGAACAGTAGATGTGCGTGAGATCATGGTTCCTGAATCATAATTCAAGCGTGGGGAGCTTGCCGACAGCTGTGGTCGGGATAAAGGAGGATCTCAGAGATGGAAAAGGTACGAAGCAGTGTTTCACGACTGCACATATATAATACCAAAAAAAGACCCAAAGGTCAATCTATACTTTTGTGCTTTGTTGAGAATTAAAATCGTACTATGAGAAAAAAATGTGTGCACAGCATATGTGGAAGATAAAAAGTTATCCACAATTTATACCACTTATCCCACAGTTATCCACAGCCTATTTACAGAAGCGAATCGTTGTTGAAACTATTCCACTTTTAACGCCAATACTTGAGAAATTTTGGGCAAATAACAAAATAGCACTGTTGTTTGGAACATTTGCGTATTGGTTTTGCATTGTTACAAGCGGCTGCAAGGCAATGCCGGCCATATTACCTGAGCAAATCTTGTTTGCCGATTTTGCTGATTCTTTTGTATAGCGAAAAAGCGATTCGCGATTTGTGAGGAAAATCTTATGATTTTGTGCGCGGCTTGCCAGTAAATCAACGTTATTTACATGAATGCGATTGATCTGTGTTCCAAGGAGAGTGATCTGTTCTACAGAAACGGAGTTCGGGTTCGCGATAATTTCTTTGATAGATGAGCCATCGTCAAGAAGTGTTTCTTGGATTTTTGGGGTATTCAGGGCGGCAATGGAACGTAAAGCTTGTTCGATATCGATGTCTTTTTTAAGTTCTGACGGAGTTATTGTAAGGAAAAAACCGACCCCATTTGCATCTTTGGTGAGAAGAAGCTGACTTTTATTGTTTGCCAGATCATTCAAGTGTGCCAAAAATTGTGGATCCACAACGGATTGCATGAGCGGAAGAAAAGGATCCAAGAATTCGTTTGATGTGTTTGGCAAGAATGGAGTAGACAAATATGCGAATGTGTCATTTGGAATTTGTTTGAATGCCTGTCCATCTGTGTGTACAACAGGAAGAGTCATCTCTACATGATTTTTTGTGGCAAACAGAAAAGATCTTTTCGTGTTTGTCTGATCAACAAGTTCGCCAATCCAACGTTTTCCTGGGAGGGAAATTCCAGGAAGCAGTTTTGGTTTGATTTGAAATGGTTTTATGATGACTTGTTTCTCTGAAAGTAAGACAATGTTGTGCCCAATCGGCTGTACGGCAACTGTTTGAGAATCGAGAAGAGATTGTGGAAGGGCTGTTTTCCCTTTTCGTATTGCAATGGATCTTGATCCATCTTTATTAACGAAGAGGACAAACTCTCCGGAAATATAAGGGGACAGATCCGTAAGGGTGAGAGATCTATTCGAAATAAGCGGAATGTTTTTTGTTATTGATTCGACAATTTCACCCTTTTTTCCGCTTATAAAGAACCGAACCGCGATCGTAGTGTTTTCAGGAGCGGCTTTGTAAATAGTATCTCGTGTAAACCAAAGGGTGCTTATCCATGCGGTTGCGAGCATGATTGAGAAGATTCCGGCCGCTAGAATCCAAACAACCCACCGAGTTCGGCGGGTTGTTTTGGAATTTCTAGACAGTGGAATATTAAGGTGTTGCATTTTTCTTGAAGAATGGACGCTTTGGGCGGTCGCCAGATCCTCCAGCTGCTGGAGGTCGTGGCGTTCCGCTCGCGCTTGGGGCTGGACGTTCTGGATAAACGTTTCCAGGGGCTTCCTTCATGGAAAGACTGATCTTTCCGTCTGGATTGATTTCCATGACTTTCACAAAAACCACCTGACCCATCTTCACAATATCAGTTACGTTTTCAACGCGCCATGGGGCCATGTTGCTCACGTGAACCATTCCATCCTTCTTTGGTAAGAATTCGACAATCGCGCCGAAGTCCATGACACGGACGACTTTTCCTTGATAAATCTCGCCAACTTTGGCTTCTCGCGTCAGAGATTCGATCCAAGCCTTTGCTTGGTCAGCTCCGTTTGAGTCTTTTGACGTAATCATGACGAGTCCGTCTTCTTCAATGTCGATCGCTTGAACGCCTGTTGTCGCAATAATCTCGTTGATCATTTTTCCACCTGGGCCAATGACCGCACCAATAGATTCTGGGTTGATGCGAAGAGTGATGATGCGAGGTGCGTATGGGGAAAGATCTGGGCGAGGTGCCGCAATTGTTTTTGCCATCACATCGAGGATTTGCATGCGAGCGACTTTCGCTTGGTTCACCGCTTGTGTAACCATTTCACGGGAAAGCCCTTTTGTTTTTGTGTCCATTTGAATGGCTGTAATACCGTCTCGAGAGCCAGCGATTTTAAAGTCCATTCCACCTTCTCCATCTTCAAGATCCTGAAGGTCGGTTAAAACTTTGAAACGTCCCTTGTCGTCAGAAGCAAGTCCCATCGCGATTCCTGCAACCGCTGCTTTGATTGGGACTCCAGCGTCCATGAGAGCGAGGGTTGATCCACAGGTGGATGCCATCGAACTTGATCCGTTTGATCCGAAGACTTCGGATACAGCGCGGACGGTGTATGGAAACGCTTCTTTGTCCGGCATCATTCCGCGAAGTGCTTTTTCCGCGAGTCCACCGTGTCCAATGTCGCGACGAGATGGTCCGCGAAGTGGTTTTACTTCTCCAACAGAGAAAGGAGGGAAGTTGTAGTGATGAAAGTAACGCTTTTTTCCAACCGTTTCCATTCCGTCCAATGTTTGCTCGTCGCCAGGCGCGCCGAGGGTGATGGTTGTGAGAACTTGTGTTTCTCCGCGCATGAAGTGTCCGGTTCCATGAATGCGTGGGAGGAGTTGAACTTCGGCAAGAAGCGCGCGAATCTCATCGAGTCCGCGACCATCAACACGTCTACTGTCTTCGATCACCGCACGAGTCAACTCGCTCTCGAGAACTTCGATCACGATGTCTGTTCCGTATTTGATTTGATCTTTTTCAACACCTTTGTCGATCAAGAATTGTTTCGTGCGTGCTTTCAATTCTGTTTTCTGCGCCGCACGCTCACCTTTTGTTGCCTGCGGTGCTTTGAAGAACAATTCTTTTACCTGTTCGAGGATGTAAGGACGTACGAGTGTTTCGACGTGCTCGCGAGCGACCAAGATCGCTTTTTCCTCTTCTGTTTTTGGAGAAAGAATATCAACTTTTGTTTTTCCCGCAGCCTTCACAACTTGATTGATGAGTTCCATCGGTTCTTTCAAATGTTTTTGTCCAAACCAGAATGCTTCAAGCACAACATCTTCTGGCGCTTCGTTTGCTCCCGCTTCCACCATGATGATGGATTCAGTTGTTCCTGCGAACGCGAGATCGAGAAGAGACTTCTCACGCGCTTCGTAGCTTGGGTTGATCACCCATTCGCCTTCAATTTGGCCGATACGGATACAACCGAGTGGGCCGTCCCATGGAATGTCTGACATCGCGAGGGCACAGCTTCCGCCAATGAGGCCGAGAACATCTGGATCATTTTCGCCGTCGAAGGCGAGACAAGTCACAATAACTTGAATGTCATTGCGAATGCGATCATCAAAGAGTGGGCGTAAAGCGCGATCGATAAATCGGGCTGTGAGAATCGCTTCATCGGTTGGGCGACCTTCGGTTTTCATGAAGCGAGAACCTTTGATACGTCCTGCAGCGTAGAGTTTTTCTTCGTAATCAACCATGAGTGGAAGATAGTCGATTCCGTCGCGCTTGTTTGAACTAAGCGTTGCGGTTGCAAGGATCACGGTGTCTCCGTATTGCACCATACAAGCGCCGTTCGCTTGTGCTGCATACTTTCCGACTTCGATCGACAATGTTTTTCCACCCCATTGCGTTTCGAATTTCTGAATCTTGTTCATAATTTGTGATTCTGCAGAAGCGTAAGATGTCGAGCAACTTCTCGAGATCTCGTTGTCTCTGCAGAATCGGGTTAATGATTAATCCGTGTAAGGCTTGCGAGTTTCGCAAGCCTCTCACCGCGTAATCATTTTAAAACTCCAATCTTCGTTCGCGTGAATCTTCTTGGTCGTTGTTTGGTTTTGATTCCATGAAGAATCCTTGCGTGACTTGATCATCTTCGTGTTCTTCGCCAATGTCATCTGTATTTGTTGGCTCAAGATACTCTGGCTCGTCGTTGTAATTCGGTTTTTCATCGCGTGACTGTTTTTTTTCGTACGCAGGTTTCAATGCAGGTCCAATTAAATAGCGTCGTTTGTTTTGCGACATGTCGATGTGCGCATCAACAACGCCGGTCAGGATCGACGAAGTTGTTTCGCCGAAACTAATCAATTCTACGATGCGTCCGCGTGCTTGGCAATATTGTACGAGCGGTGCGTAATCGCCATCGCCCGAGACAAGGACGACGACGTCGAGCATGTCGAGCATGCGCACGACGTCGATGGTCAGGCCAACATCCCAATCACCTTTTTTGTGGCCGGATGCATATTCGATCAAATCTTTTTCGCGAAGTTCAATCCCTGCTTTCTCAAGAGCATCGAAGAACGGACGCCCTTCTTCTCCTTTCGTTGTAATGACGTACGCCATCGCACGAATGAGTTTGCGTCCGCCTGTTGCGTCTTCAAGAATGTGTTTGAAATCCACTTTGCGTTTAAAAAGATAACGCGCCGAGTAATACATGTTCTGTGTGTCGATAAAAATGCCGACACGTTGGTCTGGGTGTTGCATAGAAAAATGTAGGGGAGGGTCGCGACCCTCCCGTGCGAATTAGGTTGCACACGAAAAAAAAGTGCGTGCGAGAAAAAGGCAAAACCTCGCCGAAGGGGCGAGGCTTTTATATTACTTCAATTCGAGTTCTTTTTTGAGTTTCAAAAACGCTTTTGCGTCTTCGCGCTCAAGGTATTTGAGCAAGCGGCGGCGTTCGTTGACTTTTTTGATGAGTCCACGGCGAGATGAAAAGTCTTTTTTGTGGTCTTTCAAGTGATCCGTAAGCTCAGAGATTTCTGAGGTTAAAATCGCGATCTGGACTTGCGGTGACCCTGTGTCAGAAGCGTGTGTGCGGAATTTCTCAATAATCTTGAGTTTTTTCTTAACATCGAGCATAGATTTGTGATTTCATGCCTGTCAACCGAGAATCGGGGGCTCGAGTCCACGAAACCGAGTCAGAGGCCTGTGAGTTATGCGGCTAATATAAGGATATAAGGCTTCTTTGTCAAATATTTAGCTATCCATAGAGTAAAATCCCCACGACAACCCCAATGTCCACGAGAACCATCAGGCTGTTTGGAAACCAAATGGGGGCTTCTTTGTGGAGCCAGCCGTAGGTAGTCCAATAGACCGCACTCACAAGATATGTTCCCCAGGTGATGAGGGAAAGGTTGGAGGCATTGTGGTGGGCAAAGATGGTGATGAACTGCGGAATCGTCATGAGTGGAACAATCACAGATAAATACGCGAGATGATCAACCGTGCGTACGAGTTTTGTGTTTCCCGGAATAGGTTCAAGGGTTTTTGTTCCGCGTTTGCGTTTTTGAAAATGGTGAAGACCGGAGATCATAAAAAAATGTATTACGAACTTCTGCTATAATAGCATTCTATGCTATCGATTGATAATCGTCCTTCGTTTTCTCATACGCACAGATTTTCTTTTGGACACGCGGCTGCGCTTCCAACACTCGCCCTCAATCGGCTCCTTGCGTACGCTGCCTCAAGCATTATCGGATTGTTCCTTCCGATTTTTTTGTTCGATTTTTTTCATCGATCATTTCAAGCTGTTCTCTTATTTTATCTTGTTGATCAACTCTTAAAGTTGCCGTTCTATGTTCCTGGTGCAAAGATTTTTTCAAAGATTGGTTTGAAAAAAAGTATGATGATTGGTGTGCTTGGATTGTCTGTTTTTTATTTCATGTTTTTTCTTCTGGGACAAAACACTCCGGTTTCTCCTTTTATCTTGATGGGTATTGGGCTTGTGGCGCTTATGTTTACAAGCACGCTTTACTGGTCCCCATTTCACATTGATTTTGCGGAATTCTCCTCAAAAGAAAAACGCGGGCGTCAGATTAGTGCTCTTTTTGTGCTTCAACACATTATTGGAGTGATCGGTCCGATTGTCTCTGGAGCGTTGATTGTTTTGTATGGTTATTCCGCAACGTTCGCCCTCGGGTTTTTTCTGGTTCTGTGTTCCCTTCTCCCGCTTTATTTTCTTCCCGCCAAATCTGTGCAATATGAATTCGGGTATTGGCAAAGTTTTCGCGAATTATTCTCCAAACGGTTTCGGCCCATGTCGATTTCTATGATGGCATTTGGAGCAGAAAATACCATTGGAATTCTTGTATGGCCCATTTTTCTCTACATGCTTTTTGAGGGTGATTATTTGAACATTGGATTTTTCTCCGCGTTTATCATTATCACAACACTTCTCTTTCAGATTTTTATTGGAAAAGAAACAGACAAGGTTTCCGCAAAACGGATGCTTCATATCGGAACAGGATTGTATGCGCTTGGATGGGTTTGGAAAGGGCTTGTGCAAACCGTGACGGGAGTATTCGCCGCCTCAACATTTCACAGCTTTGGCTCCATTTTTCTGCAGACCCCCATGGACGCACTGACGTATGAGCAGGCAGCGGATGCAGGACATTACATTGATGAATACACCGTATTGCGTGAGATGTCATTAAATATTGGTCGCATTTTTATTATAATTTTCCTCTTGGTTTTAAACATTTATCTCCCAATCACCGTTTCATTCTTTGTTGCAGCAGCAATCTCTCTCGTGATTAATCGCCTCGCGGATACGGTTCGAACTTAGCGATGGCAATAAAAAAATATCCCTGGGTCAGGGATATTTTTTTATTGTCGCGTTACTTGCCGAGTGCCTTATCAATAGCTGCGGAAAGTGTTGCTTCTGGGACAGCTCCCGTAATTGGCGTTGCACTTCCATCTTTTCCAATCACGAATGTTCCAGGGGTTCCATTTACTCCTGCTGCACCACCTGCTGCCGCTTGGTCTTGAACTTTGTTCAAGTATTTTTGTGTGCTGACACAATCGTTAAACTTGTTGAGGTTGAGTTTGTTGTCGGCCGCGAGTTTTTTGAAGTAGTCTGCCGTCAAAGCGTCTTGATTTTTAAACATGGCGCCATGAAACTCCCAGAACTTTCCTTGTTCAGCCGCACACTCAGACGCAAGAGCGGCCGGGAGAGCGTTTGGATGAAAAGATAATGGGAAGTGGCGGTAAACAATACGTACCTGGTCTTTATATTTTGCCATGACCGCGTCTAAGGTTGGTTCAAATGCGCCGCAGTATGGGCATTGAAAATCTGAGTATTCAATGAGAGTGACCGGAGCGTTTTTGTTTCCTTTAATCTGGTCCTCGTTTGAGACGGCAGGAACGGTTCCAGTTGGAGCCGGTGCGGCGTCATCGCCAGCTGGTGCGTTATTTACCGCAATGGCTTTTCCACTGCCGAGCGACAAATCGCTCACAGAGCAACTTCCGCGGAACATGCAGGTTGAAAGCAAGATAAAACCGAGTGTTCCAATTCCAAGGATGGCTGCTCCAATTCCCAGGTAAAACGCGGTTTTAGATGGGATGACGTCAAAAAGATTTTGTTTTTCCATAAGGTGTTTGTAGGGGTGCCCCTTGTGGGTACCCATGCGTTTGATTAATAGATCAAATGTTCCACAAGTTTAGCATGTGAAAGACGAATCGAATAGAGATTCGTCAAGAGAAGCGTTGCATGTCGACGATCGATGTGGATGTGTCGTATAATTTCGGTACATGAAAAAACTTGATCAACTGATTACTGACTTTCTTGAGTACCTCGAGATCGAACGTGGACGCTCGAATCGCACCATTCGTAATTATGATTTTTATTTGCGACGATTTTCAGATTTTGCGAAGAATCCTTCACCAAAAGATGTGACGCGCGACAAAATTCACGAGTACCGTTTGTGGTTGAATCGCATGGAGGGTGGGAGGCAGCGTGAGCAGCTTTCGAAGAGTACGCAGAACTATCATTTGATCGCGCTTCGATCTTTTCTCAAGTACCTCGCGCGCCAAGCGGTCGAGTCTCTTCCGTCCGAGCAGATCGAACTTGCAAAGACACCCATGAGACAGGTTGAGTTTCTCGAGGTTGATGAGTTAGATCGATTATTGAAAGCTCCCGATCGAACCGCAGCCGGCATGATTGCGTTGCGAGACAAAGCGATTCTCGAATTGCTGTTCTCGACCGGCCTCCGTGTGTCCGAGCTTTCGAACTTAAAGATCGAGCATGTGAATTTGAAGCGTGATGAATTTACGATTCGTGGAAAAGGTGGAAAAACACGGCTCGTGTTTCTCTCATCGACGGCGAAGGACGCGATCAAATCGTATTTCGATAAACGCCGTGACGCGTCTCCATTTATTTTCGTCTCGCATGATCGCGCGAAGCATGGTCGCGAAGAATCCGGGCCGCTCACTCCTCGATCTATTCAAAGAATGGTTGAGCGATATGCAACCGCGGTTGGCATTACAAAACACATCACTCCGCACACGCTTCGTCACACCTTCGCAACAGATTTACTTCTCTCCGGTGCAGACATTCGATCCGTGCAATCCATGCTCGGTCACTCAAGCATCACAACCACACAGATTTATACACACATTACCAACAACCAGATGAAAGATGTGTATAAGAAGTTTCATGGGAAGCATCATGCGTAAACGATTGACAAATACATGCTTTGCGTGTATTTTTGTGCGACAATAAAAAAAAACGCCAAAGAGGCGATGAGGTTACATTTGCAAGGAGAACCGTTGGATTTGCGTCGGAGAAACACGCAGCGAGATGGTGCGATTGCCAGAGACGAGGCGCGGATTCATTTGAACTGGTCCGAACATTTCCCTTACTGTCCGATACTTGATCTTTGCTTCTTTCATGGCTGCCTGGAGTTCTGTGGCATCGAGCGGAATGCACATAGGTGTCTTCTCACCTTGAGAGAATACATCAAACACAAGCAAACACGGCATGTTTTTTCCTCCCTCTATCTGCATAGACAGATGCACAGATAGACGATTATCATGAGCCTTTTTTTGGTTTTTGTCAAGATACTGAGCAATAAAAAATCCTTCGAGATCATCGAAAGATTCTTTATGGTGGCCCGAGCTGGATTCGAACCAGCGACCTTGAGCTTAGAAGTCTCCTGCTCTATCCAACTGAGCTATCGGGCCAAAAACCTCCGCAAATATATCTGATTTTGACGTTTTTGTAAAGAGACGATAGCGTGCGTGTTATGGGAGGTACACATGCGAATCATGGCCGTGCTTCTTTGCGTTGGGTGTGCGATGGCGTGTGGAGCAACACCGATCGCAAAATCGCGCGTGCAGGAACCGTCACGACAGGCAAAACTGACATCTGCCGTTGACGCACTTGTACGATTTGAAACAGAGAGGTTGTGCCCAACGGACATTCGTATTGCAGCCGAGCTTGTGGATATGACCGTCCGTATACAAAACGAAACGCCGACCGTGTCCACACTTACAGATTGTCTGTTGCGATCCATGGTCTTGCTTGATGAACTCTTTCGCATGCAAGAAGAATCTCTTTCATATTTTTCTTCTGTGAGCCTGATCGTTCGATCCATGATGTTCACGCCAAAACAGGCGGAGGAAGTTTTTCTCAAAGCAGAAGTGAAACGTGTCCTTGTTGCCTACGGCGTGAAATCAGTCCCCGATTCACTTGAAGATATGGTGCGCCTTACGCATCTGAATGCACGTATGCGACAAGCGCATGTTGATGTATGGGCAAAAGATCGCATCGAACTTCAGCGCTCCATTGAGAATTTGCATGACGTCATGCGCAGACAGAGCCCGCATCCAAAATACGTTTACTAGGTCTCGCTCAGCCTTCACGGCTGAGTTTTTTCATACGTTTCCGCCGCGCCCCACAACCCTTCAAACCACGCCATCATCGTGTCGTGGTGCTCCTTCGATGTGATGAGCACACAGTACGCGTTTGCTCTCGAGGAAACATAAAGTGTTTTGTCATCGTACAAAAAAATCGTTGTGAGAAATTTTTTGTGCATGACATCTGGCAAAATGCGCACATCGGATTTTCCTTTGTAGTAGTCGCGGTAGATAACTGGGTCGATTCGCTGTTCCCACAAGTTACGTGTCTCAATCTTGCGATCGATACGACTTCCAACGTATCGCTCGACGAAGGCACTCCCGACTTGCCAGGCGAAATTTTCTTTTGGCACAACCGAACAAATTTTTTTCGATTTACAATACAACGAATCCATCATCGCGTTCTTCACCGCTTCAAATCCCTCGAAGAACGAGACAGTCGGCCTGTCGCTCGAGGGGGCAGCCGTCTCGAGTGCCGTCTTCAGAATCTGGATGTCTGCCGTGAGTGCCTCGAGCTCATGCTTCTTTTCTTCGACGAGATGCTCGAGTTTGTGCAGGGGTTCGAGCACGATCTTTTGATCGCTCTCTTTGCCGGACTTGCTTACGAGCCCTCGACGCTCAAGCGAAGTTAGGGCATAGTACACGGTCGGTCTTTTCTCACCCGTATCCTTAATAATGTCGCGGGGGCTTCTGCGCCCAGCGGCAAGAGAGAGGTAAACGGTGATCTCGGATTCCGACAACCCAAGTTTTTTAAGTATTTTGCGAGGATCGTGCATATATCGTCTAATGAGTATTAGACAGAATTGTACACTTTTGCGCAAAAAGATACAGTCTAGGCAGGACGTACATTAAAAGGAGACACAATGAAGCCTCGTATGATTGGTTTGACGGGCAACATGGGCTGCGGGAAAAGTACTGTGGCGAAATTGCTTTCGGCATTTCCGGATGTATTTGTGTACAACACGGACCTCATTTGGAGAGAGATGATGCGTGAACAATTCGCGCGCGACTATATCCAATTTTTGATCAGTGAACACGCATACGTCGGTAAGGAGCCGCAGATTGGCATCATCGCAGCTGCGATCTTCTCGGACGATCAGAAGCGTGTTGCGCTTGAAGCATTCGCAGGATTGCATATCATGACGGGAATCGCGCATCGCGCGGGAAAGCGTCCTGAGAAAATACACATTATCGAGAACGCAATTTTGTTCGAAGCCGACGTGGCGAAATATTTTTCCAAACCGCGGGAGATCATTGTTGTGACGTGTGACGAAGAAGAACAACTTCGTCGCGTCCTCGCGAGAGAAATTCCGGGACGCCCGAATCTCACGCACGCACAGTTTGATGCGCGTATGGCCAAGCAATGGCCGCAAGCAAAGAAAGTCGCACTCGCAACATACGTGATCGATACGTTCTGTTCCCTTCCCGAGCTCGAAGGACGAGTGAAGGATCTGTACAATCAGATCACAGGAGGAAATCATGAGTAATCGCGTTGCGGTTTATGCAGGTTCGTTTGATCTGTTTACGATCGGACACTTGTGGGTCGCGGAGCAAGGCTCCAAAATGTTCGACACACTTGTGATCGCGGTTGGTGTGAATCCGGCGAAGGCAAACAAAACCATGTTCACTGTTGAAGAACGCCTCGCACAAATTCGTGCATGTACGTCTCATCTTCCAAATGTGGAAGTTACATCTTGCGGAAAAATGTTTTTGCATGATTACGTAATGAGCATTGATGCGAATTGGGTGCTGCGCGGAGTCCGTGGTCCGAAAGACTATGAAGACGAAGCCAACACACAAGACATGGTTCGCGAAGCACTCGACAAGATGAAATGCACGTATGATATTCAAACCGCGTTCATCCGTCCGCCACATGATGTGGCAGTGGTGAGCTCAAGTTCCGTCAAAGCGTTGATGGGATTTGATAAGTGGGAAGAAATGGTCGCGTTTTTCGTCTCACCGGCGATTGTGAATTCCGTGATCGCCAAATTCAAGGAGGTTCTGAATGCAAACGCCTAAGATTGAACCGTGGCTTGCATGGAGACGGTTGTGCGAGGATCTGAATCTCGACGTTGCAGCGATGCAGATCGGGTTTCAAGAACTCGCGCGACGGTACGGAGAGTCACACAGAAAATATCATACACTCGCACACATTGCGGCGTGCCTGCAGGAATTCGAAGCAGTGAAAGCTCAGTGTGATGATCTGCTCGGTGTTGAACTCGCCATCTGGTTTCATGATCTCTATTATGAAACGAATCGCAAAGACAACGAAGATCGCAGTGCGGACCGTATGTACGTACTCGTCGAACCTCGAGAGTGGACAAGAAACCACACCCTCACCGCAGACGTCTGTATTCGCGCCACCAAACACGCGGCCGCGCCCGAAGAACACGACGCGCAAATCATGGTCGACATCGATCTCTCGATTCTCGGACAGCCTTGGAATGTGTACGAAGAATACACGCGTCAGATTCGTGCAGAGTACAAACGCGTTCCACGCCTTCTGTATGTCCCTGGCCGCCGCAAGATTATGCAATCTTTCCTCGACCGCCCACACATTTTCTCGACCGAGTTTTTTCACGCGCGCTATGAAACGCAAGCCCGCGCAAACATCACGCGCGAACTCAACACCCTCAAGCTGTTCTAACCTGTTCAAACGAACAGGTTTTTTGTCGGCAAAGAAAAAACACATCCGAGGGATGTGTTGAGAGTGTCTTAGAACACCATGCCTTGAACGGCAAACGTCGTCTGGATATGAGAATGACGTTCGATGGTGCGAGCGATTTCCTGAACCGTGTCATAGTCCGCGTCCGGATCATGGTGTGTGGTGATGATGCGCTTCGGCTTGGCTTCGATCGCGTGTTGTGCCGCGGCTTCCGCGGTGATGTGACCGTAGCCTTGCCGTTTGTCTTCATACATCTTTTTCGTGTATTGCACTTCCGTCACAACCACATCTGCACCTTCCCAAAGGCGTACGATGTTTTTGTCGAACTCATCCTTTCCGTGCTCATGGTCGAGTGTCACGGCAATGACATGACCACACCACTCAAAGCGATATCCGTACGAACCGTTTGGGTGATTCATCGGGAGAACCCAAACCTTGATCGGCTGCAAATCGTTTTCGATTTCGAAATGCTCATTGGGTTCAATCACACGGAGATCCCGTTTGGAACCAAGGTATTCCCACGGAACCGGGAAAACAGGAGGACGAAAGTTGAACTGTTGCATCACCTCAAAGAGGTTCATGCCGCAGTGAAGACCGCCGATCATGTGAATTTTGGTTTTCGGCGAGAAGATTGGCTTGAAGGCCTGTGCCCCAAAGAGATGGTCTCCGTGTACATGCGAACTCATGAACGTGAGATCCAGTTCTTCTTCTTGGTTCAGATGCCCGCTTTCGAGCAATGCTTGCCCAAGGTTTTTGATGTCACTGCCTTGGGCGACATACTGGTTCAAAAACACATCAACATCTTTGATGGTTTTGCCCGGCATGAGATAACGCTTCATGAGCTCATTGCCAATGTCAATCATGCCTGAGCCGAAGTCAAAGATGATGAGCTTGCGTCCGAATTGGAGAGTATGACAGGTAGTGTGTCCACCAATCTTTGTGTCACCAATTACGAACGAACCGCGCACGCCATAGAATTTGCCTTTTGGCTTCATCATGTCGAGCATTGTTTCTTGCGAAAATCCATTTCCCTGAAGTGCGGGAATTCGAGCCATGTCTTCCTCCTGAAATTTGGAAGGTACTTCCGATGAGGTAGATTCCTCATTTCAGCAGGCAACACCGTGTTCCCAGCTGAAGAAAGGATCAAGGACCTTAAGGCTTTTTGTGGTTTTTGTCAAGGGATTCGACGTGTCTGTCGATATATCAAACTCTTGTTACAGAAACAGCATAAATCATTTGAGAATATTTGAAATATGCCTTGTCGAAGAGTTCGACAACACAAAAACAAAACCTCCAAAATTGGATGAGATGCGCCGCGCTGGAGGAAATAAATGTTTGAGTCGTAGACTATCTACGGCGAAAACATTTATTTCCGAAGCGCAAGCAGATCGCCAATTTTGGAGGTTTTGTGGGGCGGTCAACGGGAATTGAACCCGTAATAGAGGTACCACAAACCCCTGTGATAACCTTTTCACCATGACCGCCATATAGGTTAGCGAGCAGAGTATAACGTTCAGAAAGAAAAAGATCAATAGTTCGGAGTATTTGATATCAATGAAAAAAACCTCGCAAGCGTATTGCGAGGCAAGCGTCTCTAGCCAGTTTTGCGTTTTGCAAGCGTGGCATTTGTCTTTTTGCCGCAGGAAACGCAGGCATTCGCTTCGACCTGGATGACAGCACCACAGGTGCAAGCCTTCGTCTGTTCCCAAGTTTTGTCGACGGCCGTTTGGCAGCCGGGACAGAACTTGTATTCCTTTTTGAGCGTACGTTCGCACGCGCACTTTACGGGAATAAGATCGGTTACGAGCTGGACTTTGCCGACACTAGTTCCACATTCGTGGCAGAAACGCGCGTCGTGTTCCAGTTTTTCGCCACAGGCCGAGCAGAAGGTCCAAGGAGCTCCGCTGTGTGGTGTTGCGTGATTCACGGAGCGTAGATGCGATGCACGCGTGCTTGGGTAACTCGGTTGCGGTGCAACGTACGGCGCTTGATTGCGCGAATTGTCGCTCCAGGAACCGCCGTATGAGGATGACTTATACGCCATGACAAACCTCCATGAAGACGTTGTTGCGATTCGTTCCACATCGATAACAGAATCGACGCGGTTTCTCAAATGTCGAAAGGCCACATTTGGGGCAATGAGTTCCCTCTTCACAGAAGAGACTCGAGCCTTTTGTACTCCAGTCGTGCACCGTGAGAAGTCTGGTGTGTTGTTTCCATTCCGTCAGATACGCAGGTTCGCACATCGTTGGATTCATAAGTGCAACACGAGCGTTTCCTGGAATTCCGTGCGCATGCGCGCGAGCAATGATCACTTGCGCGATCAACATGGATGTTGCGATTCCACTCGACAATTTGTGAATGAGACTCCAGTCGAGTCCGAACACACCCTGGTCTGTATGTGGGTCATTCGGATCCGAGAAGTAAATCCATCGCACAAAACCGCCGAAGCCGAGTTTGTGATCATCAAGGTAGCAACGATCAATTGGGTCCACACCTTTGAATCCTTGCACCATCTCGCCGTGCAATCCACTTTTCATTTCGTTTGGAATCATGAAAACGGAAATGTCTTTTTGATGATGTGTTACACCCTTCCCCATTCCGTAACCGATCCACGGACACGTGCGAGCGTCTTCTTGTGTCATAAGAGACGCATCCATGAGAAAGTTTTTTTCAAACGGTGTTCGAAGGAATGGCTGAAGCGATTTTACGGGCATACGTTCTGTGCCCGGATGCACATAGATGCGCGGTCGCATGAGACCTCCTCGTGTTGGAAGAAAAAACTCTGTGAAGATCACAGAGTCAGACGAGGATCTTGGAGCGGCAGGAATTCGATTCCGCCGGCTTCTTCGACCACGGTACCCGGGTTTGCACCGCAATCCGGGCAGTGCAAAACGGGGTAGGAGAATGACTTCGTTCCGCACTGCGGGCAAAAGTCCGAGCCATGGGCGAAGATGTTGAAGAGGCTGTCCGCCCAATCACCAACCGTGACGAGGCGATGCGTGAGACGCATGTGTGCGAGTTCGCGATCGAACTGACCCGTCAGGTTCACGATCGTCGCATCCATGTCGGGCGACATTCCATCAAGAATCGCTTGACGACACTTGCGCGCGATGCCGATCATCGACTTCACGGCGTTTTGGTCCGTCGAGCCTGGGTTGAAACGAATCATGAACATGGGCGTGAGCTCCCGATAGCGATTGGCCGGCATGCTGGACTTTCCAAACACGTGACCGTGAACCTTCGCGAAATCGTCTGTAAACATGATGTGCCTCCGTGTTGGTGTTGGAAAGGACAATCTCTATGATCAAGATAATGCATTCCCGGTAAAGTCGAAATAGGCATTGTCGACCTTTTCGACAACATTTTGACTATCACGGGTTCGCATGAGATCATAGAATATATGCATATGAACTACACATCTGACATTCTCAAAGGCCTTGAAGCTTTTGGTCTTGACGAAAAAGAAGTCAAAGTCTACCTCGCAGGGCTAGAAATCGGCACGGCAACGGTTCTCGAACTATCAAGAAGAACCGAATTACCGCGCACGACTCTCTACCCGATTCTCGAACGTCTCGAACACCACGGAGTGTTCAAGGTCGGAAAGCAGAAAAACACAACGGTGTATATCGCGGAACTTCCAGATGTCCTCAATCGTAATCTTGAAGATCGCGCGGCATTATTCTCAAAAACTCTCCCAGCACTCCAGACGATTCACGGATCAGTTCACGAAGGACCGGGTGTGACGTTTTACGAAGGATCGGATGGATTCAAAAGAGTTTGGAAAGCGATTATCGGATCAGGCGTGAAGGAATACAGATTGATCACAAGCGGAACCGGACTCCTTGACTACGTGAAGGAACCGTATCTTGTGAAGCGTGTGATTGCGGAGCGCATGCAAAAGAAAATTTTGAGCAAACAACTCATTCCAGACAATCGCGATACGCGAAAGATTGTGGAAAAAGATTCGGAAGAATTGCGCGAGTCACGTTTTTTGCCGACCGGTACCGTGCTCCCGTCGACAGTGATTATTTTTGCGGATCACGTTGCATTTATTACGACACGAAAAGAAAACACGATGATTTTGCTTGCGAGTGGTGACGTGGCGCTGACGTACAAGACGTTGTTTGATTTGATTTGGGAAAAGGCGGAGAAGGCTGATACACTGTAGGCACATGAAAACTTCTCGCAAAACCCTTTATATTCTCGATGGTAACGCGCTTTTGCATCGCGCTTGGCATGCGGTTCCACCGCTCGCCACAAAAGATGGACTTATCGTGAATGCGGTTTACGGTTTCACGAACGTTGTTGAAAAAATCCGTTATAGCTTTAAACCGGATTATTTTTGTGTTGCATGGGATCTTCCTGGCAAGACGTTTCGACATTATGCGGTTGAAAGTTACAAAGCAACGCGCGTAAAAAAAGAACCGGAGTTGTATGCGCAAATTCCCATGATTCAAGAATTGTTGCTCGCATATCACGTTCCGTCATACAGCGCTCCCGGATATGAAGCGGATGATGTGATTGGAACCATCGCCGAAGTTGTAAAAAAACAAAACGTCGATGTGGTGATTGTAACCGGTGATATGGATGCGCTTCAGCTCGTTGGCGATCACGTTCGAGTTTTATCGTTCGTAAAAGGCGTTTCCGAAACGAAGACGTACGACGAATCGGCGGTGTTCGAGAGGTTCGAACTTCGACCCGATCAGCTCATTGACTATAAAGCGCTTCGAGGAGATACGTCCGACAACATTGCGGGAATTGCTGGAATTGGTGAGAAGGGTGCGCTCGAGTTGATTCAGAAGTTTGGAACCGTTGATGGAATTTTTGAAGCATTAAAAAAAGGTGAAGTGCCGTCGAAGTTTGCAAAGAAGTTGGATGGAAAAGAGAAGGTCGCAGAAGAATCCAAAATGCTCGTGACGATTATTCGTGATGTTCCGTTTAAGTTTCATCTCGACGAAACCGTTTATCAATCACCGAACCTTGATTCCCTTCTCGAGCTTTTCCGCAAATATGAGTTTCGTTCGTTGCTCAGAAAGTATTCGACGGCGATGAGTGATTCAGAAATACCACCACCCCCAATCGATGATATGAATGGAAATGTTTCTTCTGTGTCATCCCGAGCGAAGCGCAGCGAAGCCGAGGGATCTCTCCGTTCGTCGTCGAACTCCTCAGTCGAGATGACAAAGAAAATAGAACTCATTCGCGACCTTCCCTCTCTCGAACCCGCGCTCAAAAAAATCAAAGACACAACCATCGGCATTCTCCTCGGAACACAAACGCCAGATCTCTTCGGAACGATTCACGCGGCGTTTGCGATTTCAGATGGTATGCATACGGTATGCGTGATGAGCCCAACAAAAGCACTGCTCGAAGCGCTTCATAAAAAAATTTCTCGCGCGGAAAAAGTGATTATACACGATGAAAAGTTTTTGATGCATACACTCGGTTGGAAGTTTACGAATGAAGTATTTGATGTGATGATCGCATCGTACCTATTGAATGCCGGATCGAGATCATACGATATCGGCACCGTTCTCGAGGAGGAACTTGGGGTGAGAAACACGGAACTGCCCGTTTCGTACTCGAGCGATAAAGATTACAAGAAACTCGCAGATCTCGCGCAGCATTTGCCTGCGCTCGAAAAAATCCTTCGCAAGAAATTGCATGAGACGGAACAAGAACATGTGTATGATCAGATTGAAATGCCTCTGATTCCAGTGTTGTATCGCATGGAAGAAAAAGGAATCGAGGTTGATGTGAAGGCGCTCGGCGTCTTCTCGAAAGAACTCGCAAAGAATATTACGAGTCTCGAGAAAAAGATTCGTGACATTGCGGGTGAGGAAGTGAACGTCAATTCTCCATCGCAACTTGCACATGTGTTGTTCGAGACGCTGCAGCTTTCGACGAAACACATCAAGAAAACAAAAACGGGATACTCGACAGCGGCGTCAGAACTCGAAAAGTTGATGGATGAACATGAGATCGTTCCGATGATCTCGGAGTATCGTGAACTCGCGAAATTGCAATCAACATACGTCGAGGCGCTTCCGCGACAAGTCGCGAAAGATGGCCGTATCCATACGACGTACAATCAAACGATTGCGGCGACTGGACGATTGTCGTCGATCGATCCGAACTTGCAAAACATTCCGATTCGCACCGAACTCGGTCGCGAAATTCGCAAAGCATTCGTTACGGCAAAAGATTGTTTACTCGTTTCCGCCGACTATTCACAGATCGAGCTTCGCCTTGTCGCGATTCTCGCGCACGACAAACCATTTATCGATGCATTTAATAACGGCGCGGATATTCACACACGAACCGCTGCGGAAGTTTGGGAGATCGACGAGAGTGCCGTCACGAAGGACCAGCGTCGCGCGGCAAAGGCCATCAACTTCGGCATCATGTACGGAATGGGACCGCGTTCCCTTTCGAGATCAACGGGGCTCACCATGACCGAAGCAAAAACATTCATTGAAAAATATTTCAACATTCACGCTGCGGTGCGTGAATATCTCGACTCACTCAAAAAGAAAGCGCACGAAGATGGATTCGTGCAAACATATTTCGGACGTCGAAGATATTTTCCTGAGATTGAATCCGGCATGCAAATGCTTGTCGCGCAAGCGGAGCGCATGGCACAAAACATGCCGATTCAAGGAACGCAGGCGGATATTGTGAAAATGGCGATGCTCTCCGTCGACGGCTGGCTGAAACAAAGTCAGCTACGCGCGAGTATTTTGCTCCAAGTTCACGATGAACTTGTCCTCGAGGTACACAAAGATGATGTAGATAACGTAAGCAAAGGATTGAAAGAAATGATGGAAAGTGTGGCAAAGTTTGATGTGCCACTCGAGGTCGAGGTAAAGAAGGGAAAGAATTGGGGGGAGATGGAGAAGATATAAAGTGAAAATCACCGTTAATGCGGTGATTTTTGATTGCTTGCGACCCCGATCGATCAACGATACAATCCACTCACTATGCTTTTATTCGTCTACGGCGATGACTCGTTCCGCGCGCAGGAAAAAGTCTCGCAGCTTAAATATGCGTTTCGTGAGAAACATGATCCATCCGGTTTGAACACCGTTGTTTTTCCGTCTGTAGATGGAAAGCTGATCGCGGGTGATGTTATTCAAGCTGTGACGACCATGCCGTTTCTCTCGAAGCATCGCATGGTCATTATTCGCGATCTGATAGACTCCGTAAAAAAAGACGACCTCCCGCTTTGGGAGACGGGACTCTCGAGAACCCCAGACTCGACGATTGTTATTTTGTGGGAGTCGAAGGCGGTGGATGCAATTGAGAAGAAGTCGCTTTTTAAAACACTGAAAGAACAAGCTCAAGTTCACACATATCCATTCCCTGCTCTCGCTGGCTCCTCGCTCACAACTTGGATCGCGGATCGATGTAAGTCAAAAGGTTCTTCGATCGAGTCGGGCGCACTGCGAGCATTGATCGAACGCGTCGGTGCGGACTTGTGGCAGATGAGTCATGAGATCGATAAGCTGGTTGCATTTGCAAACGGATCGACCATCACCGAGACAATGGTTACACAACTTGTGCAAGCGAATTTTGAAGGAAAAATTTTCGACCTTGTTGATGCGCTCTCTCGAAAAGATGTTCGTGCAACTGTCCGCATGCTCGAGGAAGAACGTTTCGCTGGTTCCGACGATTACTATTTGATGAGCATGTTCACGCGACAGATTCGTTTACTTCTCGGCGCACGTTCGGTTCTCGATTCAAATCCTCGAGCGGATAAGAATACGATTGCAACAGAGCTCGATGTGCATCCGTTCGTCGCATCCAAGCTCGTCACTCAAGCAAAAAATTTCTCCTTGCAACAACTTCTCGACGCACACGCCCAACTCTTCGAATTTGATCGCGCCATGAAAAATGGCGTAATTAGTGTGGATTTGGCGGTGGATTTGATCGCCACACGATTAATTGTTTGACCATCAGGCGGTTTTTTGTTAAGGTTTTCGCTCGATCAATAGTTGATCGAGCGCGGAGGAACACATGAGAACAGCTGTGATCATTGTCGCTCTTTGGATCTTATCTTTTTGTGGAATGTGGGCATCAAGTTTGATCTCACCCTCCGCGATGGTCATTGCTGTGATGGTCTTATCAACCATTCTTGGTTTCCTCGGATGTGCTCTCGGAGCTGTATGTGGAACACGTGCCGTACTTCGGTGGTACGAACGTGATTTGAAACCAGGCAATCATGAATAGGAGGAACACATGAGTCGATTGTTCATTTCACTTGGAGCTATCATCGTGCTTGCCGCATGCGGTACCGATGCGGCAAAAATGGCTACAGAAAATCCATCGAATATTCTTCAGGCGTTTGCCTTGCTTGTTGGAACACTCACATTTCTGCTTTGTCTCATAGGTGAACAGGATTTGTGGCCCAATGCTATTTTGAATGCGACCAAGTATTCGGGGTTCATTTGTGTCGTGGTTGGTCCACTTTTTTACATCTCGACACAGAAAATCGAACTCGCGCTCGCGATTTCTCTCTCAGGAGGTCTCATTCTCAGTGGTCTGCACCTCTTCTTCAAAAAAGAATTCCAACAGATGACGAGGGTTGAGACTCAACGAGAAGAAGAGGAATAAGCTTATCATCCCCAAAAAGGATGATTTTTTATTTTGATGGACACGCTCCCCACAATCCACGTTTATTTTTCTTTGCTATTTTTTGCACCGCTCGAAATTCTTTCTGATATTGGTACGGAATTTTGTAGGTGTATTCACGCGCAAAACCGTTTTGAATGAGGGTTTTATTTATATTCATCTCTTCGAGAAATACAAAACGCAACAGACGATCATATCTGTCTCGATTATCTTGAGATGGATCCGACTCAAGTTTCACAATGCGATCGATCATGAGATTTTTTGCATATGCAGACGCTTCCGGACCAAAACATTGTACGGGTCGATTCGGTGCGACTGTCTCGGGAGTGTTAACGCCGAGTAATCGAACCGTTTCTGGTTTATGATTAAGCGCGACGATGATGGTGTCACCATCAACAACACGAATCACCTGAGACTCGATTGCTATTTTGGCCTTCTGTTTGTCGAGTGTGTGCTGATCTGTAGAGTTATGATAAAACCACAGTGAAGCGATGCTGATGATGATCGAAATGGAGTAAAAAAATAGTTTTGTGAAGTATTTTGATTTGACAGACATAGGATTTGATGTTAGAGTTTATTTACATTTGATCATGTAGTCGAAGTGATCCCCGAGGAATCGCCCTAAAAATGATTCCGTTTTGATACGAAAGTGGGTTTTGTGTCATTTATTTGGCCGTTTGGCTCCCGAGGAACTCTCAATGTGAGAGTTCCGTTTTTTTATCAAGGCGATAATTTTTTCTTCAATCTGTTTAAATTCCTCCTCAGAAATTTTCCGTATCAATCGCTGGAGACGTTTTGAACTTATGAGGCGCAATTGTAATAGGAGGATAGAAAAAATTTTCCCTTGTTGAACATAGGGATGATACCAGTTTCCTGTTCTATTTTTTGAGGTCATTGGCAGGATCCAGGCAGTGTGGCGATTAAATTTTCTGAGAATGAGCACGGGTCGTTCGAAGAGTGCGTTTTTTCCATCTTGTTCATACCCAATATTAAGACCAATCGAACACCACCAAACTTCGCGTTCATGAAAAAATGGAATTTGCATGTTTAACAATTCAATTTTCTCTTTCAGAAGATTCCATTCATCAAAATTTTTCATACGCAGAATGTTAAAACAAAAAAAGAACTCCCAGATGAATTTGATCATGTAGGAGTTCTAATTTCTTGTATCTCTATTTCATCAAAAAATTTTGTGATTGTCAATGGTGGGTTGTGGAAAAATAAATCCGAGCTATGAGGCTCGGATTTTATTTACTTCGTTTTGAGCGCGTTCACTTTTTTCATGAGACGTGACTTCAAACGAGCGGCGGTGTTTTTTTTGACGATGTTTTTTGAAACGGCTTTGTCGAATTTCTTGCTGACAAGTTTTGCAACTTCCGCAGCCTCTGTAAGTTTCTTTGCATCAATCATTTTGCGCAATTTCACGCGAAGTGATTTGATTTCTGCATTGATAACTTTCACGTGTTGGGTGCGCTTTTCTGCTTTGCGCATCGCTTTTTTGGCGTTCTCTTTGTTTGGCATAGTGTAGTAAATAATTTTTGGGCAAGATGGAAAGGTTATATCCTCCTTTGCATCTATCACATTCCGTGAGAGCGATACGGATTGAGTCGAAGTTTATGGGAAAAGACCTTAATCGTCAAGCATCTGACTTCCCTGCTCGATTTCAATCGGTTCAAGGAGCTTTCCGGCTGCGCCTTGCGTGATGCGAAACACGTCTTTATCGACCTTTTTTAACTCCCCAGATGAGGCATTAAAGGCGCGGACGGTCGTTTCAAGGTTCTTTCCGAGCTTATTGTGATAGTCCTCATACGCTTTCATGTGTTTCACGAGTGCCTCGGCCTGGAGCTGTATATCCTTCACAGAATCTTCGATTTGCAAGGCCTTTAGTCCAAGGATCACTGTTTGTAGGTAGGCAAAGAACGAAGTTGGTGCAACGATCATGACGCCTTTTTCGAAGGCGTACTCGATGAGATTGCGCGCGTTTACCTTTACAGCGCCCACACTTGAATTGATCAAGTTGTGATAAACCCCTTCGGCCGGAATAAACATGAAGGCAAAATTCGTTGTCCCCTTATCAGGGCGAATGTACTTTGAGGTTTCGTCGATGCGTTTTTTTACATCGGATTTAAATTCCTTTTCGAGCTGCTCGCGAAGTTCAACATCCTGCTCGTTCGAGATTTTGTTGTAATTTTCCAAAGAAAACTTCGAATCTATTGGAATCAGCATTTCTTTAATGTGGATCACAGCGTCAGGAATCAGCTTTTGTCCGGATGTTTCATCTATACCGAGATCATATTGCATTTCGTATTGGCCAGGCGCGAGAACTTGTCCAAGAAGCGATTCCAACCAGTATTCCCCAAGAATTCCACGGTGTTTTGGATTTTTAAGAATATTCTCGAGACTCTGAAGTTGTGTTGAGAAGCCAAGAACTTGTTTATTTGTTTCATCGAGTTTCGTGAGTTTTTCTGTGACGTCTCGAATGATTCCTGATGTATTTTGAAAGTTTTTTTGCAGTGTGGATGAGGATTCTGTTAGGTTTTTCATCATGCGATCAGACATTTGGTCGAGTCGATCGGCAACTTCGCGACGCTGATTATTGGTGGTTTCTTGAAGTTCTTTGCGTAATTCCGAAAGAGTTTGTTGAAAAGAAGAGTGATCAAATGAAGCCGATGGTTTTTTTGCGACAAGAAAAACAACAATCGCAAGAAGTAAAACAAGAATGATGATTTCAACAGGTGACATAATGCTTTACGATGAATGTTAAAGAAACGTATAATGTTCGAGCTCCATTATAGCATGCGGCGTTTAACGAATCTTGTATTTTACGACGCATATGTAATGAATGACAAAACATGAAAATTTTGATGAGATATCGGTGCAGGGCGAGGACGATGCTGAGGTGTACATTGAAGTACT
>MGEI01000005.1:274782-310565 GCA_001791305.1 Candidatus Uhrbacteria bacterium RIFCSPLOWO2_01_FULL_47_17
ACCAAGCCGATAGATCGCAAAATTTTTATGTTTTGTCCTCATAGCATAATTGGATAGTGCTACAGCGTCCTAAGCTGTTGATGGTGGTTCAAATCCCCCTGAGGACACCACAAAACCTTTTTATTTTTCACGTGAAACATTTTGTGAATTTTCCAGCCAACACCAAAGCCGTTCTTTTTGACATGGACGGCGTCATCTTTAATACAGAAGATTTGGCACATGATGCTTTTGTTAAACTAGGACTTGAATTCGGTGGAACCTTCGAGGAAACAGATCATAAAGCGATCCTTGGCTCAACACAATCGTATTGGAGCCACTATTTGATGGAAAAGTGGAGTGTTTCGATGGGTGAAGGAGAATTTAGGGCTTTATTTTGGAAGCTTCTCGAAGAACAGACAAAAAATAAGATCGCTTTTATGCCAGGTTTCTTCGACTGTATTGAGAATATTCACGCAAAATCATTTAAAATTGCTCTTGTAACAAGTTCGCCGAGATTTGAAGTGGAATCGCTGCTTAAACGTTTTAATATTCACCATTTCTTTGATGAAATTGTGGCAGGTGACGAAATCAGTCGTGGAAAGCCTGATCCAAGTCCGTATTTGCTTGCAATGAAGCGCTTGTCTTTGTCACCAGGTGATTGTGTAGTCATTGAGGATTCCCTAAGTGGGGTTCGTTCTGGTAAAGCAGCTGTCTGTTTTGTTATTGCTGTACCAACGAGTCATGCGGATGGATTAAACTACGAAGAGGCAGATGTTGTCCTAAAAAGTTTAGAAGAGCTGACGTAAAGCGTTGCTTTGAAGGTAGTCAAAAGGGAATCAGCAGATCTTAAAAGCACTGCGCATTTGACTCGGTGTTTTTTGTTTCACGTGAAACGAAATTTAGAAATTTTGAGCTTATAAAGGCTTGTTTGGCTACAATAGCGTAGACAAAATTTAAAAACTGTGGATAACTTTTAAAAAAGTCAGTTTTACAGTATTTTTGACAAAAATTTATGAGTAGAAAATGAGAGAGATCAATTATTTCATCTAAATTTAGCTTAAATATGGCTTGACGAAATTTGTTGTTCATGATACAATAGATGCGTAAAGGTCAAGATATGAAAAAGTCTATTGCCGCCTTTGTTCTTGTGGGGTTTTTTATATACACGAACCCTGTAGGTGCAGAGATGACATCCACAAACTACCAAATCCGTTGGGACTCCTTAACCGAGGGAGGTTCTGATACATCCACCTCAACCAATTATGGCATTCATGATTCGGTTGGTGGAAACGCGCTTGGAAATTCAACAAGCACGAATTATCAGACGGACAGTGGGTATCGCGCTGGAATCTTTGATCAGGTCATTACATTTGACGTTTTGCTTCAAAATACGTCTGACGCACGCGCAGTCTCAGCACGAAGCGGCACGACCGTTTCAACGGCGGCAACAACGGGCCTGGCTGCTGGCGGATATGTTGCGCTGATTCAAGATTTGGGAGCGAGTCAGGTTTCCGCGATAGGAAAAATCACAAGCGTTTCTTCCGGGGTATCTGTGACCGTTGATGCGTGGTCAGATAACGGAACAACTCCAACGATCGATGGGTCTAACGATTTTCTTTACCCATTAAACAGTTCGGCTATTGGGCTTGGACAGTTGAGTAGCTCAAATATTACAACGGCGGTGATTGCTTTTGAGGTCACCGCAGATCTCACAAACGGATATTCCGTTCAAATCATGGCAGATGGAAATCTGAGTAGTGGCGCAAACACCATCAACAATGTTGCAGATGGTGCCGTAACCGCAGGGGTAGGAGAATATGGCGCAATTTCGTCGGATACGAGTATCACAACCTCCACGTTTGATTCACAAGACACGGCGATTACCACTTCTTTTCAAGATGTTGCAACAGAAACGAGCGCCAAGTATTTCAAGAGAAATTTTTTAACGCTGAAAGCGGCTCCGTCTACAGCAACGATTAGTGGAAACTATTCCCAATCAATCACCTTGATTGCTTCCGGTAACTTCTAATATGAAACTTCGAGCTCTCATCACATCTCTTATCTTGTTCGCGATACCACTCTGCATGCACGCTGCGGCTGTTTCGCCTGCAACGATTGACTTGGTGGGCGGCCGAGGTGAATCGATTCCTTCCGCTTTTACCGTGATCAATACGCAGACAACAAGTCAAACCTATTATCTCGACACACTTTCCTTTACAGGAAAAGATGAATCTGGTGAGCCGCAGTTTTCCTCGGATGCATTAGATGATGGCCTATCAAAATGGATCGTATTTCTCTCAGACCGTGTCGTGGTTCCGGCAAGATCAAAAGTAGAAGTTCCGTTTACCGTGCAGGTGCCAGCCGACGTTGCCTCAGGAACCTATCAATCAGCCATCACGGTCTCGAGTGCTCCGACGGAAGTGGTCGCAACAAATGGGGCAATCATCGAGGCAAAAACAGCCATCCTCGTCTTTCTCAACGTTAAAGGCGATTCTGTAAAAAAGGCAGCGCTTCTCGATTTTCTCCCAAGCAGGAAAGGAATTCGAACAAACTTACATCAAACAGTGACCTACCGCATTCAGAATCAAGGGAATGTCTATACAATTCCAGAAGGAACGATTGAGCTGAAAGATCTATTTGGTCGAACACTGCAGATTAGAGACGCAAACGAAGCAAAACATCGAGTCCTTCCCATGTCAACAAGATCGATTTCGGTCACGAGTCAGAAACCGAATAGGTTTCTGACTATCTTACAAGATCAGACAAGACTTTTCGCGATTGGTCCAATACAAGCAACGCTCTCTGTGAATCTCGGAGAAGGATTTGACCCAATTCGCGCAACAACTTCATTTTGGTACATCCCATATCAACTCCTTCTAACGTCTTTATTCTTCCTCGGTCTCGTGTTTCTTGGATATCGATATATTTCAAAAATTAAAAAAACGTAGTGTGTGTCAAAAACGGCTGTCCATTATTTCGAACATTGTTTCAATCGCGGTCATTATGACGGCGCTTGTGGCGGCTGTTCGAGTAAGCGCGGCAACCGTTACGAGTGCAAATGATTACGCTACAACGCTTCAAACATCACAGTCAGCCAATCATGAGGTGCTCTTTACAACTCCTTCAGGTATTTCAGAGGGTCAAACGGTGACACTCACGTTTGGTTCAGGTTTCACCACAACGTCGATCATCGAAGATGATGTTGATGTAGCAGATGATGGAACAGAAATGACAACAGCTGCAACGTGCGCAGGTTCTGAAAAAGCATCCATTGCTCTCTCATCGAATATTTTGACCGTGACGATTTGTGCGGGCGATGGTGGTGCTATTGCGGCAACAAGCGTTGTGCGTATTCGTATTGGAACAAACGCAACAAGTTCGGGGACAGGTGCAAACCGAATCACGAATCCATCAACGGCCGCAAATCATTTTGTGACGATTGGTGGTACGTTTAGTGATTCTGGGGCGATTGTTTTGCCAATCAATTCAAATTCGAACGCTATTTCCGTAACCGCAACTGTTCCAAGTGTTTCAATTGACAGTGGCGTAAGTTGTACCCAAAATTGTACACCTCCCCCCAATCAAGTGGATGTAACTCCACCTGTCATTTCACAAATCGTTGTAAGCAACGTTACAAAAACAAGCGCAACGATTAGTTGGACGACGAACGAAGATTCGAGCTCACGTGTCAATTATGGATTGACAGATTCCTTTGAATTGGGATTTGTGTTGGATTCAGCATTGGTAAAGAGTCACACGATTTCTCTTGCAGGTTTGCAAGAAGGGAAGACGTATTATTTTCAGGTGAAGTCCGCAGATGTATCGAATAATATTGCAACGTCCGCAACACAGACATTTAATACGATCGATGAAACAGCTCCAGTTATTTCCAATATTGTTGTTACGAACATCACAAAGTCGGGCGCAACAGTGAGTTGGAGTACCAATGAGGCTGCAACGGGAACGATTGATTATGGGCTTACAACGGCATACGGTGCAACGCAGACGAGTGCGACGCTTGCAACGAGCCATACGTTTATTTTGAGTGGACTTCAAAGTAATTCCACCTATCATTTCCGTGTGAAGTCACAGGATGCGTCTTCGAATCTTGCGACATCTTCTGATCAAACATTCGTTACGCTTGCGAATCTTCCACCAACAAACGTTGCGGGTTTAACGATCACTTCAGGAGATAAAACACTCACCCTTAACTGGACAAACCCAGCAGAGGATGATTTTGCGGGCGTGCGTGTTTTGCGATGTCTTTCTGGTTTT
This sequence comes from Candidatus Uhrbacteria bacterium RIFCSPLOWO2_01_FULL_47_17, assembly GCA_001791305.1. GTDB lineage: Bacteria > Patescibacteriota > Patescibacteriia > UBA9934 > GWF2-40-263 > XYB2-FULL-45-11. Next base: position 279,037 of record MGEI01000005.1, read on the forward strand.
CCAAATGGTCCAACAGATTCTTCCTGTGTGGTTGTTTTGAATAACAGCACATCCCAAACACTCGTTCAAACGAATCTTACAAACAAAACAGCGTATTATTTTGGTGTCTTTGCAAAAGACACAGCTTCGCAGTTCGCTTCTGGCGCGCTTATCTCGGGTCAACCAAGCGCTCCAGAAATAGAGGTGCTAAGTGTATGTGGAGATCAGGTCTGTAGCGCAACAGAATCTGCCTCTTCATGCTCAGCCGATTGCTCCGCACCCCCTGCAGTTCAGCCGGGGCAACCGGGGTCAGTCTGCGGCGATAATGTATGCACAGCTCCAGAAACAGCCACATCATGTTCAGCTGATTGTGCGGTCCAAACGACACAACCAGGCGTGCCTCCTTCCACAACGGTTGGAAGTTCATGTGGCAATGGAATCTGTGACCAGTCCGAGTCCACGTTTATCTGTTCGTCAGATTGCAAAACCGTTGAACCAACTGCTCCCGGGTCAGGAGCAGGAACGCTCACATTTGCAGATGTTCAGATCACTGTTGGAATCGGAACCATTCAGTTATCAAGCACCAATGGATACATTGAAGTTTTGCCTCGCACCCCAATGCTTATTCGGGTACCGGCAAACACGCTTGGAACCGGTGTTGATCGCGTAACGCTCGCGATCGGTGCCGACTCGTACATTTTGCGTCCTGTGACACAGGTGAGCCGTTCATCTGTCTCCGCGTCCATTGTGGTCGCGGCGTCTACAGAGACGGCATCCGTTCTTTTTTATGAGGCCGACGTCTTAACACCGAGCGAATTATCGCTCAATCCCGTAACCGTTTTTGTTGAATACACAAACGGCCAAACCAAGAATGTTTCTTCGTTTCTTCGTGTTGTCGCTCCGGGCATCACGTATGAAATCATCGATGGAGAAGAAACAGGCATGGCGGGAACAACCGTGACGTTGTATCAAGGTCCTGGAAATGGTCTCGTATGGGATGGTTCACCCTACGGCGCACAAAATCCAACGACGAGTACAACAAACGGATCGTTTGCTTGGTATGTTCCAAATGGACTTTATTTTGTCCATGCGGAACGTGATATGTATGCTTCCATCGACACACCTGTGCTCGATGTGAAAAATAACATTGTCAATCCACGCATCTTGATGACATCTCTTGTCAAAGAAGAGGAAAGCCCTTTGCAAACGGCGACGGAAGCCGTGCTTGCAACGGTTGTCAATCAAGGGACTGTGAAACAGATCACAGCAACGATTCAAAAGATTTCAGAGTCAAAAGCCGTCCAGGCAGTCACCGAAAGTCTTGAAACCGTTCGTTCCATTCCAGCGGTGCAAACCGCTGCGGATGTCTCGGTTCCAACGCTCGTTGTTTCTGCGGGTTCAAGTGTCATCGTGTTAACAGCGGCATTCGATTTTCTTCCGTTTGTTCAATATCTTTTTACCGCGCCAGTCCTCTTTTTTGGGCGCCGCAAACGAAAGTCCTTCGGAGTCATCTTTAACGCGGTCAGTAAGGAGCCAATTGGTCTCGCTGTTGTGCGTCTTTATCAGGTAAAAGACGAGCAAGAGCTTCCAGGCAAATTGGTGAAAAGTCGTGTGACGGACAAAGGTGGACGATTCTTTTTCTTGGTTCAGCCAGGACTTTATCGTCTGACGGTCACAAAGTCAGGGTTTCAATTCCCTACTCAACATCTCAAAGAGAAAAAAGAGGACGTACAATTCATCGACTTATATCATGGAGAATTGTTACGCGTGACAGATGCCGATGCGGTTATTACCCCTAATATCCCGCTCGATCCATCTGTTGCAGCGGAATTTCATGAACCAAAGAGTATTCAATGGCATGCGCGTTTACGCGTGATTCAGCACTCCATCGCCTTATTTGGCGTCATTGCTTCCATTGTTTTAGCGATCATCCGACCGAACGTGCTTGCGGCCGCGATGGTGCTTCTACAAATCGGAATCTATCTATTAGTGCAGCGACTCGCGAAACCTCGCAAACCGAAATCTTGGGGAATTGTTTACGACAAAAATACCGGCCGTCCGGTCGCAAATGTGGTCGCGCGTATTTTTGAGCCGAAATATAACAAGCTTCTTGAAACACAAGTCACCGACGCCAAAGGACGATACTCCTTCCTTCTCGGACCGGCCGAGTACTATGCCGTGTTCGAAAAGGAAGGATATCGATCCACACAGGTCAATCCAATCGACTTCAGAAAAGACAAAGAGGCAAAAGATTTCTCGATGGACGTTAACTTATTTACGAAAGCGACTTAACACACGGAGGTATGTCAACGCACGTGCGCAGACAATTCGCATCGTTCCTTCTCATGGTTACATTTTTTGTGACCATGGTTGGTGTTGCGCGTGCGGCAACAACACCGCCGAATCTCGTGAGCTATCAAGGGCGCGTCTTAAATGCAAATGGAGTTCCGGTGACAGACGCCTCGCTTTCTATCGTGTTTAAATTATATGACGCTTCATCCGGTGGAACGTGTTTGTGGTCAAACTCGAGTTCAAGCTGTGCGACCTCTACGGCGCGCACAGTCACGTTGAGTTCGGGTTTGTTCAGTGAAAATTTAGGAGATACAGCGCATGCGACTCCGTATGCAGCCATTGCTGATACAGTCTTTTCGGATAACGCAGCTGTTTATCTTGGCATTACGATTGGTTCGGATTCTGAGATGACGCCACGCAAGCGCATGACAGCCGCGCCATATGCGCTCAACGCAGAAAATATTGATGGAATTGACTCTACAAGTTTGGTGCGTACATCGGCCACAGAGAACTTTGATCTCTCATCGGCAAAGTTCCTTGGGACTTACCCGTTTGTGTTTGAGGGCGCAACAACCAACAGTATTACAACAACATTTGCGTTTACAGATCCGGCATTAACAAACAAAATCATCACGTTTCCGAATACAACCGGAACGGTCGTCACAACAGGTGACACGGGAGGCGTGACTTCAACCATGATAACAGACGGAACAATTTTAAACGCAGACATAAATACATCTGCCGCAATTGATTTTTCTAAATTTGCAACCCTTACTTCAGGAAATATTTTGGTCGGTAGTGCGGGAGAGGTCGCAACGTCCGTTGCTTTGAGCGGTGATGCCACGCTTGTCGCGAGTGGTGCACTTTCAATTGCTTCCAATGTCCTTGATTTTGATAATTTTGCGGATGCACTCGCACTTGATGCGGCTACATCGATCACCGGAGCCGCAGGAGAAACATTTCAATTTTCACGAACGCTCACAAATGCGACAGCAGAAAATGGATTATATCTTACCGTAACGGCACAAGACGGCACATCATCAACAACTTCACAGTACGGACTGCTCCTCGATAATGCCGCTTCGACAGAGGGTCTCGATGGCGGACTCGTTCTTCAAAACACAGATGCGGATGATGCGGTTGGCGCCGGAATTCTATTTGCCGCCGGTGGTGCGGGAACAGATTTTACTTACGGAATCGATTTTACCGCAGCTTCGTTTGGAACTGCGGCAATCAGGCTCGGTTCAAACACTCTCTCAGGAACAACTGCTGTGATCGATTTCACTGGCTTTGATGTTGCCGCAACCACAGGAGCAACCGTGATTGCCGGTTCCGCAGACGGGATAACCGCACTTACTTTGTCTCTTGGAGATATTCTCGTTTCAAATGGGGACCTCAATCTTTCTGGAGGAGATTTTAATGTTACATTAGATGCAACAGATGACGTAAATATTACAAAAACTGCGCAGGCAGCTTCAACAGAAGAAGGTCTTGCGATTGCATTTACAACAGGGGCGGGAGATGGTCAGGACGTGTATTCAGCATTGAAAGTTACAACCACAAACGCAGTAGACCACTTAGGAACGGGGGTAAACTTTGACAGTGTTTACGGAATTAATATAGGGAATCTTTCCGCAGCTGACTCTGATGCAAATGAAATGGCTATTTACATTGGGGATACCTGGGATTCCCAAATTCGTTTTGCAGATACATCAACAAGCATCAGTATTGAAAATGCGGGAACAATTACGTTTGAGGATGGAATAGGAAATGATCTTATGCTCATTGCGGATGGGGGTACGGTTGGAAATGTGACCGTGACGGGAGACTTGGCTGTTTCAGACGGGGATCTCACAACAACCGCAACAACCGCAACGCTTTTTAATACAAACGCCACCACGCTCTCTTTGGGTGGCGCGGCAACCACCGCACTCAATTTGGGAAATGGATCTGGAAACTATAGCGCCATTAACATTGGAAGCGGTACCGGAACACACACGATTAGCATTGCAGGATTTGCTGCAACTGGAGCGGATAACGTTTATATTGGAACAGGAGGAGGAACCGATGCAATTGTGATTGGAAGTGCAACAGGTGCGACGTCGGACATAAGAGGGACGGCTATTGATATTGGAACCGGAGGTTCGAACCCATCAGACATTATTATTGGAAATCCACACGTAGATTCTTCCACGTATATTTATGCAGGTGGTGCATGGGAAATTACATCAGCAGGTTTGATTCTCATGGGTGCGAATTTGGAGTCTCAAGCGACCACAATCAATCTGTTTGATGATTTGCTCACCGACGACTCCACGATTGATTTTGGTGGTGTGACCGTAGATTCTGCAAACACGATTAACATTGCAACAGAAGGAACAACAGCGGATACAATTACGATTGGAAACACACACGCAAGCTCTGCGCTTAACCTTAAAGGTGGAACCGTTGCTCTTACTGGTGCGGCAACAACGGGAACCACCACAACTTCCGCTTTTACATTAAATGACACCGCGTTGACATCGGGTACGTTGTTGTATGGTGATCTGCGCGGGACAAGTGGGACGGCATTGAATTTTGCTTATGGTGGGGCCGTCACCCAATCCACGGGGGCATTTACAGGTTTGGTTCTTGACCTCACAAATCTTACGGGTGCTAACGGACTTGACATGACAAATGTAGCGTTAACAACAAAAGGACAAACACGCAGCGGGGCCGGTACAGAAGTTGTAAGTGGTGTAACCGTTGCAAGCAGCGGCGCATTAATGCAAGACACAGCTGCAGGAACGTTTTCTTGGTATGGAGCGAACATCACCTCACCAGCCGCAACAGCAAACTTTGCTGGAAGTCTCATGAGAGAGAGTGCGTTTAGAGCGAGTCTCTCTGCAATTACAGGAACAGCAGGAAGTGTATTTTCAAATGGATTTGATGTAGTGATTCCAGATTCTGCAATCGTCACAGGTGGGTTCATGAACGGTATGAGTGTGAATGGAGTTGGAGCTCTTGGCACGATCGGGGTAGGGCCCGCTGCGGGAACATTAAATGGAATTGATATTGCAACGATTACAACTCCTGGGAATGGAACAGAAAATGCGATTAATATCGGAAGCGGTTGGGATAAAGATATTAATGCGACAACATCTTTTGATGTTTCTATTGGTGGAACCCTCGAGCTTTATTTGGATGGTGATGATTTTTCTCCGGCCACGTCCAACGGTAATTCTCTTGGAGACACAGACAACATGTGGTCAGACCTTTTTCTTGCATCTGGTGGTGTGATTAATTTTGACAACAGTGATGTGACACTCACGCATGCCGCAAACGCTTTGGACATTGCCGGAGGAGATTTTAATGTTGCTATTATTGACGGTCAATCCATAAACTTTGATGGGGACGGAACGCCAACGGCCGACATTTTTCGTCTTGGTGTTAGTGATACGGCAACAGGTACCGATGGAATTGATTTGTTAACACTTGAGTATGATATTGACAATATCAACGGTGCTTATATTCACGTGCTGACTCCTGGTCTTACTGCAAACGGTTCTGACCTTATCAATATCATGGAGGTGGACGCGTTCACGCTTGCAACAACATCCTCGAACAATGAATTTAAAGCCATTGAAATTGGAAACATTACAGTTACATCCGACTTTACAGGCCAGATCATCAGAGGATTGGATATTGGAAATGTGTCTCAGGATACAGATGGGAATATAACTGCGAACGCAATAAACGTTGGAACAGGTTGGGATGCAGAAATCAATCTTGCAAGTACAACGCCAAAAATTGCAATCGGAGCGACAGGTACGCTCAGTGTGACAGATGGAACAAATGTATTGCTCGATGTGATCGATGATGGAACCGTCGGTCGTTTGTCTGTTGGATTGAATGGAACAGCAACTACAAACGGACTTTGTCATAGTGGTGCAAACTTGGATGCAGCAAGCAGTGCTGCGCGAGATATCGTTGTATGTTCTGGTGCTCCAGCTGACTATGCAGAGTGGCATGAGACAGATGGAACCGTACAACAAGGAGATATTGTGGCGATAACAGATACCAAATTTACTTACAATACATCAGAAAGTAATGCATTTACAGGAGAAATTTTGCCAGGAACCGTCCAAAAAACGATTGCTGTTCTTTCTGCCGCAACATTAAGCCAGAGCGAAAGAGTGTTTGGAGTTGTTTCAACCTCTCCAAACCAAACGATCGGAACAGATGTGCTTGATCAAGGTGCACATCCACAACCAATCGCCTTGGTTGGACGTATTCCTGTTAATGTTACGAATCAAAATGGGGCAATCACAGCCGGAGATTACATCACAGTCTCTTCGACACCAGGAAAAGGAATGAAAGCAACCCTTGCTGGTCGTGTAATTGGTATCGCTTTGTCAGATTTGAACGGTGTTACGGGTCAGGTTATCGTTCAGGTGACAAACTCTTGGTACTTCGGTTCCATGATCGGAAATGACGGTACTTCGACGTTGCTTACAGACAACGTCATTGTCGCACCCGTCGGCACAGCTTCTGCATCAACCACAACATTCGATTCTTACGGTCTTGCGCTTCGTGGTTCTGCATGGAACGGTAATCTGGCGGAAGCGGTTTCCATGATGTTTAAAAATAAGGTGACAGATGGAACGAATTATCGTTTGTCTGTTCGTAATACAACCGACAGCGAAGTCGCTTATATTACAAATGCGGGAACCATGCAGGTTGCTGGTGATATGGTTGTTGGAGGAAAGATTTATCCATCCAACCTCGGCGGAATCCAAACAGACAAATATATTTATTACGATGGTTCCGCAGGGCCAGGCGGAGACTTCATACGCACAAACGCAAGTGGTTGGTCCACAGGATCTTACGATTTTGCAGAAATGTTCCCATCAAGCGAAGTGCTTGATTCTGGAGATGTTGTGGTCTTCTCTTCAACAAATGAACATGTTAAACGTTCAACAAAGAAAAACGAACGTTCTATTGCCGGAATCGTTTCCACACGCCCAGGATTCTTGGCCGGTGAAAACACACCAGGCTCTTATCCAATTGCGCTTGCGGGACGCGTTCCAACAAACGTGAACCTCGAGAATGGTACGATTGCTGTTGGTGATCCACTCACAACATCAAGTACAGAAGGATCTGCGATGAAAGCCACAAAGGCTGGTCCAATTGTTGGATATGCCCTTGAGCCGTTTGAAGGTACCCAAGGAAAAATCATCGTCTTCGTTTCCGCCGGATATTGGGGTGGAGAAGCGACAAGCACAACTCCTGGTGCGGATAATCGTGCATCTTTGTTTGGATTATCGAACAGTGAATCCATGATGACGCTGTCCATGGGCGGAACAATCAACATGAATGGAAATGAAATTTCAAACATCGGTCGCTTGGCCGGTCTGACAAATGCATGGAGCATTGAAATGGATGGAACAATCAAGACGGAAGGTTTGTTGAAAACGGTGATTACCGGAAACAATAATCAAAAAGTTGAAACCGTTGCGGTCACTTCACCAGAAGCGGTTATTACCCTTTCTGGATCGGCCACATTAAAAGATGGACAGGTGGAAGTTCGTTACATGGATATTAATCCAGACTTTGGCAATGCCATTTCTGCAATCGCTCCAGTACGCGTGGTCGCAACACCAAATGGTCCGGTTTCTCTCTATGTGTCCGAAAAAGATCAGAACCACTTTGTGGTGAAGAGCTTTGGAGGAAACGCGTCAGAGGTAGAGTTCGACTGGGTTGTTACGGGTTACCGAAAAGGATTTGAGCCAGTAGAAAAAATAACCGCACCGGTTGTTGCGGAAGTCACTACATCTTCAGCTCCTGTCTCTGTGACCGAAATAGCGTCACAAACAACAACGGAGACACCTGTCAGTTCCGATGTAACCGCCCCTGCAGCTGTTTCTAAAACGGATGCACAGGCCCCAGCCGCGACAAGTGCGAGCTCGAGTTCTCCTGTTGAGTCAACAAACACGGAACCATTCGTTACGAATGTTGCTGCACAAGAGACACTCACAGCATCAACCCCAACAGAACCCCCAGCTGATTCTGCATCCTCGACGAGCTCGAGCACAACATCTGTCGATTCTCCCGCTGAAAACGTAAGTGCAAGTGCGCCGACGTCTTCTTCTTGAAGGGTCGTGTTCTTTCTGTGTCCACAATTTCATAACAAAAATAACTCGTTCCCCACACGAGTTATTTTTGTTTTTGGTTTCGTGATAAAATTGACGCGATATGATGCACACCTCTTCGATTTCACATCAGCTTTCAGCGGCCGCACATTGGGTCTTGCAAGGATTTCTATTCCTGTTTCCCCTTTTTTTCCTTCCGTTCACCCTCGATCCGCTTGAAATCAACAAGCAGTCTCTTTTGTTGATTTCCGTTTGCACAGCATTTGTTTTGCTCATCGGTTCTTTGCTTGCTAAAAAAGAAACGCACGTCCGGCTTGGGTGGATCCTGTTTTTTCCTCTTTTGCTTTGTGTCGCATTTGGAATTTCTGCGTTTTTTTCCCTCGCGCCTTATGCATCGTGGATTGGAACAGGAGGCGCAGAATACACAAGCGTGCTTACATGGATTGGACTCGCCCTTCTCTTTTATCTTTGCACGATCTTTCAAACAGAGTTGCGCATGCAAAACGCTCCTTGGGTTCTTTTGCTTGCAAGTGCAAGCCTTACGGGATTCATTGGCGTTTTGTCCGTCTTTGGAATTTCACTCGTGCCTTTTTTTCCTTCTCTTGCTGTTTCTTCGTTTAACACGCTTGGAACAGTAAATACATTAGCTGCCTTTCTCATCATCATGAGTTTGTTTGGCGTGTCTCGTCTCATGACACACGCGTTTCGCTCCAAGAAAGGATGGAAACAGATTGTGGTCATCGGACTTTTTGTTCTTTTGTTGCTTGAAACGCTCACCCTTCTTTTGCTGATCGATTATGCCATGCTTTGGCTCATGCTTTTATTCGGCTGCGCCATTCTTTTTATCTTCGCCCTTTTTCGATCACGCGCATTCCCTTCCACAAAAACGCTGTTTGTTCCCGTTATTTTGAGTGTGATCAGTCTGTTGTTTTGGCTTTTTTTGCCTAGCCCATTTAAAACGCGTCTTCCGCTTGAGGTAACTCCTTCGATGGGTGCGAGTATCGACATTTCAAATCAGGTGATGCGCGAGCATAATCCTTGGATTGGGACGGGTCCTGGAACATACGGAATCAACTACGCAAAATTTCACCCACGCTCCATCAACGAAACGGATTTTTGGAATACGCGTTTTGATCGCGCGTCCTCATTCGCCCTCACCCTTGCTCCAACCGTCGGCTATGTTGGGATTGCTCTTTTCTTCGCCTTTCTTTTGTCTCTCTTTTTGGGCGCTATTTCATTGTTGCTCAAGCAAAAACAAGAAGACGAATGGTTGGAACTGTTTCACGTCTTTGTTCCATGGCTCACGATCACGCTTGCGGTATTTCTTATTCCGTTTAATGGCGGGCTCGTCATAACCTTCATGCTTTTTTCCGGTTTGCTTGCTGCACGTTTGTTGCAAAAAGAAACACATCTCAAATTTGCAAGCAATAAAGCGATTGCGCTTTTATCGGCCGTGCTATTTGTGGGATTCCTCTTTGCGCTCTTTATTGGGATTTTCTTAACGACAGGTCGATATACTGCAGAGATCGCTTATGCAAAGGCTATTCGTGCGGATCGATCACGCGTTGATACACAAATCCTTGTGCGTGAGCTTGATCGTGCGGCAACGCTCAATCGATGGAATGATGATTACGTGCGGAATCTTTCCGCGGCGCTTCTGCTGCGCGTTCAGGACGAATTAAAAGCTGTTTCACCAAACAGCGCGCTTTCGGATACATCCAAGCAATACCTCCAAGCGCTTGTTGCCGCATCGGTAAATGCCTCTGCACGTGCAACCACCTTATCTCCACACGTTGTTTCAAACTGGCTCACACGCGGAGAGATTTATCGGTCACTCACAGGACTTGTCGATAAATCAGCTTTATTTTCTGTGGATGCGTACAAGCGTGCGATCGAGCTTGAGCCACAAAATCCAAATCATTGGAATGAACTTGGAAAAACCCATCTTGCCCTCGCGGACACACTTCTTCCTCTTACAGGATCTAAAGATGCGGTGATCGCTGCGCAAGCCAAAAAAGATTGGCAAGGCGCGCTTGATGACGCAGAAAAATCGTTTACAAAAGCTACAGAGTTGAAATTAAATTTTGCTCCGGCGCATTTTCAACTCGCATTGGTCTATGAGCGAAGAGGGAAGTTGGATCTCGCCATTCAGAAACTTGAAAGCGTTCAGAAATTTAATGCGACAGATGTTGGAGTGCGATTTGAGCTCGGAACACTTTATAGTAAAAGAGGGGGCGCGGGAGATTTGGAGCGCGCAAAGCAAGTGTTTTTACGCGTGATTGAACTCGCACCTTCGTACAGCGATGCTCATTGGTTCCTTGCCGCGGTGTATGAAAAACTCGGAGATCGCGCAAGTGCTATTAAAGAAGTTGAAGTTGTCCTCAAATTAAATCCAGAAAATCAGATTGTTAAGACACGATTACAAAAGTTGAAGGGGATGGTTCCTTAGTCTATCCACACGAAACACCTTGCGTCTGCGGGTGTTTTTGTTTAGCATGCTTCCCGTGGAGGGACCATCTGACACGCTTCGAACACCCCGCACATCGTTGACCAGATTCACACCGCGTTAGCCTCTTCCTGTTAGGGGCGCCAGTGCACAAAAGCTGCCTCCAAGGTAAGCTCGGTCGGCACACAGGGGTTCCCAATGCAGAAGCGTCACAGTCAAGATGTTCCTCTTCAGTGTGGTATTGGCGGCTGCCGTGCTCCAGAAGCCCCGAATCCGTTCTCCTTGCCCGCGCCTGAATTCCTCTGGGATGAATCGCCTCGCAAAGAATCGGTTCGCAAGCAGAAAGTGCCCGATTACCGCTACGCCTCCTGAAGTCCACACTCACGGCACTTTGAAAGAAGGGTCGTTTTTTTGTTTTGAGTGTGCTAGGGTGTGCTCTCGCTCTTTCCAAACGGAGGTTCCTTGGAAGCGTCCAGATACATGCTTCGTAATTTGCGACTTCTGTTTTGGGGACGAGCGTTCCTTGAAACAAAAGCGCTCGCCGCCGTGATGGTTCTGTTTTATCAGACGCGCGGACTCAAAATGGATCAGATATTTTATCTCACGATCGTCTGGTCGCTTACTGCACTTGTGTGCGAAGTTCCAAGTGGGTACCTGTCAGATGTGATTGGACGCAAAAAAACCATGCTGATCGGCACAGTGCTATTCATGGTTTCTCAGGTGCATCGCATGTATGCGACGGACTACTGGGAATTTGTGTTTCAGTTCATTCTCATGTCTGCAGCTTTTTCCTGTTTTTCTGGAACAGAAGAAGCAATGCTGTATGAAAGCTTGAGTGCGGTTGGTCGTGAAGAGGAAATGCTCGCGCAAAATGGAAAACAAAGCGCTGCGAAACAAATCTTCAAAACGTTTACTCCGCTGATGGGAGCATTTGTCGCAAGTGATCTTACCGAAGCTCAATACTGTATTTTGCTTTGGGTGGATGTTGTGACCGCGTTTGTTGCGTTTGGCATTTTCATTTTTCTCACAGAACCGCCTCATGTGAAGCGGGTTTTGGAAGAAGAGATTGGGATTTTTGCGGAAAGCGTGAAAACCATCAGAGAGAATCCGTGGATGTTGCGCATCAGTGTCAATAAAATTCTGGTGTTCACCGGAGCTTTTTTCACCTGGCGTGTGTACCAACCCATTCTTTCCGAGCACGGCGTCTCCGCTATTTGGCTCGGGATTTTCTACTTTCTTTCGAGTGTATTTGGATTTCTTGGAACGTGGTATCTCGGAGCGATCGAGAAACGTTTCGGAATGGCTTCCTTCATGACATGGACAACGATCGGTTCTGTCCTTATGTACATTATCGGGTTTGTTTCATCCATTCCGATCCTGCTCTTTGTGGCGTACCTTGTCATTATTACCACGTCCATCTTGCGCGAACCGGCTTTTTCTCACCTTGTGAATCAACATGTTGATTCAAAAAGTCGTGCAACAACGTTGTCGAATCTGAACATGCTGAAAAGTATCGTCGATATTCCGCTCATCTTTCTTGCGGCGATTGTCTCAACAATGGATCTGCGCTACCCACTCGTCATTGGATTCGTTCTTTGCCTTCTTGCACTCATTGTCTTCCCGATTCGGGAACAGAAAAAACTTGTCGAAGCTGCATCGTGATTCTGTCACGATGTTTTTGTTGTGGTGAGAAAAGGTGAGAAAAGGGGTCAGGTCTGGAATCTGGAATTTTGGTATAATGCCTTGAAATTGATTCATATCTGTTTAAATCTTTATGACACGCCCACTTCGAATCCAGTACCCAGGCGCCCTTTATCACATTACATGTCGCGGAAATGAACGTCGCCCTATTTATTCTTGCGATGGAGACCGTCATCTTTTTTTGAAAAAACTATCCGATATTGTTGAAACGCACAATGTTATCTGTCACGCATATTGTCTGATGGATAATCATTACCATCTCCTTGTTGAAACTCCTGATGGAAATCTATCGCAGACTATGCGAGATTTGAATGGGAATTACACACAAGCTTTTAATCAAACCTACGAACGCGTAGGCCATTTATTCGAGGGTCGGTTTAAATCATTCGTTATCGAAAAAGAATCTTATTTGCTTGAAGTGGCACGATATATTGTTTTAAATCCTGTGCGAGCAAACATGGTGGATCATCCGGAAAAATATTATTGGAGTAGTTATTTGGATACGGCTGGCATGCGAAAAGCATCTAACTGGTTGCATACGGATTGGATTCGTGGATTATTTGGCAAAAATAAACAGACCTCAACTGCATCATATGCGGAATTTGTTGCACGAGGTATCAACTTAGATTCTCCATTCGAAAAAATTGAAGAAGGAGTTTTGCTTGGAAGCCCTCAGTTCGTGAGTTGGATTTGGGAAAACTTTGGTGGAGAGGATGAAAACAAAGACTTACCTCGTACGGAACGAATTATTGGACGACCGAGTTTGGAAACAATTTTTGATGAAATGTTTGTGAGAGATCGAGATGCAGGGATTGCGTTCGCCAAGATTCGATGTGGTTATCTGAATACTGAAATTGCAAGACAGCTTCGGTTGGATCAATCAACAATCGGAAAGATTTTGAAAGATCATCAAAAATCAGAACATGAATTATAAAATTCCAGATTCCAGACCTGACCCCTTTTTTCACGCTGCCTGTTTCGATTTCGCAAAGAAGTAACCAACGATGATGAACGTGACAGCTGGGGAGAACCATGTTGGAACGTGAATGCCGAAGCTGTCGACAATCATGACGCCTCCGAGGACGAGAATGGAATACATGGCGCCGTTTTTAAGAAAGATGTATTTTTTGATGCGATCAATATTTCCAATCGTGAACTGACGAACGACGATCGCACCGAGTCCGTTTCCAACCAAAATGAGTGGGACGGAAAGGGTAAACGCAAAGGCGCCGAGGACGCCGTCGATGGAGAACGTTGCGTCAATGACTTCGAGAAACATGATCTTTGAAAGATCTGACATGCCGAATGATCCGCTTTTGCCGGAGTGCATAAGTAACTCCTCTGCCTTTTCTGCGTTTTGCTTAAACCCATGCGTGATGAAAAACGCGGTTGAACCAATGACGGCACCGAATGCCATGACTGGATTTATTTTCATCATGTACCAGACGAGGACGGCAAGGAAAATGGAGACGACGGAGTAAAACCAGATGCCGTTTCGGAGAAAGAACTTTTCATGTGGAAGTCCAAAGTGCTTGTCTTCGAGGAAGAGCCAGTGAAAAAAGAGAAAGATGAGGAATGTACCACCACCTGCAAGCAAGATCGGGGCGGATTTTTCAACGGCTTCGAGAACATGCGGATCGCCGCTGAATGTTGCGGTGAACGCTTCAATGGGACCGAGGCCTGGGGTTGCAAACCAAACGATGATCCATGGCAAGAGTCCGCGCACCATCACGACCGCAAAGATAATTCCCCAAAACAAAAACCATTTTTTGGCTTTTGCACTCATGGTGTGAAGAACTTCGGCGTTGATGATCGCGTTGTCGATCGAAGAGATGGTTTCAAAAAGACACAGACCGGCGACAATAAAGAGGATCGAAAAGATGTCCATAATAAATATTCGTAGGGGCGGGCCCGCCTGGCCGCGAGGCTGGTCACAACCCGCCCACGTTTTGTTACGATGCAATTATACAGCATAAAAAAAGATCCGAAATAAATTCGGATCAGGCTTTCTTAGTTTGCTTCGAGTTGCGCAAGAATATGATCGACTTCCGGACGGAGTCTGTGAATGTCTTGATTGATATCGATCATGGCGCGTTCAGATGCGCCCGTTTTCAGTGCCCTTGCTGCATCCCCGCAATAACCATGCATACGTTTCAGGATTGGGGGATTTTGCAATGCGGAGAAAGCGAGTGCGACGGCCGGATGATGTTGTTCGATGTCACGGCAGATATCTTCTGGATTCCGATCTGGTTTCTTGTTTTTTCGGATTGCCCAGAGTGCATCTGCAGCTTCAATGGAGAGGTTGCGCATGCGCCGCATGATTTCCGAATTCGACATCAGCTCTCCTGGGTTTTGAGTTATTTTGGTGCGTGCTCAAATGCATGAACGGTACGCAGATAGAGCGTGGCGCTCCAGAGCTGTTCGTGAGCACCGAAACCTTTTCCTGTTGCCGGGTCATACCATTCGCGAAACCCGTTCAGTGCGTTCAGTTTTTCGAACTGTTCGCGGGCGAATTCCATTTCACCCATCTTGATGAGGGCGAGGATGCTGAAGCCAACGATGAACGGCCAGACGACCACACCGTCGGTACGTTTGATGACTTCTTGCTCTTCTGGACCAAACGGATTGTGCTTGCATTTGATGGTGACGCCATGAGGCGAATCCACCGAGCGAAAGCTTTCGATCACACTTGTGTAACGATCACGCGGAACGACGCCGTGAAGCACAGCGAGCGCGCCACCGAGGGGATCAAACTGTTCGCGGTTCGGCGCGTCTTGGTAAGACGTTCCGTTCCAGAACTTTTGGTTCACGCGATGCTGCATCCAATGCGCTTTTGGCTTTTGACGCATGAGATCATAGACGCGATACAGAAGGGTGTTGTTCGTGAGGAGCGCACTTTGAGCAAGCTCAATATGCATGGTGTCACGCCAGTCGCAACCGACGAGAAGACCGTCGGTCATGAGGCTGTGTTCGATGTAATGCATCACACGACTGAGAACGCTCAGGTTTTCAGTGATGAGCGTTTGGTCATGAGAAGCAAACGCATATTCGTGCACGGCCACAAGATAGGCCACTTCGGAGTCACGCGTTCCCGGCGTGAGGTTCCAAAGGTTTCCTGATGCAAATCGACGAAGCATGAACGAAACCTTTCGGTCACGAATGCTTTTCACAATCTTGTCTGTGAGAAACGGGAGGGTCTTGTCGAGAAAAAGAATAGGAACCTGTCCGTTTTTGCGGACGCGCTTTGTGAGCTCTTGAAGATGCGTTCGAGCGATCGCAAACTCTTTGCGCTCAATGAGAAGCGGCAAAATCGCGAGCGCAAAATCGCGTGTCCAACATTGGAACCGGTAGCGTGTGGGATCTGCCCATACGCCGTGCGTCCCAATGCAGCGTTCTAAAATCAGTTCCGCTGCGAGAACTTTCGGGACTTTCGGACTCAAATGCTTCATGTTGACCTCTTTGTTGTGGGGAAAAGGAACGTGGGAACACAAAAGAGTACTGTTTTTTTGGCAGAATGTCAATATTCAAAAAACATCCGAATTATGATTCGAATGTTTCGTTTGGTGGACTCTAGCGGGATCGAACCGCTGACCTTCTGACTACCAGCCAGACGCTCTACCAGCTGAGCTAAGGGCCCGTGTGAGTCGAGGATACAGAATTAATTGTTGAAGATCAATCGCTCGACATAAACACGATTCGTCGTTATACTCTCCGCGATACGATATTCTTCGGGCGGGTCTCGACCACGCCCCTACAAACAAAAATATATGTTGCAAGTCGGAATCGTCGGACTTCCGAATGTCGGAAAGTCCACTCTCTTCAAAACTCTCACCAAAAAACAAGTGGATTGTGCGAACTTTCCCTTTTGTACCATCGAACCAAACGTTGGGATTGTTGAAGTTCCGGATGAGCGTTTGAAATTACTTGCGGCAAAAGCGACGTCTGAGAAAATCATTCCGACCGCGATCGAGTTTGTGGATATTGCTGGTCTTGTAAAAGGTGCACATAAAGGAGAGGGTCTCGGCAACAAGTTTCTCTCGAACATCCGTGAAGTAGACATGATTGTTCATGTTGTGCGCGCTTTCGAGAATTCAGACGTTCATCACGTAGAAGGAAACATCGACCCGCTTCGTGATGTGGAGACGATTGAGATCGAGCTCGCTATGGCCGATATCGGATCTGTTGAAAAACGTCTCGCGCTCGTCCAGGGAAAAATGAAAGCAGGGAAGACAAAGGAAATGGAGTATGAAGAAGCCGCACTGAAACGAATCTTCGAGGTTCTCGAGAAGGGACACATGGCGAATACAGTCGAGTTGTCCGACGATGAAGAAAAAACACTGAAAGATTTCGCACTTCTCACACGCAAGCCAATCCTTTATGTCGTGAATGTGGATGAGGCGACGGCAGGAGATCAAAATTGGATTTCACCACTCGGACCTGGTCGTCTCGCACTTCCACTCTCAATCAAAGTGGAATCCGAGATTATGGAAATGCCGGCAGAAGAGCAAAAAGAATTTCTCGATGCGCTCGGACTCAAACTCTCCGGACTCGATCGCATGATTCAAAAGTGTTATCAGCTTCTCGACCTCATCACGTTTGTAACGGTCGGGCCAAAAGAATGTCACGCGTGGACTGTGAAGAAAGGCACGAAAGCACCGCAAGCAGCAGGTGTAATTCATACAGACTTCGAGAAGGCATTCATCCGTGCAGAAATTATTCCCTGGAAAGATCTCGTGGATCTCGGCGAAGCGGGTGCAAGAGAGAAGGGAAAGCTTCGAGTCGAAGGAAAAGATTATGCCATCCAAGATGGAGACACATGTCATTTCCGTGTCGGGGTATAAACAAAAAAACACGGTTTTACCGTGTTTTTTTCATACGTACAATTTCCCGCGCGGTCATCTGATCCGGTCGCTTGTAGATCCATGTCGCGTCGATCATGAGCCCCGCGTCTTCAATCGCTTTTTTCAATGGAAGCTTGATCACCTCGTTTTTCACAACGAACGCGGGAAATGCGATGACGATGGTTCCGTCAGATTTTAATTTTTTTGAGAGTGCTGCAAGCGAATCGCGATACATTTTCATGAGTTCAGCCTTCAGTGCCTCGAGAGCTGGGCGATCCCATCCGTGTTTTGGTGGACCGAGATATGTTTCGGCGACGATTGCGTCAACTGGTTCCGTGAGCCAAGATCCAATATTTTTTGCGTCCGACACGCGGAAAAAAATATCATTTTTTTTCGAAATAGGTCCTATGGGTCTTATTCGACTTACATTGGCGTACAGCCAGTCCGTGTTTGTGTTTGAGTCTTTAATCGCCTTCTCCGAAATATCCGATCCAATAATGTGTTTAAATCCCATGAGCGCCGCTTCCATTGGAATGGTTCCAGATCCGCAGAACGGATCAAGGATGGTCGATGAGCTTGGATTTGCGCCAGACAAATTAATCATCATGCGCGCGAGTTTCGGCGGCAACATTCCTGATCGAGAATCTCGGGCGGGGCGTCCAAAGTCGCGATCAGACCAGGCTTTGAAATCCTGAACGGTCGAAGTGCGGCCGAGAATGATCGACGTCTGCGTCGCGAACATGCAGAACTCTCCACCAGACTCGTTCAAGCCATTTGTTTCGACCACGACTGAAGTGAGTGCGTCTTCTTTTGCCATGACGAATCGCACGGGGCGATCTGTTTCTCGAAGTGCATTTTTGATTTCCCCTCCGAGCGTCTTAAAACTTCGCGCGATGCGCTGAACAGCCTTCGGGTTTCCAAGGTCGTAGGCACTAAATCCAAATGTAATCTTGTTTTTTCCAGTGGCTTCCGAGGCTTTCCCAACAGTCGCATTCGCGCAGGCACGAGCGTCACTTCCGAGATATTCGTCGAGAATCACACCGATTTTAATCGTACCGCCAAGGCGGTTTTGCAGATCTTCGAGGGGCATTTCGACATGCTCGAGAACGAGAACGGTCGAGGACTCGAGGAGAATCTTTGAATTCAAACCCACAACGGACAAAATTTCCGCCTTTGCAAGGTCTGGATGTGAACCAAGAATGAAAAACGTTTGCATATCGTGACTCAATGTACGCGATCATTGACATTTTGTCGATTTAACCCCACATTTCTTGACGTTTTTTAGTGATTCCGCTACACTCCGGCCATAATTCTTATCTGTCCACGACCTGAAGAAGGTCGCCACGACGCTTGCGTCGCGGCCAGACGAAACCTATGAACAAGTACGAACTTTTGTATATTGTGGGATCACAATATACGGAGACAGAGGTTGGAGAAATCCAAAAAAAGATTGCAGCACAGTTGGAAAAGCTCGGTGCGAACATTCTTCGCAATGAG
Source organism: Candidatus Uhrbacteria bacterium RIFCSPLOWO2_01_FULL_47_17 (assembly GCA_001791305.1). Taxonomy (GTDB): domain Bacteria; phylum Patescibacteriota; class Patescibacteriia; order UBA9934; family GWF2-40-263; genus XYB2-FULL-45-11. The sequence continues at coordinate 297,924 of MGEI01000005.1, forward strand.
ATGATTGGCAAGATTCGTCTTGCGTACATCATTAAAAAGACCCGTCATGGATCTTATGTGCTCGTCCATTTTGATGCAGATCCAGCCGTGATCAAGGATTTTAATCGTTCCATGGAATTGAACGAAGAAGTTTTGCGCCACACTTTGCTCACACGTGAGCCAGGGGCTGAGAACAAGAAGTTCGAGATCGTTGCATACGTTCCACCTCTTACAGATGAAGGAAAGCGCGTTGAACAAAAGCCAGCGCTTGTGCGTGAAAAGCCAGCACATGTTGAATCTGCTACAGCGGCTCCAATGGTTGCTGCAGAAGCAAACATGAGTATGGAAGAGCTCGATAAAAAGCTCGATGAAATCTTGGAAGATGACCTGTCAGAAAAAGTTTAGTGAGACGCACGCTTAACATAATCCAACTCTCTTATGTACTCATTGAATCGAGCAACACTTATCGGAAACCTTACACGTGATCCTGAAACGCGTCAGACCCCAGGCGGACAAGCTGTCTGTTCATTCTCTATTGCAACAAACCGCGCATGGACAGGGAATGATGGAGTCAAACAAGACGCAACCGAATTTCATAATATTGTCGCATGGGGAAAGCTTGCAGATATTTGCGGACAATATTTGAACAAAGGAAAAAAGATTTATGTGGAAGGGCGATTGCAAACACGAGATTGGGAAGGCCAAGACGGCGTGAAGCGATACCGTACCGAAATTGTTGCAGAAAACATGATCATGCTTGATAACAAAGGTGGTGCTGGCTCTGGAGGATCTGCGTTCAGCACTCCATCGAGTGCGGGAGCATTCACTCCACCACAACCAAAGATGCAAGATGATCCATCCGTAAATGCTGACCAAGAGATTCGTATGGAAGAGATTCCATTCTAAAATATATGATGAATAACAATCAAAACTCAAAGCCTGTTGTGGCTGGGGCAAAAAAGCAATGCTATTTTTGCTACAACAACATTGATGATGTCGATTACAAAGAATTGAACGTCATGAAGCGTTTTCTTTCGTCTTTTGCAAAGATCGTTCCACGCAAGCGCTCTGGTGTTTGCCAAAGCCATCAACGCAAATTGTCGAACGCGATTAAACGCGCTCGTATCATGGCGCTGGTCCCATTCGTACAACAATAAACGCAAGCGACGAGGCTCATCGCCTCGTCTTTGTTTTTCTATGCAACACAACCTCGAAACAATTCACGATCGCCAAACGATGAACGACACGATTCGCGCGTTTTTGCGTTCTCGAAATTATGTCGAAGTTGAAACTCCGCTTATGGTCGCTTCACCAGATATTGAACCAACGCTCACGCCCTTCGAGACGATCGTAAAAACGCCGGAAGGCGGATCGTATACAGCGGGACTCATCACAAGCCCAGAGTATTCCATGAAGAAATTGCTTGGAATGGGAATGCAAAAGATTTTTACGCTCACAAAAGTATTTCGTAATCACGAATCGTTCGGTGGTATCCACAATCCAGAATTCACCATGCTCGAATGGTACACACAAGGTGCAGATATGTTTGCATGCATGGATGAGACGGAAGCTCTCGTGCGCGAAGTATTCATCGCATTCGGTCGTGAAGCGGGAGTGATCGAGCGTAAGTCTGTGCCCGATCTTTTTCGAGAACTGATCGATGTGGATCTTGCGAATGCTTCGAAACAAGATTTGATCGACGCTTGCAACAGACTCGAGGTGCACATCGATGCGTCCGATACGGAATCCGATTTGTTCTATCGATTGTTCCTTGTAAAGATTGAACCAACATTTACGGATCGAAACATTTTGGTCCACACCTATCCGAAGTATCAAGCGGCTCTCTCGAGACTCACGCCTGACGGAAAGTTTGGCGAACGATTCGAGCTTTATTATAAAGGTGTAGAACTCTGCAATGGATTCACAGAACTTACAGATCCAATCGAACAACGGAAGCGGTTTGATGAGGAATCGAAGACTCGTCGAGAATCAGGGAAAACAACATTCCCCATTGACGAGGATCTCTTAAATCTGTTAGCATCCGTCCAGAATCCGAGTTTTGGAAACGCCCTTGGCGTCGACCGTTTGCTCATGCTTGCAACCGGAAAAACATCGCTTGAAGATGTGTTGCCATTCTCTGCTAAAAAATTGTTTCACTAAAGCTTTTATGGCATCACCAAATGATATTAAAAAATCCACCGTTATTCGTATGAACGGTGAACTCTGGGTGGCGGTTGATTTTCAACGTGTCTCACCAGGAAAGGGAAGTTCTTTTGTGCGCACGCGTTTGCGTAATTTGAAATCCGGAAAGGTTATTGAAAACAACTTCAAGTCTGCAGAAACGCTTGAGTTCGAAGATGTTCAATACAAAAAGATGCAATATCTTTTTAATGACGGAAACCTCTATACTTTCATGGACAATGGAACGTATGAACAAGTTTCTGTTGGAAAGGCAGAAATTGCGGAGTTTATTCCGTATCTCAAGGAAGGATTGGACGTAACGGTTGTCATGCATGAGGGCAACGCGCTGACGATTGCACTCCCACAAAAAATTCAATACCGCATTGCGTACGCAGAACCAGCAGTGAAGGGAGACACAGCTTCTGGAAATGTCACAAAAGAAGCGGACTTGGATAACGGACTCAAGATGCGCGTTCCAATGTTCATCAACACCGGAGATGAAATTCTGGTAAATACAGACTCAGGAACATACGTAGAGCGCGTCAGTAAGTAAATCAAAAAGTAGGAGTGGCTTGCGAGCCACTCCTACTTTTTGTTTAGGTTGCGTGCATCTGACGCTTAAGCTGAAGAAATTTATAGTCCATGATGGTAAATTTCTCGTTAAGATCGCCAACTGCATCAAAAAGCAAATCAAATTTTGTTTCAAATTTTTTGTCGAGCGCATCGATTTTCTGATCAATTTTTTTATCTAGCTGCTCAAATTTTGATTCAAAAATGTTCATTTTTTGATCCATGCCGATCATATATTCCATGAGCTGGTTCGTTGTTTGTTCTTGCTTCTCAAAAGCGAGCATGATTTTCTTTGTTGTTGTTTCCTCCATATTGTTTAAATTAAATGTGTCTTAGTCTTCAGATCCTACTTGTACGAGTTCTTTTCCGCCTTCAACCGCCGTAATAATTTCCTTGCGGATTTCCATCATCATGTCTTTGTGCTCGTTCATGTATGTTTTTGCCGCTTCGCGTCCGAGTCCGAGTTTTGTTTCTTTGAATGTGTAACTGTTTCCACTCTTTCCGATGACTCCAACGGGAACTCCGACATCCAAAATATCTCCCGCAATGCTAATGCCTTCATTATACATGATGTCGAATTCGCAGGTGCGAAACGGTGGCGCAACTTTGTTTTTTACAATTTTTACTTTTGTACGGTTTCCAATAATCTTCTCACCCTGTTTGATTTGTGCGCTTCTTCGAATTTCAATACGAATAGATGCGTAGAATTTAAGCGCATTTCCTCCTGTGGTTGTTTCTGGGTTTCCAAAGACCACACCAATCTTCATGCGGATCTGGTTGATGAAAATAACGGTTGTCTTTGATTTGTTTACGATACCAGCGAGCTTGCGAAGTGCTTGGCTCATGAGACGAGCCTGAAGTCCCATGTGGGAATCTCCCATGTCACCATCGATTTCTGCTTTTGGGGTGAGAGCGGCGACAGAGTCGATCACAATCACGTCGACCGCGTTTGAACGGACGAGGGTTTCGACGATCTCGAGTGCTTGTTCACCGTTGTCTGGCTGCGAAATAAAAAGCTCGTTGATATTCACGCCAATTTTTGACGCATATTCAGGATCAAGCGCGTGTTCTGCATCAACATACGCTGCAAGTCCACCGAGTTTTTGGACTTCGGCAACAATGTGCTGTGCGAGTGTAGATTTTCCTGAGGATTCCGGTCCGTACACTTCAATAATACGTCCACGCGGCACACCGCCAACGCCAAGGGCGAGATCAAGTGAGAGACAACCGGTTGTGACAGCGTCAATTTGCATGGTCTTTGCTTCACCAAGTCGCATGATGGAGCCTTCGCCGAATTTTTGTTTGATTTGATCAATGGCTTCAATCGCAGCTTTATTACGCGCATCAACAACCGAGGAGATTTGTTTTGCCATAGGAAGAATAGATATAGATGATTCAATCGTTTGTGCTCAGGGTAGCGACCCCTGCAAAAACACACAAGTTACCTGTGGATGATATCAAAAAAGTGCGAAAAATCAAGGGATGTTGAGCAAAGTTGTCAACAGAAACAAAACATCGCCAAGGTTGGCGATGAAATGTGTCTGATGATTTCTGACAGTTTTTAAAACGTTGGAGAGAAATTTTTCGGCGTGAGTCCAATCGTCTTTCCGTTGTCGAAAATCACACGTCTGTATTCTTTGATGAGATGAGAATAACGCTTTGCTCCTTCAATCTGGAGGACGTTGACGCCGCGTTCGAGGGCGATTTCTTTTTCAAACGTTCCGTCTTGTGCAAGAAGAACATTTTGTCCATTGATTTTGATGGATGCCCCTTTATCTGTTTTTCCTTTCACCAAAACGGTTGCGTCTGTTGTGAGAAAACCGTCGGACGGAGAGGAGATGCTCAGATGTGGTGGTGAGATAATGGTTTTTACTTGAAAGCCTATGTAGGAAATGAATGTCCCAATCAGGAGAACAAATAAACAGATTTGCGCAAAACGACTTGTCACAAAGAGTGATGCTTTGCGCGTGCGTTGGCGTGGGGTTTGGTGTTTATTTACGACATCACACGTCCCGCGTTCTTGTTCAAACTGATCGATGTAGTAGGCCTCTTCGCCACCGAGCGTGCGTGCAAGTGTTTTCAGGTAATTTCTTGCGTAGATGGGATCCGGAAGTTTGTGAAACGCGTTTGTCTCAAATGCCTTGAGGTAAGATTTTTGAATCTTGGTCATTTCCGACAATTCCGACAGCGTCAAACGCGCTTCTTTGCGAAGTGTGTGGAGTTTTTCTCCAAGCGTTTGGTCGTTGTGAAATTGTCGGATGACGAAGGGCATAGGGGGAAGGCTGCAGAGTGAAAGAGTGATGGAGTGGTAGAGTGAAGGAGGTTTTTCGCTGTTTTTAGAAATTTGGCTGATCCTTTTTTGTATCGTCCTGGAACCAGGCGTCGTCGATGTCATCGTCCCAGTTTGGTTTTCGATTCTGTTCGACAGAATCGCCCTCCGAAGCCTCTGGCGAAGGAGGGGATACAGGCGGAGTGAATTCGGATTCATCCTCAACTTCTTCATCTTCGAGCTCAACTGCAAACTTATTTGGCCTCTCGGCTTCAATGTAATCATCATCCGCTGTTGGCATCGCTTCCTTAAAGTCGCCTCCTGGCGGCCAGGATTCGACGAGAATCTCGCGCGGCTTTGCTCCTTCGCCTGGACCAACCACACCAGCTTCTTCCATAAGGTCTATCATGCGAGCCGCTCTCGAATAACCAATCTTTAAGTGACGCTGGAGGAATGAGGTCGAAGCTTTTCCGGCTTTGATGACGAGATCCACGCCTTGATCGAATAGCGGTTCATCATTTCCCGCATCATTAAACACAGTTCCGGCTTTCGTAATCTCCGTGATAGCCAAATTGTAGTCTGGTTCGCCTTTTTGTCGCAAGAAGGCAACAACACGTTCGATTTCTTCACTGGATGCGTATGCACCCTGAATACGTTTTGGTTTCGCGAGTTCGGCACAGGTAAAGAGCATATCTCCGCGACCAAGAAGTTTTTCCGCACCACTCATGTCGAGAATGGTTCTTGAATCCGTCTGCGAGGCGACCGCAAAGGCGATGCGTCCTGGGATGTTTGCTTTGATGAGTCCGGTAATAACGTCCACACTTGGACGTTGTGTGGCAAGAACGAGGTGGATTCCGACTGCACGCGCCATCTGCGCAATGCGTACGATCGTTGCTTCGACCTCACGTCCACTTTGGCTCATGAGATCCGCGAGCTCGTCGATCACAACGACGATCTTTGGCATGCGCTCTTCAGACTTTTCGTTGTAGCCATCGATATTACGCGCGCCGAATTTCGACAGAACATCGAGACGTCGTTCCATTTCTCTGACCGTCCACTTGAGGGCGTTCACGGTATCGTCCGTATTAATGATCGGCGGAACAAGCAAGTGTGGAATGCCGGCGAACATGGTGAGCTCAACACGTTTTGGATCGACGAGAATGAGTTTGAGATCGTCCGGTCCGTTTTGATACAAGAGTGAGACAATCAATCCATTGAGACACACAGACTTTCCTGATCCAGTTGATCCCGCAATCAACATGTGGGGCATCTTCGCGAGGTCGATCGTGTAGCATTGACCCGAAACATCTTTTCCAAGCGGAATGGAAAGTCCGGTTGCGTGTTTTGTAAAATCTTTCGTCTCCATGACGTCACGAAGCGTGACGGTCGCAACTTTTGTGTTTGGAACCTCGATACCGACGAGCGATTTCCCTGGGATCGGTGCTTCGAGACGAAGTGGGTGAGCAGCGAGTGCGAGCGCGAGGTCATTTTGGAGAGCGACAATGCGTGAGATTTTAATTCCTTGGGAAGGGCGAAGGGTAAATTGCGTGACCGTCGGACCGATGGATGTTTCACTCATTTCAACTTCGATGCCAAACTCATGAAACGTTCGCTCAATGATTTCTTTGTTGCGTTCAATGTCACCTGGTTGTGCCTTTGAGGTGGAATGCTCGAGAAGATCAAGAGGGATCGTAATGTTGCGACGCTTCTTACTTGTAAGCACCGTTTCAGCGACCGGCTGTTCTTTGAGAGGGGATGCGCGGAACAAAGATTTTTTTGGTTCCGGAATCTTTTCTTCCTCGTCGTCTTCCATTTCATCTGTGTCATCGATAAGGAGATTGTCGTCCTCTCCCTCTTCATCTTCTTCGTCGAGGTCAACGGGTTTTTCTGATGCATCCTTTGTCATACGTGTTTGCATCCAGCCGTTTACTTGTTTGTGTACGCCAAGCGCTTGTGAAAGGGATGTGTTGAAAATAAGCATGATGGAGACGCACAAGAGCGCGACGACAACCACGAAACCTCCCCAATATCCGAGGGCGGATGGAAGGAGAAGGGCAAGGAATTGACCGAGATACCCACCGGCATGCGTAAGATCCGTGAGCGGATTCGCAACATCAATGAAAAGTAAGTTGAGAAGGGAGTTAAACGAAAGGAAAAAAAAGATGAGCCCCGCATAGTTCCATTTTGAAAGACGGCCGCGGTCTGGAAAGGCGAGCGTGAATCCGATTGCAAGAAATAAAAATGGCACGAGATAGCGATCGATTCCAAGAAAGAGCGAAAGTTGTCCATTCAACCAAATGCCAAAATTGCCCGCAAGATGAAAGAGAGCGAGCACAAGAATAATTCCGGTGGTAAAAAGGAAAACAATCGCAATACTCCGTTTCGCCTCAGGATTCAGAGTGAATCCACCTGTTCTTGATGAATGCGTGTTGCGCGATGCGCGTTTTTTCTTGGACATGTGAGTGAATTATAGCAGAAAGAAACGAAGTGATGTAGGGGAAAAATGCTGTGTGGATTTGTGTTTAAATGTCTGTGTGTTCGCGTGCCTTCCCTTGACAAAATCGGAATTTCTTGATATATTTCTGAGTCAAAATTCCTTCAAATCCATTGATTTTCTGCGCTTTCTTTGGAGAGAGTGCGTAGAAAGACAACAACAAAACCCCGCGTTTCAAGATAATCCCTCTGAATTCTCTCCGAACGCGGGCTTTTGTTTGTTTCTTCAACTGTTCATTTGCGGAGGATCACGTGACCGATTCCTTGAATGTTCCGGACGTCCCTGTCTATGACATCGATTTGGCTCTTTGTTTCCCTGACGATGACGATGATGGTAACGATGGGGAATACGATCGTTGGCTTTTCGACAGTCGAAACGATGCCGCCGTTGATTACAATGACGATCCGATCGAAGAGCCGTACGAAGGCGAGGAAGGCTGTGTGGACTGCGGCAGGTTTTTGCAATATTGCATCTGCCTTGACGATGAACGGGATCATGACGAATGGGAGATGGACAACGAGTTGTCCGTACTTGACGCACTTGAAGCCGGAGTTTCTGCCACGAATCGGATGCGCAGGAAACAGCTGCACGGTAGTCAGCGTCCCGGATACAATAAGCGTCACGAATATTGCAATCATGCTTGGAAGTCTTCGCATCGTCATGTCCGCAAGCAGTGGGCGCGACACGAAGTGAGCGCGGTGATCCTGTTTGATCATCGCGACATGCCGCGTGACGGCCTGGAAGATCTGGTTTGGCTCGAAAGGATGCCTGACTGGGATCGCTGGGAAGAAGTTTTGAAGGCAGCGGAGAAAGAAGAATGGAAATGGGACGCATGGGAGGAACCTGCTGGGTGGGAGAGAGATTGGGACTATGATTCGAGGGACTACGACGAAATGCATTCGTACCATGAATCTCTCGGTCAACCCAGTTTCGATTATTCGGATCCGAATCCGGAAGCTACGCAGCAACTTCGACTCGAAGATCAGATGTACACAGACTCTGATTACTGAATCCTCGAAGATCCATATGCGAGTGATACCGAGTGGTATTACAACCAACTCCCTCAACAATAGGAGCAGAAAAACATGCAATCGTTTCCCGGACGGACGAAGGGCGTTCCTGTCGCGAAGAAAGGTGTGTCGACCCGCACGCGGGCGCATCATCCGAAGCGTGCCGAGCGTTGGCATGACACGCATCGAAATCATGATGAGACGCGACGCGAAGAACAGTTCGAAGCCAATCAGCTCGAGCTCGTCGCGCTTCTTGCCATGACCTGGCCGTTCTAGTTTTCTTGCCTGAGATCTCTCAGGCCTTTTCACAAGTTCTCGAAATGGGTCGAGGATTTATGATCAGCATGCGACCACCCCCTAACCCCCTCCTTGTGAAGGAGGGGGAACCGAAGAATATCGAACATGGAGGACTAAGAGTATGCATGTTTTTCGTCTGCAACTTGTGAGCAGATGAGCCACGCGCGTCAAGCGAAACATGTTGATGAATTTCCCGATGCAAACAAGGCTCCGGCTTTCTTTGCACCGAACGAACCCATCTTTTTGTTTACACTCTCGAGTCAATGAACAAAGCTCTTCTCCTTCATGTTCGGTTTTCTTTTGAAGCCGACTTGTGTTCCCGTTTCCACAACCCTCTACACAACAGGAGTGTCATGAACCAGCGCCCAATTGTTCCACCGACGACTCACGTCACAGATGCGCCCACTGCGCGCAGACCAATCATTCCGCAGACAAGCGGATCCGCAGCAAAACCTGCGCAAATCGTTCCGCGCCGGACCGATTCGTCTCCAAGCGCACCGCTTGTACCTCGACAGACGGTTGCACGAACGACATCCAAAGATCCTTCCTTCGTGCTCGACGCAGAAGTCGATGAAGAGGTCTATCTCGCTCGCTCAGCCTCTGTGCCGAGGGCGAAGTTGGGAGATCAAGATGCTGCTCGCGAGCAATTGCGCCGCGCGGCAAAATCCATCGAGGATGATGCCCACCGACGCCGTGCGCACGAAACGGTCATTCGATCGGATTCGTGTTATGTCTCGGAGAAAGAACGCTACACGCGTTCGCGTCGAGACATTCGTGTTGAGTACACGCGAAAGACGAAGCCTCAACTGCTTACAGCCTTTTCGGAAATGGAACTTCAAAAGCCTTCTCCGAAAATTCGCTATGCAGACGGAGAGCACTTTGGTCCAAATCCGTTTCTCGAACTCGTGGATGATACGTACGGCACGCCGTATACGAACGATGCTGGCGAAGAAGTCGAGATTTGTTTTGCGGGCATGTCTCTCTACATGGAACGCAAAGAGGACACTTGGGTCTATTGGCCGCATGATCGCCAGAATCAGCCTCAGAACTTTCCGCTCCGCGGCAAAGTGACGCAAAGTTTCTTTGAAGCGCGTTACTTCGACCCACCCACAGAGCCGATCACGCACGAGGAAGATGTGGATGGCGATCAGATTGCCCTCGCATTCGAGGTGACACCGGAAGAAGGGGATCCTTACGTCCTCATGATCGTGACACTTCTCACCGGAGAGAAGCGCGCGATCAAGGTTCCGTACGATGAGACGTTCTTTGCATAATTCTTGTGGGTTTACGAAACCCACCTTTTCTCTTGGGTATAATCTTGCAGATTGTCCTCATGAGAAAAGGGGAACACTTGATACTTTTCGTAAACGTTTTATAATACAGCCAAGTTTCAAATCAGTACTGGTCCATTCCATGCTGCGGGAGATTGTACGATGTCCTTGAACCAAAATCGCGAGCCGCCGCGCTCTTCGTGAGCGCAGCAAAGAATCTCTCTCCTCTGCTCAAACAGTTTGGTTCTATCTTACAGCGTGACTTTCTTTCGCAGCGTAGAGCTGATCAGGTGTGGATAACGTAGGGTTGGCTCATGGCCAATACCTACGTTTTTTTCTAAATTTAGGTTTTTTACACAAAATCATTGACAGAGATTTGCGTTTCAGCACATTCACTTGACGAGGCCATGTACACATGGTACGATCGCCTTACATTTCAGAGTCAATTTCGCTCAATTGAGCAAAACTTGACCTTCTTACCTCCCATATGGCTGGACGGTCCCGGGGATAAGAAAAATGAAGACAGAGTGCAAACAACACCAGACTGACCCCTGGTTAATTGACCCACACTTCTGATCATCAACATTGCCGTCCAACAGAATAGCTAAAGCATCGCCTTTCCAAAAAAGGGCGAAGTTTTTGTTTTTATAAACGAAATTAAGGGGTTCGAGATGCAGGATTTGGGGTTAGGAAAAGCGAATTTACGTTCGTTTCTCCTAATTCCCAATCTTCTTTCCCAAACCTTCTGACCCTAATTCTACCCGACCCAACGTATGATTTTTCAACGCACACCCGTCAAAACCCGTGAGCGCAAAATCTTTACTGATGTCGTGGACGCTATGGAGCTTCCAGACCTCATTGAAGTTCAACGCCGCTCGTACCAATGGTTCTTTGATGAAGGAATCTCAGAACTGTTTTCAGAAGTAACCCCAATCAAAGACTTTATTGGTCGTGATTTGGAATTGTACTTCGATGGCTACTACCTTGACGAGCCAAAGTTTGATGAAAAGGCTTCCAAATTGAAAAACGTGACATATGAAGCACCGCTCCGCGTGAAAACACGTTTGGTGAACCTTCGCAGCAAAACCGTGAAGGAACAGGAAATTTATTTGGGTGACCTCCCAATCATGACACCTCGCGGAACGTTCGTTATTAACGGAGTGGAGCGTGTGGTTGTATCTCAGCTCGTACGTTCCGCCGGAGCGTTTTTTACGGGAGATGTTTATCGTGGACGCCGCTACTACGGAGCAAAGATTATTCCAAATCGTGGAGCATGGCTTGAGTTTGAAACAGATCCAAAAAACGTGATTTGGGTAAAGATTGATCGTAAGCGCAAAGTTGCGGTTACGGCTCTTTTGCGTGCGTTCGGTGTCACAACAGATGAAGAAATTTTGAGCATGTTTAAGGATGTTGATACTCACCCAACCAATCGCTACATTGAATCTACGTTGAATAAGGATGTTTCGAAGACCGAAGAAGAAGGGCTTATTGAGGTTTACAAACGTATTCGTCCAGGCGATCGCGCAACGGCTGATAACGCGAAGAGCTTGATTCACGCGATGTTCTTCAATTTCGATCGTTACGACTTAGGAAAAGTTGGACGTTATAAATTTAACTTGCGATTCGGAGATTCAACAGATCCAAGCGTGGTGAACCCAGAAGCAAACCGTATTATTGGAAAAGAGGATTTGAAGAAAATCATTTCAGAGATTATTCGTTTGAACATCACCCAAGATGAACCAGATGACGTTGATCACTTGGGAAACCGTCGCGTTCGAGCCGTTGGTGAATTGATCCAAGGACGATTCCGCGTTGGACTCGCGCGTATGGAGCGCATTATTAAGGATCGTATGTCTACACAGGACATCGATGCTCTTACTCCAGGACGTCTCATCAACGCACGTCCGGTTATTGGTGCCATTCGTGAGTTCTTCATGTCCTCACAGTTGTCCCAGTTCATGGACCAGACAAACCCATTGTCCGAGCTCGAACACAAGCGTCGTCTCTCGGCCATGGGTCCAGGTGGACTCTCACGTGAGCGCGCAGGATTTGAAGTTCGCGACGTTCACCCAACGCACTACGGACGTATTTGTCCAATTGGAACTCCAGAAGGACCAAACATTGGTTTGATTGGTCAGCTTTCGAGTTACGCGATTATCAACGACTACGGATTTATTGAAACGCCGTATCGCAAAGTGGTGAAAGAAACGAAGGGCGGAAAAACACGCACACGCGTCACAGATGAAGTTGTGTACGTGAACGCGTTTGTGGAGGAGCGTGCAGTAACCGTTCCAGCAACGGTGAAACTTGATAAAGAAGGATACGTCATCGACGAATTTGTTGGTGGACGTAAGTTTGGTGAACCAAAAGTTGTGAACCAATCTGAAATCGATTACATGGACGTGTCTTCACGCCAAATCGTTTCTATTGGTACCGCACTTATTCCATTTCTTGAGCATGATGACGCAACGCGTGCCCTCATGGGAACAAACATGCAACGCCAGGCCGTTCCAACCATTAAACCAGACGCGCCAATCATTGGTACGGGAATCGAAAAACGTGCAGCGAAGG
>MGEI01000005.1:310582-492186 GCA_001791305.1 Candidatus Uhrbacteria bacterium RIFCSPLOWO2_01_FULL_47_17
CACGTGATCGTTGCAGAACAAGACGGTGAGATTTCGGCAATCGACGGCCGCCGTATTGAAATTACCGACAAACAAAAAAATGTCTTTAATTACGAATTGAAAAAGTTTCAACGCTCAAACAACTCGACGAGTATCAACCAACGTCCGGTTGTGATGCCAGGACTCAAAGTAAAGAAGGGTGATGTCATCGCTGACTCTTCGTCTGTTGACCAAGGAGAACTCGCGCTCGGACAAAACGCGCTCGTCGCGTTTATGTCATGGGGCGGATACAACTTTGAAGACGCGGTCATCTTCTCAGAGCGCCTCGTTCACCAAGATCGTTTTACCTCTGTGCACATTGAGCACTACACGCTCGATGTTCGCGACACAAAACTCGGACCCGAAGTTGTGACATCTGATATTCCAAACGTGTCAGAAGAAAAGTTGAAAAACTTGGATGCAGAAGGAGTCATTCGCGTTGGAGCTGAAGTGAAATCCGGTGACATTCTTGTCGGAAAGATCACACCAAAAGGTGAAACAGAATTGTCCGCAGAAGAAAAATTGCTTCGCGCCATCTTCGGAGAAAAAGCGCGCGACGTTCGCGACTCTTCCATGTACCTTGAACACGGGGAACACGGAAAAGTTGTTGGCATCACCGTCTTCTCACGTGAAGAAGGGGATAAGCTCTCTCCAGGCGTGATCAAATCCATTCAGGTCACGATCGCCGACCTTCGTAAAATTCAGGTGGGAGATAAAGTTGCAGGACGCCACGGAAACAAAGGTGTCATCTCAAAAGTTGTTCCAGTTTCTGACATGCCATTCCTTCCAGATGGAACACCTGTAGACGTGATCCTCACCCCACTCGGAGTTGTTTCTCGTATGAACTTGGGACAGATCCTCGAAGTCCACATGGGACTTGCGGCAAACGCACTTGGGTACAATGTAACAACACCAGTGTTGAATGGAATCTCCGAAGAAACCATCAAAGAACAATTGAGCCTTGCCGGTCTTCCAGAATCCGGACAGATGATTCTCTCAGACGGAAAATCCGGTGAGAAGTTTGAAAACCCAATCACGGTCGGATACATGTACATGCTGAAACTCTCCCACATGGTGGAAGATAAAATGCACCAACGTTCGATCGGTCCGTACTCCCTTATTACGCAACAACCTCTCGGAGGAAAAGCGCAATTCGGAGGACAGCGTTTCGGAGAAATGGAAGTTTGGGCCTTGGAAGCATATGGCGCGGCTCACACCTTGCAAGAAATTCTCACCATTAAGTCCGACGACGTTCCAGGACGTTCCAAGGCTTATGAATCCATCATCAAAGGCGAACCTATTCGCAAAGTCAACATTCCAGAATCCTTCAACGTGCTTATTCGAGAGTTGAAAGGATTGTGTCTGGACGTCGAATTGTTGAAAGACGGAAACATCGTCGCATTAAGCGAAGAGAAAGGAGTCATGAAAAAATAATATGTTCAAAAAACAAGATGCCTTGAAGTCCACCGACTTCGACTCCATTCGCCTTCGCCTTGCGTCTCCGGAAGCAATTCGTTCTTGGTCTTATGGAGAAGTTTCAAAGCCAGAAACCATCAACTACCGAACACAAAAACCAGAAAAATCTGGACTCTTCGCGGAAGAAATTTTTGGACCATCAAAAGATTGGGAGTGTTATTGCGGAAAATATAAAAAGATTCGTTACAAAGGAATTGTCTGTGACAAATGTGGTGTGGAAGTAACACACTCCATTGTTCGTCGTGAACGCATGGGTCACATTGAACTTGCTTGTCCCATCACACATATTTGGTTCTTGCGCGGTGTTCCGTCAAAGATTGGAACCGTTCTCGATCTCTCGGTACAGAACCTCGAGAAAGTCATTTACTTTGCAAGCTTCTTGATCACAGACATCAACCAAGAAGCAAAAGACCAAACGGAAGAACAAGTGAAACAAGAATTGAAGAGCAAACAAAAAATGATCGAGGGCGAATATAAGCGCGATGTCGGTCGTTTGCAAGAAAAATTCCAAGGCGATAACAAAAAGATCGCCGCGGAAATTAAACGCCTGGATGAAGTGCGCGATCAAAAGACGGCTGAGCTCGACGAAGATTACGAGCAAGTGATGTCTGACCTGAAAGAAATGGAAGTGATGCGCATTATCTCGGAGCAAACCTATCACGAATGGTCTCTGAAGTACGGACACATTTTTGAGGCGGGAATCGGAGCGGGTGCGGTCAAAGAAATGTTGAAGCGCATCAATGTTGAGGAAACCATGAAGAAGCTCGAAGACGAATTGATTAGTGCAACACGCACAAAGCGTGATCGTGTGCTTCGAAGACTCAAGCTTTTGAAGTCCCTTCATGTCAACGGCATCAAGCCAGAATGGATGGTGCTTGCAGCGGTTCCAATCATTCCACCAGATTTGCGTCCAATGGTTCCGCTCGATGGAGGCCGTTTTGCAACGTCTGACTTGAACGATTTGTATCGTCGCGTGATCAACCGTAACAACCGTCTGCGCCGCCTGTTCGAACTGAACGCACCGGATGTTATTTCCCGAAACGAAAAGCGCATGTTGCAAGAGGCGGTCGACTCTTTGATCGACAACTCTGCACGTCACTCAAAAACTGTTATTGCCGCAACCGGAAAGAAACGCCAACTCAAATCGCTCGCCGACCAGTTGAAAGGAAAGCAAGGACGCTTCCGCCAAAACTTGCTCGGTAAGCGTATCGACTACTCCGGACGTTCCGTTATTGTGGTCGGACCTCACTTGAAACTCGACCAATGTGGTATTCCAAAAAAGATGGCCCTCGAATTGTTTAAACCGTTTATCATTTCAAAGCTCATCGAACGCGAATACGTTCATAACATTCGTTCCGCGAACCGCTTCATCGAATCCGACCGCCCAGAAACTTGGGACATCCTCGAAGAAGTCACAAAGGACGCATTTGTTCTCTTGAACCGTGCTCCAACCCTTCACCGTTTGGGTATTCAAGCGTTTCGTCCAACCCTTATTGAAGGGAAGGCGATTCAAATTCACCCTCTTGTTTGTGACGCGTATAACGCCGACTTTGACGGAGACCAGATGGCTGTTCACGTTCCATTGACCGAGGAAGCGCGTGCAGAAGCGCGTGAGCTCATGCTTGCAACGAAGAACTTGCTCAAGCCTGCACACGGTGGACCGGTCGCAACACCAGGAAAAGATATTGCATGGGGAATTTATTACCTCACAATGACACTCGACGACATGCCAACAGAAAAGACGGGCTTGCAAATTTTTGCGACAGAGTCGGATGTTCAGTATGCCGTGAAGACCGAAAAACTCGGACTTCGTTCATGGGTTGTCGCACGTTTGAAAAATGGAGAAGTGCTTGTCACAACTCCAGGACGCATTATCGTGAACATGCAGTTTCCAAAAGAAGTTCCATTCCAAAACTCCACCATGGGAAAGAAAGAATTGTCCTCCATTGTGAAGTATTACCTTGAGCTTCATGGATCGGAAAAGACAGCAGCCTTCCTTGATCGTTTGAAAGAAATTGGATTTACGTACGCGACAAAGGCTGGATATTCTTACGGAATGGCAAACTTGCCTGTCGTCAACAAAAAAGAATTCATCCAAGATGGAGAGCGTCGTGTTCGTGAGGTGGAAGACTTCTTTGCGCAAGGACTTTTGACACAATCCGAACGTCACTCTTCGATCATTAAAATCTGGAATGAAATTAAAGACAAAATTGCAGACGTTTCCAAAAAGGCTCTTCCAAAAGACAACCCTGCGTACACCATGATTGAATCTGGTGCGCGTGGAACATGGGGTCAGATGACGCAGACGGTCGGTATGAAGGGTCTTGTGTCTAACCCATCCGGAGAAGTTATTGAACTTCCTGTTACGTCTTCCTACCGTGATGGTTACGATGTGCTTGAGTTCTTTATCTCTTCTCACGGTGTGCGAAAAGGGCTGACAGACACCGCGCTTCGTACCGCAAACGCCGGTTACCTCACGCGCCGTCTCGTGGATGTTGCACAAGATGTTTCTGTTCGTGAAGAAGACTGTGGAGATGAAGCTGGAGTGGTGCTTACCAAAAAAGAATCCGATGAAATTGGCGAGCCTCTCATTATTCGTATCCTTGGTCGTTACACCCTTGCAGATGTTCAGAAGCCGGGCGGACGTAAGGTGGTTGTAAAAGCGGGTGAACTTATCACAGAAGAACACATTCGAGAGATCGAAGAAGGCAAAGCAGAACTTGAACAGGTGAATATTCGTTCCGTCATGACCTGTAAGCTTCGCCGTGGAATCTGTAAGAAGTGTTATGGATATGACCTTGCCTACAACAAAGAAGTAAAACTTGGAACATCGGTCGGAATCATGGCTGCACAATCCATTGGAGAACCGGGAACTCAGCTCACCATGCGTACTTTCCACACGGGAGGTGTCGCTGGAAAAGACATTACGCAAGGATTGCCACGTGTGGAAGAACTTTTCGAAGCACGTAATCCAAAACAAAAAGCGATCATGTCAGAAGTTGCGGGAAAAGTTACGGTTGATACCGCTGCGCGAGAAATTGTGCAAGCGGGAACGGGAAAACAGATTGTGGACATGCGTCCAGGTCAAAAGACCGTGAAGATTGCGTATGAAGGTCTTGAAGAAGAAGCGGTCATTTACGGCAAAGCTGGAAAACTCAACGTCAAAGATGGAGCAAAAGTCAAAATGGGACAACTCCTCGCTACAAAATCCGATGGCACAGAACTTGCGTCGCCTCACAATGGTGTGGTGAAAGCTGAAAAGCCTGGAATTGCGATGGTCATCTTTGAAACAGAGAAGATTCGTGAGTACATCATTCCACCTGGATTCTCGCTCTACGTAAAAGATGGCGATGAAGTACAAGCGGGAGATGCGCTTACAGACGGAAACTTGGACTTGCAAGTTTTGTTCAAAACGAAAGGACAAAACGCCGTGCAAAAATATTTGTCCAAAGAAATTCAGTTCATCTACGCCTCTCAAGGTCAGAAAGTGAACAACAAACACATCGAAATCATCATTCGCCAAATGTTCTCACGCGTTCGCGTGATTGACACGGGGGATACAGATTTGTTGCCAGGAGAAATTATTGAAAAAGCAACATACCTCGATGCGCTCGACACGGTTCCAAAAGGAGGAAACGTCGCAACATGCGAACCACTCTTCCTTGGAATCACCAAGATTTCGCTTTCCACAGATTCCTGGTTGTCATCCGCTTCCTTCCAAGAAACCGCTCGCGTTCTCATTAACGCGGCCGTAACCGGGAAAGTAGATACTCTCCAAGGTCTAAAAGAAAACGTGATCATCGGACGTCTCATCCCAGCCGGAACCGGATTCAAGGACATGGGCACAGAGCTCATTGGCCAAATGCCGGTGTATGATGACGTGATCATTGAAGATAAAGCAGACGTTCTTGACGAAGAAATCAAAAAAGCCTTCGAAGAAAACCGCGCGATTGAGGTCGCTGCGGCAAAGGCAGAGATTGCGGCAGCGGAATAGAAAACAAAAAATCACTCGATGCAATATGCGAAGGGTGATTTTTTGTTTCAGTTTGAAACAATGAGGTTCTAAAAATGAAACAATTATTCTTGTTCAAACACGTTTGGTTTTAATTGTCGCGCTTGTTCCGTAAAGAATGCTTTAAGTTCATCGATCATAAGAGCTCTGTGCATTTAAAGTAGGCGAATCTGTGAGAGATAAGGATTTCTTGCTGCCGAAATTAGTATCCGTGCGTGCAGATTGGGTTTGAAAATAGTTTGAACACAGAGTCGCGCATGACACTTCAAAAAAAGAAGATACTTGGTGCAAAATGCTAGGGTATTATTACATACCAAATTCGATTCAATCCTGAGAGCATTCAAAGGGTGATGGCATGGAAGACACTTCGCACATTCTTGGCGGCAATCCGAACCTTCTCACGGCGAATCGTAATGATGACGGTCGCTGGCTCAACACGTACAATGACAATCCTGACAACAGGTGGAATCGTGAGAATGGCTTTGCCTTCCTCGTCCCGCAATTTTGTTGGGAGAGTTTTAAAAATACAACAGGACATCCTTTTAACGGTGGATTATCCACAGCTTCATTGATGATTGTTTAGGGAAACAGTACGATCCACACATCATCCGTAATTTTTACATTTATGGATACACACCTCGCGGTATTCGAAGGCAAACAGATTCGAAAGCTTATGCACCATGGTGAGTGGTGGTTTTCGGTTACGGATATTTGTACGGTTTTGACAGAGAGCCCTGATGGTGGCGCCTATTGGCGAAAGTTGAAACAACGGCTTTTAGAGGAGGGAAGTCAGGTCGTGACATTTTGTCACGGACTGAAATTGGAAGCCTCTGATGGGAAGAAATATGAAACGGATTGTGCCAACACGGAAGGAGTTTTTCGTATTATTCAATCTATTCCTTAGAAAATTATTTGGGAAAGACCGAGAAGAAAATGAAACTCAGGTGAAATACGTGTGCGGAATAAGAGTTGAAAAAACACCACCCGAAGCCTCTGGCGAAGGGTGGTGTTTTTGTTTGGAATAGTTGACAGAAGTCACGTATTTTGTTATGTTTTTGTGTCGATTCATGGGAATCGATGGAGGTAGACATGGGACTTTACACAAGGTACAACACCAAATCTCAGCCACCGCCTGGGCTCGACAAGATTTTGAAGAAACTCGCAAAGCACAGTTCTGTCAAACGAGACGGATTCGTGCGATGGAACGAGTTTAGGTCCCTTGCTCAAGGAGCAGACAATGAATACAAGGAGCGTGGGCCCGCGAAAGAGCTCAGAGATTTCTTGACGCAGACAAGCGTGCTTCTTGCCGAGGGTTCGGAAAAATACTATTTCGATCCTGAGCGAGGCGAGGTTATTCTTAGGTGTTGTGGCCTCGGGACAGAACCGCCGAACGCGACAGATCCGATCATCCGCATGCGATTTCTGAAGTGTCGCCCAACGCTGAAGGCTCACGCCCCGGCAGTGGATGCGGGTACAACAACGCAAGTCGAAGATATGGACCCGTCTGTCGTGGATGAAGTAGCTCGGGATGCGGATGAAGATCTTGTACTCGAGGAACAAGATGCAACGGATTCTCTTGAAGACACAACCGAGGGTGCCGTCGATCCTGTGTCAACGACCGAACTGGAAGATGTGTTGAACGTCCCGTCGCAAGAAGTGCTGTCAGACCTTGTTGCTCTACGCCATGTCGTGCGTTGCAACGTATCTGATGCGCAGACACTTCTCGATGTGATCGACGGACATGTGAAAGAAGGACTCACACGTCGTCTCGGACAGCTTTATCCAAATGAATTGCGCGGGATCGGTCTTCTCATCAAACAGGGTGATCGAGTCGGGGCAACTTGGAGTGTTGATCCTATTGTTCTCAAGCAGTGTCGATTCGAGTTTTTCCCGCGCAAGATTCATCGACATGCTGGAATGGTGGAAAAAGCACCAGGCACATTCGTTTCACAGGATGCGTGGCGTCATGATCTTGAACAGATTGCGCGCAGGCATGTTGAGCCGCCGGAAGAAACACAACCGCTCGAACGAGGAGAGTCAACCGTGCAAGATTCAACACCTGACGTGAAGACGGCTGTGATTCCCATTCAATACGATCTGCTCGGCAAGTCGCCGAAACAGATGACGGATGTCGAGCTCGAAGAAGGCATGCTTGCAGCGCTTGCGCTTGCGGCAACCATTCAGAATAAGCATGCGGAAATGGTTGCGAAAAAAGAACATCGCGCAGAAGTTCGTCAGCAGATGACGGAAGCGCAAACGGAAAAAGACCGACTGGAACGCGAACTCGCAGATCTGCAAGCTCTGGAAAAAGAGTTGAAAGAATCTCGTGCCGCCGCAGACTCAAAGATCGCCGCTCTTCGACAGAGGTTGTCTTTCGTATAGTCTCACCACTCTTCCCGAGTGGTTTTTTGTTTGGTACGATGCTCGCAATATGTCCGGACACTCAAAATGGAGCACGATTGCAAAGAAAAAAGGGGTGCTTGATAGCAATCGCGCGGCGAAGTTTACCAAGCTTGCAAAGCTTATTACGGTCGCCGCGCGCGATGGTGGGGGAGACCCGACGTTCAATTTTCAGTTGCGTGTGGCGATTGATCAAGCGAAGGGCGAGAACATGCCAAAAGAGAATGTGGAACGCGCGATTCGTCGTGGAACGGGTGCGGATGGTGGTGGCACAATTGAAGAAGTGTTGTATGAAGGATTCGGTCCGGGTGGATCGGCGCTGCTTGTGAAGTCGCTTACAGATAATCGCAACCGATCGATTTCGGAGATTCGCACAGCCATCACGAAGAACGGTGGAACGATGGCGGGACAGGGAAGTGTCGCCTGGATGTTTGAAAAGAAGGGTGTTGTGACGATCTTGCCCCCTCTCCCTTCGAGGGAGAGGGCGGGGGGAGAGGGGTTCGATCGCGATGCGTTTGAGCTTGCGGCGATTGACGCAGGAGCAGAAGATATTGTGGAAGCTGACGGTGTGCTTCAGGTCATTTGTCCGCCAGATCAACTCAAAAAAGTGTTGGACGCGATCGAAGCTCTCGGTATTAAAGTAGATGGTGCAGAGATCGAATATCGCGCAAAAGAATCCGTTGTGATCGAAGAGCCAGAAACAAGACAGTCATTCGAGAAGCTTATGGAAGTGTTGGATGAACTCGAAGATGTGGATACGGTTTACACGAATGTGGAATAACAAAAGTGAAAGAGTGATGGAGAAAATATTTTTTGTTTTTTTGTAACGCGCCTTGTTTTCGATTTACCAAATAAATAAGCTGCTCTCTTCTATCACTTTTCCACTCTATCACTCAATCACTCTGTTTCTATGTCTTCAACAATCCTCGGCATCGACCCAGGTTTTGGCCGGATGGGATTCGGCGCGATCCATGTGGATGGCGTAATTGTTCGGTTGATTGATTACGGAGTGATTACCACGAAATCGACAGAGACGTTTGATGAACGCCTCGTGCAGATCGCCGAGGATATTCGAGCACTTCTTAAAGAACACAAACCAGATTTGATCGGCATCGAAAAATTATTTTTTGGAAAAAGCTCGACAACCGCCATGCGTGTTTCTGAAGTCCGCGGAGTTGTGCGATTGTTGTGTGCAGAGGCGGGAGTTCCGATCGTCGAGTTCACTCCGGCGCAAATTAAAAAAACTACGACAGGTGATGGAAAAGCGACCAAACAAGGGATGCAAAAAATGGTGCAGCATTTACTCCAACTCAAAAACATCCCCAAGCCCGACGACGCCGCCGACGCCCTTGCAATCGCGCTTACGGCGGTGGGGATGAGATGAGAGAGGGCTTGCCAGAAAATGGGGAATCCTTTAATATGTCGTCACTAACTGCGGGTATCGTATAGCGGTTATTATCTCAGTTTTCCAAACTGATGATGCGGGTTCGACTCCCGCTACCCGCTCCACAAAAGACTCTGACTCACGTCAGGGTTTTTTGTTTTGGTTGAGCGGAATAACAAGCGTTGAACTTGCATCATCTAGCCAGAAATAAATTCTCTTTTCGTTTGTGTTCCCAAATGGTTCCCATAATTTCCAGTTGGGAGTTCTAGGACGGAAACGGCTTCGTGTAAAACATCTGAGGAAAAATGGGAGTAACGCTCAGTCATTGTGATGCTTGAGTGACCAAGAAGTTTCTGAATGTAGTACAAAGGTACTTTACGCATAGCGAGTTGAGTGGCGAATGTATGGCGTAAAACATGCCAACCGATTCGCGGTATCCCTACACGCTTACACATACGCGCAAGGCCGTCAGCTGCACGCTTGGCGACATTCAGATCATTGTCTAATTGATCAAAAACCCATCCACTAGGCCGTCTAATTGCATATAGGGCGTCATCAAGTCTTTTTGTCATCGCAATAGTGCGGGTTTTGTGATTTTTGGGAGAAGTGATTCTTCCTCGAACAATTGATTGCTTCACATTGATTGTGTGTTGGTCAAAATCAATGTTCTCCCAACACAATCCACTCAGCTCACCAAGACGCATCCCAGTATTCAGTCCAACAAAGACCATGAGCCTCCAAATTGGCGCTGTGTGATCAGAAAGAAGGCGAATGCACTCTTCATCTGATAACGTTCGAGTTTCTTTTGAGAGGCCTTTGAGGGGCTTCATAACTGGGATGGTATCGAGCTCGCCCCATTCAATGGCGCTGTGAAGCATTTTTGATAAAGCACCGAGGTGATTGTTGATAGTTTTCGGATTCAATCCAAGCGTAAGTTGTTTTCGCTTGAACTGCTCGATTGATTTTGACGTAATCTCTTTTAGATTCATCTTTCCAAAGAAGGGAATTAGATGGATATCTAGAGTGTTTCTTATTGAGAGCTGATATGAGTACTTGCTGTTTACCATGACGTAAGTCTTGTACCACTCCTGAGAAAAATCTTTGAATAGATTTTCTTTCTTTTTTGTTTGCTCCTCCAGTGATTCGCCTTTAAGCAGCTTTTGCAACAAGAATCTTTCATAAGCCTCTGCACCTCGCTTTGAATCATCAGGACTTTTGAGTCGGTAACGTTTCCGATTGAATCGAAAATCGGCGCACCAAGACCCTCTAAATTTTGAGGCTGCCATATACATTCTCATCATTCATGGCTTCCGTACGACAACTAAGAAGATATTTTTCAACATCCGCAATATCAAAACGCAATCCGCTTCGAATTTTGAAGAAGGGGATTAACCTTCGTTCAATCATCCGATAGACGGAGCTTTTGGATATTTTCAAGTAAGCCCCCAGTTCTTCAACTGTTAGGAGCTGATCTTGATTCTTCAGTTGTTTTTCTGAAGCCATTCTCATATTAAATTTTAAGGGGCAACATTCCGAGGGCAGCCTTTCGGCCGTTTGGGATGTTGCCATCTTACGTCGTGCCTTATTTATTATCCAGAAGTTTTAATTAATCTGAAGCGATTGTTGTTCGCTTGCTTCGGGTAAAACGTCGTCATTATCGTCGGATCGTCGATCTTCTTCCTGACGATACGACGGTTCCGACGGTTTGTTGTTGTAGGTAATAACAAGTGAACGTTCCTCACCTCTAGATTCTTGGATTTCAACACCAAGTGCTTTAAGATCGGGTTTAATTTCATTGATTTTTCGCATGAGTGCGTTTGCAGCTTTAGGCCAGTAATAATCTTTCTGCGCACCGTACTCGACTTCGAAGCTGAGTTCTTTAAAAAGTTTTTGCGCGGTTCCCTCAAAGAAGAATCGTTTCTTCATAAATTGAAGGATGTGCATCGCAACAGGGTTTTCATTTGCGACTTGTTGGTGTTTTACTAATTCATTCGCTTTGTAAGCTTGTGTAAAAGCATCTTGACCTATGTCAAGTGCTTCGGCGATTGCACACCCCCACAAAAAGAAATCTGCCATTCTGGGCACGTCTGTAACAATAATACTGTCTTTGAGTTTCATTGCATGAGATAGGGTATCGAAAATACCCCCAAGGATAATCGGGCGATCTTTTTCAAAGTTTGATATGAGTTCTTTTTCAGACTTTCGTTTTGATGGATCAATGCGATCGAGACGAATCAGGATTGAGCGATCGAGAAGGTCAGATCTGAAAGCCACAACATTGATTCCATTAAGAGCCAGACAGCTTCTGAAGTTAAAGATCATATCGTCATCGTCTGTATAGAGTACCCGTTTTGAATATGATTCTCCCGTAACGGCGCGACAAAGCAGGTCAGAAATATCATTCGAAATACCAGACAAGTTATCATAATAAGCAGCGTAATGATGTGAGAGTTGCTGGATTAAATTATCATGGCTTTTTGAAAAGCTAAGAAGTTCCGTTGCTGATGGATCAACAAGCCTTCGGATAAGACGAAGCGCGGTTGATTTTGCTGATCCCTGTTCGCCGTGCAGAATGAGGACTGGATGAGAGATCCCAGGGACAAACGATGCAATTAGATAAATCAAAACAAGAGTTTGTTGTTGCTTGTCTAGGATGTTCAAATATTCAAGAAATACCAAAGCGTTTCCGTTTATGCTTGGTTCAAACTGTGCTTGCTGATGGGAGAATCGTCTAAAAAGAATTGGTGTCTCTGAAATAAGAGACCAACCTGTGTGTTCGATTTTTATAGCCGTCCATTTTTTGTCTCCCATGTCATACCAAAAGGATCCATCTTTTTCAGTGATACGCAATGAGAGGTCGTGCGTTTCACCTTCATGAACAGCCTTGGCCTCAAGCACAGCGAGAGTTTGTTTGATAGTTTCAGATGAGATAGATCGGTGCCACTTATCCCAGATCTTTTTGTTTACAATCTGACCAAAGACACGTGAATTAATTTTAAGCGTTTCATAATGTTCACCAATCTTTATGCGGATGTATCCATCCTGCTGCGCATTGTGAAATAAAATTAGATCGTCTTTTAGAATCAGTTTTACAATGGAATCCGCTGAAAGAGCTTTTGATTTCAAATCTTCATTTTTAGCAGATTCACGAGCACGTTTCATAATACCTTCAAAAGTTGCTCGCAAATCTTTTTCTGTAAGGGGTGGGAGGTTCCGCTTGTTCCATTCAGATAGTTGTCTCCATCCATCTGTTTCCCATTTTTCCTGATCTAATTCGTACAATATTTTTCCGCAAACAGAAGCGGCAGCTTCATGACGATGCCCATCAGGTGCGCCATTCGCCCATTTTTCCCATGCTGGTATTTCATCTTTTGTTAGATTCATTAGCCACTCAGGAGCATTTGTGATGTCTTCAATGAAATTTACCGCTTCATAGGTTTTTAATGTTTTGTCATGTATCGATGGTGGAGCGACGACGTAGCCACCGTCACCTTTAAGATCAACACCTGGGAGATATCCGATTTTGTTTGGAGCTAGAGTGTGATGTGGCCAATTATAGTAATAATGTGCTCCATCGCCGCCAGTTTTAACCATGTATGTTTGTGGTAAATGTAATTTCTTGAAAGATTCATTTCCCCCATTCTTTGGGTCAATATCAACAACTATCAGATTGCTAATCTTACCGGTAACAATTCCGATGTTAGATTTGGGGGCATAATTCCACCAGGCTTGAAGAAGATCATGAGTCACTTGTTTTTTCTGAAAGCTTTCCCAACTTCCTTTCACCACCCCCTTTTCATCAATCGTAATGTGACCAGTGCTTATTAACGCTTTTCCATTCGCAACTTTTGATTTAAATCCAAGTGGGATGATATTCCAAGATTGATTTAGATATTCTTTGGCCTTTTCAAATGTTGGGGAGTTTGCTAAAATAGACATAAAGAATGAGATTAAAGCCGGTTCGAGCCGGTTTTTTGTTTTAAGTGTAGATTTTTGCTTTGATTCGTTTTGTTGCCTGCAGGAAACTGAATGGTTCCACAAGTGTTTTCCCATTCCAAAACTTTTCAACATGCTTCAAAAGTACCGGTGTTTCTTGAAATTCAAAGACGACACGTTTTGGATCTCTTCGGTTTGCATTAACAAATAAGAAATTGTTGATGGTTAAGTACGTTGTTAAAGCGAGATCACTTGTTTGAAAGGTGTCTGACATATAAAAAACGAGCGTTGAATTACGCTCGTACTATAAAATAGTTTCGGTTCACTTAGTTCATGAACCATTCGTGAACCAAGTACAGATCAGTATTTTCTTGAAAGAGTTTTGCTCGATTCATCCCAAAAAAGCCACTCGTCATTAGTGTGGAATACTTTTTTGATCGTGCTGTTAATGTATGCTTTCGCTCGCGTAATCTTCTTTCTATCTTTTTGATTTAGTCTTTGCCTTTCCGATTCACCTGTTATGAGCATGACAATATCCTGCCATTCAGTTTGTTCATCAACAGAGACTTTTGCAACAGCACCCACTACATAAAACGAATCGGAGCCAATAAGAAAGTCGCATTTTTTA
This sequence comes from Candidatus Uhrbacteria bacterium RIFCSPLOWO2_01_FULL_47_17, assembly GCA_001791305.1. Lineage (GTDB taxonomy): Bacteria > Patescibacteriota > Patescibacteriia > UBA9934 > GWF2-40-263 > XYB2-FULL-45-11. The sequence continues at coordinate 324,437 of MGEI01000005.1, forward strand.
TCTTTGAATGAAACTACACCCGTTTCATTATCTATTTTCACTCCTCCTTTTGTTAAAGAAATCTTTGGTGTTGAGTCTTCTGTTTCACATATTTTTCTTAAGTCAGAAAGACGCGCGTTAGACAGATTCATTTCAAATAAGATCGGATCTTCTCCCATCATAAGATCGGTTGATGCCTCGCCTAAATCATAAATCATTAGATTTTCAACCGTACCATTGGTAAAGAATTTTTGAAGTACAAGAGCTATAAGGTCGGGTGTGTAATTCCATTTTAGATGCGTTTGATAAAAATCCAAATCACTTGCCCTAACCTCAATTTTCTCATTACCAAAAATCTCATGAAAATCAAGAAGCATACCTGCAACTCGTCTGATATTTTCTTGTTCAAAAATTCTCATATTCATTCACATTTTCAGCCTTGTCTACATGTTTTTGATTTCTGGCAACTGAATAACCAACGGAGCCAGACCATTTTTGTCGTCTCTGTTATATAAGCCAGTTATGTGCGCAATTATTGTAAGAGCTCTTAATTGTGTGTCTTCTGATTTGGCTGATTCCGCCAATTGATGGAGCTTTGCTTTAATGAATGTTTCTTGGCAAATTGTAGACATTTCTTCAGAGATTGCCTTTTGGATGGCAGGTTTAAGCAGGTTCTCGGAAGCCATGGAGCGAGCAGTATTTCTACTTTGACAATCATAAGCCGATACGGCCGCCTCGGTGCCGTTTCCGGTCTGGATGTATTCAATCACGAATCGTCTTTGTTTGATTGTTAATGCTTCCTTTGGCATAAATTTCTTCTTCGCTCTATCAGGATAGGTCTTTTATTGAACAATATCAAGCCAAATCTGGTGTTGTTTCTGTATTTGCGATATACTTTTTCCGTTACCGCTCTTTAAGGATTGTAAATAGAAAAGCCTAAACTTCATGAATATCATGTGGCATGGCACTAAATTCCTATCAGGATATTGAACCCGTCGTTCAGCATCCTGATAGGTCGTACCCGAAAGGGCTACGGGCATCGAAAGGTGCCGCTGGACACGGGCTTTGTGTTTTAAGTATCAGTGTTCAATGATAAAAAATCTTGTAGGTCTATGACACTCAGACTTTTTCAATCTAAATACTTTGATACTGAAACTCTAAAAGTTGTCTTGTTGTACTTATTTTTAGGAGGCTTTATTTTATCCGTACATTATTTTATATTTGTAGAAAAAGCAGAAGCAAGTATTGGTTCTGGTGCGTGTTCTTGGCATAATGGTGTCGATTGTAATGCTGGTTCTGATGGAGATGGTAGTGTAATTTGTCATGATGGCTGGCGTGACAGTTCTGTAGGTTTTTACTCCGTATGCGACAAAGGATGTCCATATGGATTTACAGATGAATATAATAAACGGATTTTGGATTGCACAAATAAATCTTTTCAATCAAATCCTGAATTAGAAAAGAAATTAACTGCTCTAAATGATAAAGCAACTCAAGTAAGGAGAGAGGCATTTTTAGCGGTCACAGAAACGCTTGAAGAGTGGCAGTACTTAGATCCTTCAGTTCAGCGACAGCTTCGTAATCAACGAGTACTAGGCTTGGCTGCCGAGCTTGAAAATTATAACAGCTCAATTAAAGCGACTAAGGACGAAATAAAAGAACAAAAACAGGACGCAAAATCAGAATGTGATTTGTTAAAATCTTACTCTAATCTTTACTGTAAAGTTCCAAAATTTGTCGCACCCACATGTCCAAATAATTCGATCGCACTAGATAATAGTTGTGAATGTGTTGTTGGATATGATTGGAATTCGGAGCATTCATTGTGTCTAAAAGATGTAATTAAAGTTTCCGAGGGTCAGGTAGAAAAGAAAACGGAAACAGCCATTCCTTTTGTAATTCAAAAAAATGAAGTTGTTGTTAAACAAGGGATGATCGAGAAAGAAGATGTTGCAGTTGATAAAATAAAGCCCAAAAAAGTAATAAATCTTACACCAGTAAAAAATTCGCAAGAGTTGAATAAAAAAGAGGAAGATAAGGACTTAAGTAAGAGTGCGGAAAAAGTTTCGAAACAACCCAAACGTATTGTTGGGTTTTACAGCACGATTTCAAATTTTATCAAAAAAATATTTTCGATAAAATTCAAAGAGTAATTAGAATATGAAAAAAACATCAAAATGGATGGACTATTTAGTCGATGATTGGAGGTTCCTAACACTTGAAGAAAAAGTTGAAAGTCTTCATCAGACTTGCAAAGTATTGTCATGGATACCAGCGATCGCTGTATTCATTTGGATCGTGAGTTATTTTTGAAGTAAATTTTATGAAAAAATTCTACATAGGATCATCGATTTTTCTTTCTCTTTGGTTCATGCTTGCGTTCGGTTTGGCGGGCGTGATTGGTGTTCTAATCTTTTGGTTTTGCATCTTAGTTATTGCGGCTCATATTTACGGATAAGAAAATAGAGTCGAAAGACTCTATTTATTTTTTTGAAGAATACGTTTAAGGTGTTGAGTATATGGGTCCATCAATAATTTTTGATAAATCTGCACTGCAATCTCTCAAAGATGATGAGGCTATGTGGCTCGATAATTTTTATCAAGCAAATATCACGCCTTTATTTTTTGTAGAAACATTAGCTGATCTTGAAAAAGAAGTTCGTGCTGGAAAAACGCCTGAAGAGGTGGTAGGAATTATTGCTTATAAAACACCGGAAAATAGTTGTTCAAATGTCCACCACATGGATTTGCTTTACGTAGAATTAATGGGTTATGAAACTGTTGAAATGTCAGGGAGACCGATTGTATGCGATGGAAAATTTGTGAAACTGGGTGATGAAACTGGTATTATTTATCTTGAATCTAAAGAGACAGAGGCTTTTCGGCGTTGGCAAAGGCATGAATTTTTGGAAATAGAAAGGGTGATTGCGAAGAAATGGAGAGCAGAACTTCAAGGTACTGCCCCCGATATTATTAAACAAAAATTTGAGCCTTTTTTGCACGCATTGGGGATACCAAAGTCATTTGAAGAATTAAAAAAGATGGTTGATAACATGCTTAATCAAGGTAAGACACAAGGAGATATATTACTTTTGGGTTTAAAAACAATAGGAGTATCACCGGAAGCTGTTGGTTTGGTTGTGAAAAGATGGGAAGATTCTGGAAAACCTCAATTAAAAGAATTCATGCCGTTCTTTATGCATGTGTTTTCAGTCAATCTGTTTTTTTATTTAGGCACTGCCTCAAATCTATTTTCTCGTTTTCCTCATGCACAAACTCACTTCGTTGACATCGCATACCTATATTATCTGCCGTTTTGTGATATTTTTGTATCAAGCGACAAACTTCATATAACCATTGCACCTCTTTTTTTTAGACCAGATCAAACTTTTATTAATGGGAACTCTTTAAAAACAGATTTGGAGAATTTGGATTTGCATTTTTCCGCTCTTCCAGATGAGGTAAAAGATCGTGGTACCTTTACTTTTGCACAGATTCCTCCTGACGATTCAACTTTTTTTACAACCAGAATGTGGGATAAGTATATGTCATCAAAATGGCGAGGAATGCAATCTCGTAAATTTGATGGTAGTGATCAAATTGATTCGGAAACCGATCGAAAGCTTGTTGAAAAAATTGAAAGATTTACAAAAAATGCTGTGCCCGCGGCGTTAAGCGCAGATGAAGACGATATACAGCAAATGATAGTAAAAAGAATGATTTCGGCAAGAAAAGGCAAATGGAAAAGATTTCCACCAGAAGTCGAAAGTTCAAAAAAGAGAATAATGGAATAGCACTCACGTATGATAAACCGTTTTCCTTGAAAAATTGCGAGAGCGTACCTGATCAAAAAGATGATTCGTTTCGAAGGTACCCCTACCCTCAGCCTTCTCACATCCCTCGGACGTGTTCCCAAATCGTTCCCAAAATGTGAGGAGTTGTTAATAGTTATGAGTGTGAATGACAAGGAATGGGAATCGTCTTTTCTTCGTAATCATTGAATGAAATGTACTTTAATCCCATTTCATCAAATGATTCTCAATTGCTCGTAACCCTTTTCGACTCCCGCTACCCGCTCCAGAAAAACTCCAAAATTGGCGATCTGCTCGTGCTTCGGAAATAAATGTTTTCGCCGTAGTTTATCTACGACTCAAACATTTATTTCCTCCAGCACTTCGCATCTCATCCAATTTTGGAGTTTTTATTTGCGTCGAAGATGTATGAGCCACTCGGTATTTCCACCTTTGCTTCCAACAATTGGGGACGGGGTCTCGGCAAGGAATTCAACTTCAAACTTCGAGACGGTTTCTTTTACGCCCGCAATCACTTCGTCTACAAATTCTTCCGGAAGTTTTCCTTTGCGCAACTGTCTCGCTGACGCTTCGTAATGTGGTTTTACAAGCGCGATGATTTCGCCATTTGGTTTCAGGTTCGCAATCGCATTGCCGATCGTATTCTCGATACGTGTCCAACTTGTGTCCATCGAAATAAGGTCGACTTTCTCGGAAAGCTCGACGTGCATGGCGTTTGTGCGTTCCATGACAACGACGCGCGGATCGTTGCGCAACTTCCAGTCGAGAAGTCCGTAACCTGTTTCGACGGCGTACACCTTCGATGCACCGTGTTGTAACAAACAGTCCACAAACCCGCCCGTCGACGCACCAAAATCTGCACAGGTTTTTCCGGTGACGTTGATCTTGAATGTTGTGAGCGCGTGCTCGAGTTTTTCACCCGCGCGGGAAGCATATTTCATAGTCTGTCGAATCCAACTTGCTTCAAGAGTGATTGGACCAGATCAAGGGGGAGTCCTTCGATGCTGTCGAGTGTGCCCTCGATGTGATCGACATATGCGTCGATGATCGGATCGTTCACAATAAATGATCCGCTTGAGATGAGAACGCGACCGTCAGCAATAAGGCGATCAATCAGATCATCTGGGATGGAAGAAAAATAGACTTTCGCGAAATCGACGCCGCAGACACGTTCGCCGGTCGAAGTATTCGCAACGCAAACCGCAGTCGCGGTTCCGGGTGGAATGGATCGGTGTCGGATGAGATGTTCTCGCGCTTCTTCAATAGACACTGGCTTCTCCATAATACGACCGTCAGAGACGGTCACTTGGTCCGAGGTAATCACAAACGCAGGTTCTGTGATTTTCAAAAGCACTGCATCCATCTTCGCCTGTGCAATGGCTGTCACGAGTGTTGCTGGATCTTCAAACCGAATCGCCTTCTCATCAATTTCTGGTGAGAGAATTTCAAACGGAAGCCCAAGCTTTTTCAGCACGGCCTGGCGGAACGGGGAAGAGGATCCAAGGATAAGTTTCATAGTTTTGCTCGATTTTAGCAGGTTAAAAAGACTTGATCAATCCAGAGGACTTTGTTATACTTTTGCCACATTAACGGGGCGTAGCGCAGATGGTAGCGCGTCTGGTTTGGGACCAGAAGGCCGCAGGTTCGAATCCTGTCGCCCCGACCATAGCAATCATAACAGAAACAGTTTTTCCTTGGGCGTGTAGCTCAGGTGGTTAGAGCGCGACACTGATAATGTCGAGGTCGGAGGTTCGAGTCCTCCCACGCCCACCACGCCGGGGTAGCTCAGTGGTAGAGCGAAGGACTGAAAATCCTTGCGTCGCCAGTTCAATCCTGGCCCTCGGCACCACAATAAAACGTTCGAAGTCAGATGCATCAAAAAGATGAATCTTGCCTCGAACGTTTTATTTTTTTGTATAAAAAGACGACCCAGGGTTGGGTCGTGAGTTTGTGTCTATTTACAAATAATCCGGTTTCTTTTCTGGCAAGTTGAATTCACCAAGCAGTTTTTCGCCGCTAAGATTTTTTACACCAATGAGGTTAAGGACTCGCAAAAGCTCTTTCTCATCTTCTGCGTGTGTGCCACGAGGAAAGTACGAATTGTTATCCATCAACTTCGGTTGCCAATAGTCGACCATACAACCACCAAATGGACTGAAGCCAATGAGACAAACCGGGCGTCCGTTTCCGAAATGAGCATCCTTAGGTGCCATAAGATCCATCTCGATTGCGTCGAGATACCCTTTTTGGTATTGAGGATCCTGATTCGCTTCCCATGGTTTGAACAAGCCCCATCGAACACACCAAGGCGTATTGCAAAACACATCATACGAAAGGTATACGGCTGTATTGTTTTGAACGAACGATACTTCAATCGCGTAGGTTAATGTTGTGCCTACGGGATACTTGCCCGGGTACTGCCGTCTTTTAACGTCCCAACCGTTTTGCTCGAGCAGTGTGGCAAGCGGGTCGAGATTTTCAACTTCATAATCCAGGTCTTCCGACAAAGGATTGTGAATATACGAAAGACGGTCTCTTATCGCATCCGGCATCGACTTGCCGACAAGTTTGCTGACAAATTCCACGGTCTCACCAAATGTACGCAATGCCATGCTTTCCTCCTTTAAGCTTCTGCGGGTGTGAGTTGATCTGGGAGCACGCCGAGCAGTTCGAGCGCGTACGCAACCATGTGTTCCGATGGCGTCACTGGTTTGCGGTAGAGTGGTTCTCCACTGCGTCTGCGATGCAAGAATGTACATTCAATGGCATACACACATTTGCGAACTGATGGATCTGCTTGGTCATAGATCGTGATCCAAACATTCCAAGGCGTGTTGCAAAGTGGATTGTAGGTGAATTTCACTCGCACAAGACCTTGATCGATCGCGGCATTTAATCCACGCTTCAGCGGATCTTTTCCCGGTGGGATCTCGCGTGGAATCCGTTCCACATTCCACCCATCCTGCGCGAGGGCGCGGGCAAGCGGAGTGACATCCTGAATTTCAGGATTTTTTGTTGCGTTTGGCATGTAGTCTTCCGCACACACCACTTCGTCAGGAATCGGATTGCCCAGGAGCTGATAGACGATTCCGAGAATATCACTAAGCGTGTAAAGCTGCATGTTTTCTCCGAGGTTGAAGGAGCAATCGTCGAATGAATCGACACAAAAGACTAGCGCGAAAAGCCGGTTTTGTTAAACGTGATCACCCCCTAATCCCTTCCTTGTGAAGGAGGGGGAAAACATACAAAAAAATCCCTGTGAAGGGATGAGTCGTTCGAGAGAGATGTGTGTGTCTACGCGCAGGCGCCGACGAGGAGTTTGCTGCCGCGGCTGTTTTGTCGATCGCGAGCAGCGCGTTCGAGAAGTGCTTTGGTTGCTCCGTCGATCAATGGTCCTTTGATAGTGACCTCGCGAGGAAGATTGCCGGGTTTGATTCCAGGACAACGAATCTCATTTGGCCGAAGCGGTTCTGCTTTTTCCGCCTCTGTCATTTTTGATTCATCACGAAACCAGGGTGAGTACATGAGGTGATCCGGAAGTCTGCACATGTCGGTCTCCGCACATCGAGACAGGCTCGAGCTTAATTTATCCTAGCAGAAATTACTTGAGATTGTCGACAAACAAAAACATCGCCGTCACAGGCGATGTTTTGAAATTAAGCGAATCTATTCATAAAGAAGCTTGCTTATCACTCTATGTGATTGCAACGTCAGTTGTGTATCTTGCGATACGTGTCCAATGCAATTATGAAATTGCATTGCCGCACTTCGTTCGGAAATGTGAAAGTCGAACTTTCCCATTTCGCTCACTCCGTTTGGCAATCAATGTAATTGATCTCGACCTAGGATCGATTGTACCGCCGAGGCGGCACTGATATCCCTAGAAAGGAGGTGATCCACCCACAGCTTCCGCTACGGGTGCCTTGTTACGACTTCGTCCCTATTATCGATCCCACCTTCCGACGCCCTACGGCGGCGTTCGGGTGTTACCGACTCTCTTGACGTGACGGGCGGTGAGTACAAGACCCGAGAACGTATTCACGGCCACCTGATGATTGGCCGTTACTAGCGATTCCGTCTTCATGAGGTCGAGTTGCAGACCTCAATCTGTATTGAGGTAGGTTTTGCGGGATTAGCTCCGTCTTACGACTTGGCAACCCATTGTTCCTACCATTGTAGCGCGCGTGTAGCCCTGGACGTAAGGGCCATGCTGATTTGACGTCATCCTCACCTTCCTCCCGGTTGCCCGGGCAGTCTCATGTGACAAATATAACACATGATAAGGGTTGCGCTCGTTACCCCACTTAAGGGAACAGTTCACACCACGAGCTGACGACAACCATGCAGCACCTAAACAGCACCTTCGAAAGCGGCCTCCCTTTCGGGTGGCTTGCAGCTGTTTTTCAAGCCCAGGTAAGGTTTCTCGCTTACCATCGAATTAAACCGCACGCTCCACCGCTTGTGCGGGTCCCCGTCTATTCCTTTGAGTTTTAGTCTTGCGACCGTACTCCCCAGGCGGAATGCTTAATGTGTTAACTAGTTTCGTCGGCACTGAGAGGGTCGATACTCCCAATACCTAGCATTCATCGTTTACGGCGTGGACTACTGGGGTATCTAATCCCATTCGCTACCCACGCTTTCGTCTCTGAGCGTCAGAAATGTTCCAGTATATTGCCTTCGCCTTTGGTGTTCTTACTGATATTAACGCATTTTACCGCTACACCAGTAATTCCATATACCTCTCCCACTCTCAAGTCTTGCAGTTTCGCACGCAGCCTCCGGGTTGAGCCCGAAGATTTGACGCACGACACACAAAACAGCCTACAGACGCTTTACGCCCAATAAATCCGGATAACGCTTGGGGTCTCTGTATTACCGCTGCTGCTGGCACAGAGTTAGCAACCCCTTATTCATTTGGTACCGTCATTTGTTCGTCCCAAATAAAAGCAGTTTACGACCCGAAGGCCTTCATCCTGCACGCGGCATTGCTCCTTCAGACTTGCGTCCATTGAGGAAGATTCTTGACTGCAGCCACCCGTAGGTGTCTGGGCAGTGTCTCAGTCCCAGTGAGCCGGGCCACGCTCTCGCGCCCGGTAACCGTCATAGCCTTGGTGAGCCGTTACCTCTCCAACTAGCTGATAGTGCATAGGCCTCTCCCGTGCCGCCGTAACTTTCATCCCTACATATCTGTAGGGATAATATCGTGTATTAGCTTACGTTTCCATAAGTTGTTCACGAGCTCGGGGTGAGTTACCAATGTGTTACGCTCCCGTTTGCCACTAACTGAACTTCCGAAGAAAAACAATTCGTTCGACTTGCATGCCTTAGACATGCCGCCAGCGTTAATCCTGAGCCAGGATCAAACTCTCAGTAAAACCTTACCACCCGAAGGTGATAAGTTCAGCTGAAAAATAAGACGTTGCAATCACACAAAGGATAAGTGTGACGCTTAACTAGCTCTTTATTATAGATTCGCTTAATTGTAACGATCAGTACAAGTGACATTTTAAACCCACGTGAGTGTGACCTCGTGTGGGTTTAGGCTTCCGATTGATTTGTAACTTGTGGCGGCATTTTATAGGAGTGCGAAAACCCTGTCAAGGGCGATTGAATGAAGATAACCACAGGCTGCAGAGAGGAATTTGGCAACAAAAAATCCCGATTTTCGCAGGGAAAATCGGGAGAGAAGTTTTGACGTCGAATGATGTCTTACGATCCGGCCTGGAGACGTTCCTTGAGAATGATCGAATCGCCCGTCTTGAGGACGTAATCGTTCGGAACGATTACTCCACCGATGGATGCTTCACGTCCGGCGAGGCCTTCCAGTTCGAGGAGCGCACCGATCGTCGTGCCTTCGACAGGATCCTTGAGCGCCGGCGCTTTGCCGAGCACAGTGAGCTTCACACGAATCTTGGCAGCAGGCTGACCTTCAGTATGGAGAAGTGTGGTCATGGGAGTACTCCTGTTGGTTGTGATGCCCTAAAGGGTGCATCGGGTTTCAAGGACACCGGTCGGGAGATCGTGGATGACCTCTCGCAAGATGTCCTCTTGGTTGACGAACTGCTTGACCATGAGACTGATGTGCGCGGCTTGCGCAAGGAGCGTAAAGATGATGGAACGAGCAGAACAGGGAAGTTCTGCGGCCGTGCTTGATGGATAGAGGCGAGCCTCGTACCACTCAATGTGATCTGGGTCGCAAGGCGAGACTGCGTACGTGTAGTATTGCTGACCGCCCATGCGTCCGTCAATATACAAGTCCACGGATGGATTCAACTTGATTTGTTCCCAAATGGCAAGTCGAACGTCCATGGAATCTACGGCGGAAATGACGATACCGCTTACCGGCTGATTTGTGAACAGTTCGTTACAGGCATCAATTTGCACACCTGTATATTCCTCCACAATCTCGCGCAGCGCTTTCACCTTGGCTTTTCCAAGATCTTTGATGCGATACCACTGGTTCGGCAGGTTGTGCCGTTCCACGGTGTCGTTGTCGTAAACACGGATGTTCATGACCCCCATCTTTGCAAGAGCAAGAACGGTTGGTGAGCCAATTCCGCCCGCGCCGATGACGGTCACTTCAACGGCGGCAAGCTTTTCTGGATCAACGATCCCAAGCTGTCGCAGAAATTCCATGTCTGAATAGGAACCTGCCATTACACCTCCTTTCCTTCATCTTCGGGCACATTCTCATCTGTGGTTTGAGCCACGATGAGGGAGTTTTCTACCACGGGTTCCGTGATTTTGTCAACAGGGGGAGGGAGAGGTGCGGGTTCCGTTTTGGGAGCCTGGACATCACTTGCAGGCGCCACCAAAGATTTCTTTGGTTCGCCGAATTTTCGCGGAGGCTCCAAACCGCGATACGGCACATAGGGATTCGTGGCGCCAGTAGTAGGCGAGGATTGATTGTATTCTTCATACAAGCCCATCCTTGGAGGTTCACCGACGCCAAAGATCCGACGGGCTGCACCCAAAACGGTTTGCTTTACGAACGTGCGAATTTCCGCCTTCACTTCATCACGCACATCGCTCGGGATGACGTAATCGAGGTAAAGGGGGAGATTGTCGATGCGCATGGGAATGGGTTTGCGAAAGTACAGTCGCACATCGAATTCGCCACGCTTGTTGCCGACGATGTCGATGAGATAATCCCCACCGAATCCGGTTGCCGCTTTTTCGTCAACATCGCTAAAGATGGATTCCATGTGTACATGCGAGTGCCACCGGCACCGCAACCGTTCCGGACTCTCGCCGCGTGCATCCATCTCTGTCATAAGCTTGACTGCACCGTCGCTGATGTCCACATGTACGCCTGTGTTGTCACTTTGCTCAACGAGAAAGATCTTTTCGATGAACAGATCTCCGTTATCGAGTTCGATGACGGATCCGAGCCCGGCAATTTCTCTATCGTATTGATCAATGAAGGATTGCAGACGCGCAAATTCGCGTGGGGGGATGATGATGCGCGGAACGCGTGCAAGCTTCACACCACCTTTGCGCACGGAACCTGCCACATCACACCAAAGTTTTTTGCTAAATCTGTCGTGCCAAGCGGACATGTGTTTGCGCCTCCGGCCATTCTGTTATGGCCACAAATGGTTTTTCTGTCACACGGGTGAGAAACGGGAGAAGCACATCCAGGACCGTTCCAAGATTGTGTTCTGCTACTGCTTGGATAACCGCCGCTTCAATGACTCCAGGCAAGAATGGAATTCCATTCCGGATGAGAGGATGATCATACACATGTGTTTCGTTCGTGATGCGATTGGTTTGGTTGTAGATTCGCATGCGACCCATCAGGTCCAAATGAATTTCCATTTTCCCGAGCGCGCGGACGATTCCATTCCACTCCATTTTGAGAGATGTTGTAACGATGCACCAGCCGTATTCGGTAATTTCGATCCGAGCAACTTCTGAACGATCCGCACACTGCATGAATTGTTCCATGCTTGCGGTTCGTTGTTCTTGTGTCCGTTTTGCAATCGCGTCCAAAATGCGTTTATGATCGGCACTTTGCTCAGCAATGTTGAGCAAGTTCAGTTCGTTCATGCGCAGATGATCAATCTTGTCGCCGATCAACTCCGCTTCTTTTGTGGTGTCGTCTTGCAGACGCTGAACGCACCATTCAACATACATATCCGCATTAGTTTCGGCATCCGGAAGCGTGATCTCTTCTGGTTTCGGTTTCTTTTTCTTCTTTTCTGGTTCTCTGACAACAGGTTCGAGAACGATTCTTGGCGCTCTCCGCTGTTGCTCAAGCGCATGTTGTCGACGCTGTGCTTGGAGGAGACGCGCGTGTTGTGGAGCATTATCTAGGCCGACAAGGCGCAGACCCGTATCTGTGATCCACTTTGCGGTGGGCCACACAAAGACTTTGAGTCCTATGAGTCCAAGAGTTACTTCGGCAACAGGCATCACGATCGGGTGAGCATGATGCCATTGCATAACAAGGTCCAGAAGGGCTTGTTCTGTCATGGGTCACCTCACTTGATCGCCGATGTCTGTTAGACGTTTTCCGTATTCGTGTCCTGTTCCATCTCCAGCGGTTGTATATTTTCGACCGTCGGTCAAAATAGCGAGAACGAGTTCGACAAGAACATCGTACTGCGCGGTGTTTGCTGCAATGCGCAGAGTGTCTTGCAGGTTTCCCCAGCAGACGTCTCCGTGGATATTCACGTGAGGATGAACCCATCCTGCACGATCTACTCGAACGCGCCCACGAAGAGAATGGCAGCGAAGTTCGCACAGATCGTTGTTGCGTGGAATATGAATTGCCCACGGACCAACATTCCAACGCGTCACTGTTCTGTCGTGAAGCGTCATGATGAGGTCGTGCGTCTCCACAATGAGTTTTGTTGCGTTGATTTTGACAGCCGCGATGTTTGGCAACTTGCACAAACGTTCATATTCTTGTCGCAGACGTTCACGTGCATCGTGGAGCGCCATCGCTTTCACGTCGCGCGCGGTTTCAAGCGTGCCCAATTCTTTGATGAGATCTTGTACACGCTTAGCCTGCTCTTTTTCTTCGTTTTGAAACGCAGGCGCACTCTCTTCCAAGATGACTCGTAAGTGGTCAAGATTTGTGGTTGTGCGTGATGCGTGTGCATCACGATACGGGATACGATCACGTTGCCAACGTTCTTGTTCCGCAGATTCGACCTCCGGGCTTTTGGGGCCGGTTGGAAGTTGAACGGGTGCAGGAACAGGTGTGACAAGGTGTGCGGACACGATCGAGATAAGATCGTGTTTTTGTTGTTGATCGGACATGTCTTACCTCCTTTGTTTTTTTGTGTTCAATTGGAAGGATCAGTCCTTCGCATCTCATGACCACGATTTGATCAAGAGAGGAAAAAGGGAGAGAAAATTTCTCTCCGAAAGAGACTACACAACGGCGGGCCAAAGCTGCAAACGTTTGCGGAGCCCTTCTGTTTTTGGAACAGAGCTGAGCAGATCGGTAAGCAGTTTGAGGGCGGTTGCGTATTGTTTGGTGCCGAGATAGCGAATGAACACGTCGCGAAGAGTCCCAAGCATGAGAAACCCATTTTCCGAAACGCACGGATGCGCGGTTGGGCCAATGCGTTCCTGAACTTCCACCTTGATGGAGGCGTCAAGCAAGTTGATGGTGAGGGTGAGGACTCCCATGTGTCGCACGGGTTCATTGCGCGGTTCGATACTGATTGGGTGAAGGGTCACGATCAAAACGTCTTTTCCGTATTTGATTTCTTGCACGCGTGGGTTTTGACTCATCTTCTCGCATTCTGCTTGAAGGAATTCTGTGAGTTTTTCCCACGAGAGTTCAAGAAGCAAGCGTTGTTCCGCGAGATCTTTGGATCTCAACGCGGTGCGCGCCATGCGTTCTCGAAGGTCGTCGAGAATGGGGGCGAGTGTCTGTTCTTTTCCCGCAAGCACCTCGAGAGCGTCTACGCGTTGGCTGAGGCAGTACTTGATGAGAACGGTTGCGTCAGGCGCGGATTTTCTCAGTGTGGTCTGTGTTGGTTGTACCGACTTGCGTGATCCACTTGGAACAAGGGCGCTGATCCCTTCAAGGTTGCTCGGCTTTTCTCTGAATTTGGTTTCCGCAAAACCGAGGGCATCAAGAAGTTCACGCAACAATTTGTCGTCTTCAAGATAAAACGCGATGCCTTGTGCTTGAGTCGGCTGAAGGATTTCTGTTTCCGTGAATGTGATTTCATACACGGTCAGAGGTTCGATTGTTGTGAGCAGATCTTTTGAGAGAAAGTACCAACCCATGTTGAGTTCCTCTTTGTTGTGAAAGGGGCAAAGGTGATGTTCACCTTTCCAGATGTGTTCTCGTGTGAGGACAATTCTGGAAAAGGGGATTCACAAGGAATCCCAAGGTCAGTTTGCAATCGCTTCCGGATCTTGTGTGATGATCACGGGAGGATTGGTTCCGGTCAACTCTGCGTATCGCGGTTTCCATTGGTCTGGGATGAGCGCGTGAAGCGAGGTGAATTTGAGGGCGATGTCGATCATCGCTTGGAACTCATCTTCATCACGACTGCGAATGAATTCACGGATCGCTTGATCGATGTGCATCATGGAAACAGCGTTCACATGTGCGCGCGACGCAAGCATGGCGGCGCGTGCAAGGAGGCCTCGTACTTCTGCGCCAGTAAATCCTTTCAGGTACGCCTGATGTTTTTCGACCACCGCTTTTCCGCCGTGGTTCCAGAGCAATTCCTTTCCATTCATCTGCGCCTGTTTGCTGAGGGTTGCCATGAGACAATCAATCACTGCATGCAGGTCTTCTTCCGAGGGGAGAATGGGGATGCGCAGATCAGATCTGCCAGGGCGCAGGATGGCTGCGTCCATCATGTCGGGCCTGTTTGAGATGCGAAAGATGAGCACGCGTCCTCGACGCTTCGGGTCGGAGAAAAATTCGAGTTCGCGTTTTTTCATGCGCGAGCCGACCCCGGAATCATTTTCCTGGACGCCGCGTTTTGAATCTTCCGCTTCCGCTTCATCACGCCGCACAATGATGGGCGCGAGTTCGTCGATGATGCTGAGGACGAGTTCGAGTCGTTGTTCGCTCGATCCGACCCACATGTCGCGGATCGTCACCATGTCCACCATGGGGAGCTCTGCTTCGGTCGCAACCACTTCCGCGAGAATTGTTTTGCCGGTTCCGGGAGGTCCCATGAGCAGCACACCTTCCGGTGAGCCAATCACATCGCCTTCGCGTAGCGCACTTGCAACCGCGAGCAATTCCATTTTTGCCTGCGTGAGTCCGCCAACGTCATCGAATTTGGAACTCGGACGCACGAACCGGAGAAGTCCTCCACTCATGCGTTCGATTGCCTTCTTCTTGTGTGCGTAGATCTCGCTGAGCGAGAGGGGTTTCAGCTCTCGGACCGAGAGACGCACAACGTCTTCGATGTTGCGCAGCGACATACCGGAGCATGCGTGCACAACCATGTCATCCGTCAGATACGGTTCGAGCGCGAACGCAGGAAACCGTTTCTGCAGGTATTGAAGAAACGCGGCGCGATCTTCTTTTCCGGGGAGCGGAACTTTGATGGACACAACGTCCGGTGCGCCACGCACAACCGTGTTCAACTCAGACTCGTTTGTTGCAAGCAAGCAAACGAGATTACCCAATCGATCGATTTCCGGATTCTGCGTCCATCGCGCAATCGTCACAATGTTCGTCCGATCCGATTCAGACATGCTTGTGATGGACCCACTCGGGATGATCGTTTCTGCGTAGTCGATGATTACGGCGATGGAGCCGATTGGAAGTTCATCGCCAAGCAGATCCTTTTGCTCTTTGTCCGAGACGGTGAGCACACGCTCAATGAGCGGAAGAGCCGCTTGCGGATCTTTGGGTGAAGATCGACAGTCAGGACCAGAACACTTGGAGGTAAGCTTGCCGAAGAGCTCTGCCATTTCTTCGCCGCTCTTTGTCTTGTTCCCACGAAACGTAATTCCTTCGGAACGATTGTAGAGGATGACGAGGCTTCGTTCTTCAAACAGTGTTTGCGCGAGAAGTCGCCGAACGGAGGGAAGTGGATTCCCTGTGTCTTCCAACGCTTCTTTTGTGGCGATGAGATCATTCACGTTCAAGTGAAAGACAAAGGTATGGGCTGTGCCAGCACAGACATTCTGTGTAAATTCATCCATCCAGGCGTGCATGATTCCTCCGTGTTGAGTTGTGAAAAGGTGCGTTTTTTGTTGGGAAAATACTGATTTCCGAACCGGAAAACTTACGTGTTTTCCGTAGTTTTGTCAAGTCTTTTCGCTGTTCGATCACTTTTTGACATCCAAGAGATTTGTTCGTATCATTGAGGTATTCGTTTTCCGCTTCTGGCATGCATCCATGCTTGCATAGGTCGACAGCTAAAGCAGAGACGAACATTCAAGAACTGTAACAAATGAAAGAACTTGCTATGGCAGAAAAAGAATTCGACCAGACGTTTGTTGAATACGTTATTCGCGCGATTGTAAACAATCCAGATGACGTGAAAACGGAACGTATTGTAGACGAACGTGGAGTACTCATTACGCTTCATATCAATCAAGCAGACATGGGATACGTCATCGGTCGCCAAGGTCAAACCGCTCGCGCTGTACGAACCCTTCTTAAAATCGTCGGAGCAAAGGCAAACGCTCGCGTGAACCTGAAAATCTACGAACCAGAAGGATCTCGCCAACAACACATGTCATCCCGCCAAGAGGCGATGGGTGGAAGCGTTGGAACAGACACACATGAGGACACATCAAGCGTGGACGACCTCGGAATCTAGAATAAAAATCAAAAATCAGCTACGATAATCGCAGCTGATTTTTATTATGAAAAAATTGCAATTCGACATTCTCACGATTTTTCCGGATATGATCGATTCTTACGCGAAAGAATCGATTCTTGGTCGTGCGCAAAAAGCGAAGTTGATCGATGTGCGTGCGCATGATCTTCGCGCATTCACAACCGACAAACATCACAAAGTTGATGACACACCGTACGGCGGGGGGCCGGGAATGATCATGAAGGTCGAGCCGTTCGATCTCGCGCTCAAGAAAATAAAAAAAGGAAAAAAGGCGCGTGTGATTTTTACAGCCGCAAACGGAAAAACATTTTCGCAAGCGGATGCGCGACGACTCGCAAAATATGATCAAGTGATTTTTCTCTGTGGACGCTATGAGGGAATCGATCAACGTGTCGAGGATAATCTTGTCGACGAAACATTCTCGATTGGAAATTATGTTCTCACCGGTGGGGAACTGCCCGCGCTCGTAATGACAGACGCGATCGCAAGAAACATTCCGGGTGTGCTCGGCGCAGAAGCATCGCTCGACAAAGAGTCACACACGGAAGAGGGCTATCTCGAGTACCCACAATATACAAAGCCGGAGAAATATAAAAAGTGGAGCGTGCCGGAAATTTTATTGTCGGGGGATCATAAGAAGATCGAAACATGGCGCGAGGAACAAAGCAAAAAAAAGAAGCGAGAGTGATCTCGCTTTTACGTTACGGAGAATTTTCCGGATGATCCGGGTCGTAGGTACTCGGCGGTTGGCGCAGTTCGTGCGCGCGCGCGTCGTGGAGCATTTCTGCGGTGACCTTGCTTGAAGGCACTTCTGGTTTTGTGTCCGGTGTTTGGGTGGAAACGAGTTCCAGTTGTTTCACCTGACGAACCGTTTTCGCTTTCGCCTGACTGCGTCGCGTCATCTCATTCATGATGGCTCGGTACATGCGCGAGCGTTCCGCGTCTTTGTAGCCGTGATTGTCGAGCGCACGAAAAACCGCAAGGGGGAGTCTGTCGAATTTTGGTTTGAGAAGCAAAGCTTCATCCGTCAATTTTTTGAGGGTTTGCATTTCTGCCTCACGTCGTGCTCCTTCAGGGTTTCCGCGTTCGAGTACCATACGTAGGGAAGGATAGCATGGGAAAGGCTTGAGAGGCTAGAGAGGCTTGAGTGGCCGAAAAGAAAGATAAAAAAATCGAGAACGGGTGTTCTCGATGAGGGGGCTAGTAGCCTGTGACTCCTTGAGCTGTGAGATCGCGGAGTTCTTGTGCCCATTTCTTGCGATCGCTATCTGCGTTTTCCGGATCCGGAAGCAGCGAGCGACGCGTGGTGTTCATGTAGGCCTGAAGGGTCTGAAAGCGACGCGTGGTTGCAATGTCTGCAGGGAGCTGATCATGAATCACCGCGAGTGCATCCTGAAGCGTTGCATCTTTCTTGCGAATGATGAGCGCTTCGAGTTCTGAGCCAAGCAATTGGAATGCTCCAGCCGAATAGCCTTTCAAAGCATCTTGCACCTGTTTCCATTCTTCCCCTTCCCGATTTGGGATGAGGTGTTTGATGGGGCGAAGCGTGAGCTCGATGAAATCATCGTAATCTTCTGCGATCGGATCATCCATCGGAATCACAATACTGAGACGCCCGGGCCTGCGCATGTCGGGCGAGAGCATGTGAAAGCGTGCGGTCATGAGGAGCCACACCACTTTTCCGCGCAAGCGCGGATCCGCCATCCATCCCTGAATCGTGCCTGTCAGACGGCGTTCGGATTCGTGGGCGTTTGGTCCGACGCCACCGAAAACCGTATCCGCTTCATCAACGAGAACCATCACTTTCGCAAGCGACTTCAGGACGCGATACAACTTTTCGATGATCACGTCTGTTTGTCCGAACCATTGCGAGCGGATATTTTTGAGGACAAGAACCGGCATGCCGACTTGTGCCGCAAGCCCTTCAAAGACGAAAGACTTTCCGCCACCGATAGGTCCTGCAACACCCATGCCCGTTACCGCATCTTTGCCAGTTGATTGGATGCGACAGATGAGCTCATCCACAAACAATGCTTTGATCTTTCGACAACCGACCACATCCGCAAGCGAATGCATGGGTTGTTTGAACTCGACAACGTCTTCACCAAGCTGGGACTTGATGTAGATTTCCACCCGCTTGATCACATCTTTCAACGTGACGGGGGACTTGTCATGAATCGCGCCTTTCAAGAGCTGACCGAGTGCCTGCAAGTTGAGGCCGGCCGTGTACGTCGCGAGTGTCTCTTTCGTGCTCCAAAGCGGCAACATACCGCTCACCTTCGCCGCTTCAAACCACTCAATGAAATGCATGCGCGCGGTTTCATCCGGCGCCGGAACTTCCACTTTCATGACTTGCGGGAGTGATGTGAGACGACTGTTCATGAGGCCGATCGATTCCGTGAGCAATACGACGGCATTGCGACCATGCGTGAAACTCGGATCTGAGAACCAATCCTGACAGATGGACAAACGCAGTCGATCGATTTCGGACAGACGCGAGATTTCCGCTTCGGGAAGAAGCATGTCCGCCCATTCGATGATGATGATCAGCCGACTTGGCTTGACCACGTTGTTGTCATCCGTATCTTTGAACGTGATCGGAATTTGGCAGAAGGACCGCAGCAGCTGAAGTGCATAGGCGGGCCGTTCCAAACTCGTTTTCATCGAAAGATCGAAAGAGGTACCTGGCTCATCGAGCTTTTTGCGATCTGTATCCGTTGCCGTGAGTTGCATGAGGGAAAGCATACTTGCATCCATCCCCATTTTTGCCGCAGCCCAAGCATCGCGTACACGTTTTTTGTCTCCCTCGTTTACGAATCGAATTTGACGATTGGGTTCGTACACGATCGGAATGATGTCCGGACGGTCCCCCCACTTTTTCGTGAGATATTCCGTGAGGCTGATGTACTTACCATTTTTCCCTTCCGTCTTTTCAGGGAGAAAAAACAGGTCATGCACATTGCCGGAGAGTACAACAGAGCTCGATTGCCCTGAGTTCAAAATGCGATTGATCTGTGAACGGAACGGATGGTCGAATGTCTGATCGATCATTGCGAGACTCCTTGTTGTTGCCAGTATTGGCAGTAGGTTTTGGGATCAAGCACACTATCTTTCGTCCCCTCCTTTTCTTCCTTCGAAGGAAACACGACCGCTCGCAATTCATCCGCTTGCAGCATGATGCTGCCTGCGGAATCTTTGTCTGCATGTGCGAATACGGGACACGCTTTGTCGTACACCGTTGTTGCGCCGGGGAAGGATGTGTGTCCTTGTTCTCTCCAATTCCAGTACTTCGAAAGTCCGATCACACGATCTCCGATACTCACCGCTTCTTCAAGCGAGTGGGTGATCATGAGAACGGTGACCTTCGAGCGAAGATCACGCAGAATTTGTCGAGCATCCCCGCGCGTTTCTTCATCGAGTGCACCAAACGGTTCGTCGAGAAGAAGAATTTGCGGTTCCATGATGAGTGCTCGCGCAATCGCAACGCGCTGCTGCATGCCACCCGAAAGTTGGGAGGGATAGCGATGAAGGGCGTCACCGAGGCCGAGCCTCACGAGGAGTGCTTCTGCTTTCTCAAGATGTTCCTGGCGTTTGTGTGACCAAGAACCACTTACTCTTCCAACGGCACGTCCCGGAATGGTTGTTTCATTCACCATCGGTCCGAAGGCGACGTTTTGAATGGCAGTGAGATGCGTAAACAAGGAATATTTTTGATACACCATGCCACGATCACGACCATGTCCATCCACTTCGCGTTCCGCTCCAGAAGTGGAGATGAGCACACGTCCCGCTGAGGGAGGAAGGGAACCGACAATGATGTTGAGGAGGGTGGACTTTCCGCATCCGCTTGAACCAACAATGCCGACGATTTGACCATGCTCGATTTCGATGTCGAGCGGGGCGAGAACTTTGGTAGGTCCAAAGTGTCGCGACATCGCTTCACATCTGAGAATGATGTCTCGTTTGCTCATGAGGCGGTCTCCTTTTTGCGTTCGTGACGCATGAGAGTTTGGATGTTGTTTTTCATCCGCGCCAAAAATCGATCCACGAAATCCGGCGGCGTCTCGTTTTCATGCCATGGGCATGAGACGCGTTGGATCTTTCGAAACGCGTATGAAATGAAGAGGCCGATGAGGCCAAGCGCCATCACATACGGAAAGGTCATGAATGCTCGTGGCGAACGATTGAGCTGCATGAACCGGTGACCGATGCCATCGGAACCAACGATCCACTCCGTACCCATGAGAAACACGATGGCAGGAGAGATGGATTGGCGAACCGCTTCGATGATCTGCGGAATGATTTGTGGAAACACTACATACCACGTGACTTCCTGCTCAGACGCGCCGAGCGTTTTTGCCGTGAACACGTGTTCATCGGAAACGGATTTGGAAGCGAGGTAGACGTTTTTCGTGATCCCGACACAAATGCCAAACGCCATCACCCCCCAAAAGAGGGGATTCGACGTATGGAAAAGCGCGAGGAAGAAAATCATCATGCCGTTTGCGGGAATGTGTTCCACAATCTCCATGATCGGCAAACACATTCTGCGCAGAAAATCGTAGAGACCCATATAGATCCCGACTGTGACGCACAGCAGACTCGTTCCGCCGACGGCAATCAAGAGACGCGGTCCGGACACAAGAAAATCTTTCCAAAAAATGTAATCCCCTGATTGCGGATCAAGAAAGACGAGGAGTTTCAATCCCTCATAAAGACGATCGAACTTTGGCACGAGAGGAAATCTCGGCATGGGGGGAATGGTGTCTGTCTCGGCATAGGCGAGCGCTGTGTAGGCAAGAATCAGAAGCGCGATGCCGAGCACCGAGAAAAACATTCCAAGTTTTGGAGTCAAAGGCTTTCGTTGTGTAAAGATCAGCTTCAGTGTTTTTTGAAACACGTATCACCTCCATTGCAGATTTTCAGTTCATCAGTCTTTCTGATGCGCTGAAAAAAAGAGCCAAGAGAGCGAGTCTCTTGGCAGAATGTCCGAATCGTTCGCTCGCAAGAGGCGATTACGGATTGGCACCCACGGTCGGGTTCGTGACGTAGCTCGCGTCGAAACGCAGGACGGCCGAAGGCGCTTCCGCCTTGGTGCCGAACGCCGTCACGACAGGACCGGAAATGGTCTTCGTAACCGACTTCGCGAACTCGGTCGTGAGCGGAATGGTCTTCTTGAAGTCCTCGGAGCCAAACACGGCTTGCGCCTGGTCGGGCTTGATCGCGAGGGTCAGCGTCAGCGCGAGCTTGATCGTGTCGGCCGGCGTGTCCGAGAAGTTCTTCGACACAGCCGCGAGGGTCGCGGCCTGCGTCGTCGTGTTCTCCGCGCGGTTCACCATGGTGGTGTACGCTTCGGCGAGAGCCTTCACGGCTTCCTTGCCACCGGCGCGGTCGAGGGCGGACTGGCCGACCACGAACATGTCGGTGATTTCGTACTTGCCGAGCTTCGACGAGTTGAACAGGTCGTTGACATCCGGACGCGCCGCTGCAACCTTCAGGGTCTCCGGGCTCCAACCACCGAACGCGCGCATTTCGGGATTCGAATTCGCTGCGAACTGGTTGCTGCCGTCGACCGGATTCAGGTTCTGGAACGGGTAGTCCTTCACGTCGGTCTTGTTGATCGCGCAGCCACGCCAGTGCAGGTACCGCGTGACCGACATTTCGTCACCGAACACGGGCACACCCTTCAGCTGGGCCCAGTTCTTGATGTCGGGGTTGGTCTGGATCTTGTCCGCACCTTCCGAGACACTCGTCGCGAACGCGGCAACGGACGAATCCTTCACCGTGTCGAAACGCGCCTGAGCAACGGACAAGGCATCCGTATTCGTGATCACGACCGAGTCCACGATGCCACCCTGGTATTGCTCCATGGTCTTGCCGTAGTCCGCCTTGACGAGGACGATGTCCACGCCGTACTTGCGCTCAAGCTCACCGTGCTTGCCTTCGGCGGCATCGATGAGACCGACATCCTTTGCGGTGACGAGCAGCGACCACGTCGTGTACTCGCTCCACGCGAGGGTGAACTTCGGCAGATTCGCCGGAGCGGCTTCGGGCGCGGGGTTTGCGACCGCGGTCGGCGCGGGATTCGCGGCGGCGGCGGGCGGGGTCTCGGCCACGGGGGCCTTTTCGGCGACGACGGGTTCGTCCTTCACGGGCGTCTGCGGAGCCTCGCTCTTGCCGCACGCGGTGATCGCGAGGGCCGAGGCGAGGGCCATGATGTACTGAATGTTGCGCTTCAACATGTTGAGGAACTCCTGTACCTCGATGTGCTCGAGGTGTCTGTGTGTTGAAAGATCACGGCCCGATCTTTGTAGGCTCCGTGTGTCGGCTTGTCCGACGCACGGATGGGAACAGTTCTTTCCCACGAATGTCGATTCAATCGGCACTCGTGTAAAAGGGTGATTGAGAATCAATCACCAGAGGGTTCAAAGAACTAGTTGAGCACACCGGTTTCGGTCGTAGCAACGGGCTTGTCGACCGTTGCCTTGGCTGCGTCTTCTGCACGCCTGGCACCGAAGAGCATACCTTCGAGCTCGTTGTCTGAGGTGTGACTTTCCGCGAGGGCGATGAGTTCTGCTTCACGCATGTCGGCATTGGTGCCGGCGATTTCCGCGACAACTTCCGACTTTGCGACGAGCTGATTGACCGCGCCTTCGATGTTGGCTTGGAGTTCGCCTGTCTTGTCGGACTGCAGACCAGCGATGATCGACTGAGCGCGAATGGCGCTCTGGGCCGCTGCAGCCTTTGCCGCAAGCGTACCGCGCTTTTCAACCGTCTCCTTCAGATCGCGTTGCATCCCTTCCAGGCTGAACATGAGCTTCTTCTTTTCTGCTTCTCCACGCGTGATTTCTGCCTGCAGTTCATTGCAACGCTTTTGCCGACTCTCCAGAATGCCGCCAGCATCGCTGTAGGCCTTCATCAGGCGAGTGTATTCGATGTCGGCGGTGATTTCCGCTTCGGTCTTGCCGGCGGCGAGTTGCTTTTGACCGTACTGCATGTACTCGATTTTCGCACCAGCGCGAAGTTTCGTCGCACGCTCCAGTTTGACATCTGCCTCAGCCTTGCTCGTCTCGCTCGTGGTCAGATTGGCTTTGACGGTGGAGATTGCGTTGATCATTTCATCGACGCCCTTTTGCTTCGACTTGATGACTTCATCCATACCGGCCCGAACAACGTTCGGATCCGTGTACATCTTGTTGGTCGCGTTTTGAATCGCGCCAGCCGCCTGGTAATCTTTGACGCCGAGCCAACGCATGAGAGCTGAAAACCACTTCATGATGTCTTTCTCCGTGTCCCGGTTGTTGATTTGGGACATTCTGGGTTTGATCGCGTTTTTTAAGCCCGCAATCGTTTAGCTTTGACTCAGTTTGGCATACCTTGCCAACTGAGCCTCTTCCTCTTTATCACTCGCACCACTCAGAAGCTGTTGGCGGAAATCTTCTGCGCTTTTGGCTGTCGTGAGCAGTGCTTCCATTTCCTTGATGTTATCTCGGACATTCGACTGATCAACGGTTGCACCGATCAATCGTTTGATGCTGAGCTTGTTCACCATCGCAAGATATTTTCCAAGCTCTTCGATGGCGTTTTGAACATCATCAAGCTCGCTTTCGGCGGTCTGAAGAAGTTCTGCCTTGCCTTCGCCACGAATACTTTTCGCTGTTTGTCGCAGTTTGAAGGATCGCTCGAGTTTTGCAATGCATGCATTAAACGTGCTGTCGACGCGTTCGAGCATTCCAACGGAAAGTGATTCAGGAACGTTTTCCACCCATGTGCGATCAGATCTGAATGCGTCTGCGATGCTGCGCAGATCGTAAAGCAGATTTTCGTCACGTCTTTCCTCATCAGATGCAAGCAATCGATGGAAGTCATCGAGCTCTTGATTTCGCTTGTCCGCAATCGCGTTGCGTTCTGCTTCGAATTTCGCTCGTGCTTTTGCGACTTCCGTTTCGATGAGCTTGTCTCGCCTTACGAGGATCCCGTAAAAAAATCCACCAATACTTCCAATCAGGCAGGCCACTCCGCCAAAGACCGGAAGTTTCCAGTCGTCAGCAAGGAGCAATCCATACCCGAAGGGAACGGCGGCTCCGACAAGTGGACCAAGAACACTCCAGTGACCGAACACTTGGGCACGGACACTTTTCTGAATGGCTTTTTTGTCGAAAGGCATCCGAGCCCCCTTAGTAGGGACGTTGGGAGAGTTGGAACGTCACGCTTTGTGCGCTCCCGCTCTGGGTTTGTGAAGGTTCTGCGGTCGCTCGCACACGTGTGGGAGCGACACCGATCGAAACGAGTTCATCGACCACGCTTTTTGCGCGCGCTTTTGCGAGCGCAAGATTTGCGGCCGGATCACCGTCGCCACGTGCGTGACCAATCACCGTGAGGTAATACGTTGGCCAAGCCTTGAGGCGTTCCGCAACGTCTTTCACGTCGCGCGTTCCTTGAATCTCGAGTGTGGCTCTGCCGCGCCCGAAACTGATTGTGTGTGCATCCATGTCGCCAACGGTCATGAGCGTTTTCCACTCGGCGTCCGTAAGCGCAGGGAGTGCCGCGACACCGCGCACCACTTCGTCCTGACCTTCGCCTGGATGAAAGTTTGCGGTTTGCATCGCGAGCAGAATCTTGTTGTCAAACAGTGCAGACTCTTTTCCATCCGTCGGATTGGTTTTGAGTTTGCCAGTCTTCACCAAGAATGCCGAGATCGATGCGATCATTTCGCGCATGGTCGGAAGGCCGTGGAGATCTGCGGCAGTCAGGAGTCCCATCTGCGCGTAGTTTTCCATGGTGTTCTTCCACTGAATGCCGTTCGCGATTTTCTTCGCCTGCTCTTCGGTGAGCGTGTCGCCGTTCAACTTTGCATCATCCATCACAAGCTTCGCCATTCCACCCGGTGCATTCTGATACGAGTGCAGCGCGCGGAAGTAGGCTTCCTCCACCGAACGCACCACCTTGGGTTGCTCGATGAGGAACTTGCGATTCACGACGAGAACGTCGACGATTGTCCCAGACACCTTGGAGGTGTCATAGACCAGAATGACGTCGGGCAACGCAAGTGCTTTTGACAGTGCAGGTTCCCAAAGGAAATACACGGCCGGATCACTTTTGTTTGCCTTCTTCAATCGATCAAGAACATCGTCTGCATCTTTCGCGGCCACGAGCCAGTCTTCTGAGGCAAGCGCGGGCAGCATGTTGGCGATTAAATGACGGGCAAGTGTTTCACTCGGCGAGTCCGCGGTGGCAACAATCTTCGCATCACGTCGGTTCAGCGCGGACACATTCGGAACGGCTTGCTTGTAGGCAACACCGCCGTCTGCGCCGTGTGATTCGTCGATGATGAGGGTGATTGCCCCCGGGAAAATGTCGAAGTCCGCGCCAGCCGCGATGTTCGTGTCGATCGTGAAGACCGCTATGTCGAGCTCGCCTTTCGCGAGCGCTTTCATGCGATCCGGATAATTCGCTTTGTCATCGATCGTACGCACGCCAATTTCACTTCGACCAAGTTGGTCTCGGAAATTCGGCGAACGGATGACCGCGTAGCCCGCGAACGAATCGAGGCCAATGCGGACATTGGTCTTGAATTTCGTCTCGGAACTCGTTTGGGTCACGAGGTCAGCTTGGAGCTTCGGAAGGATCAACACCTTGATGGCGAAGAAAATTACGAAGATGATTCCGATCGCCACAAAGGCGGTGATGATAAGACGAATGGCTCTCGTGGTTGGGTCCATTACTGTTTCCTCCTTGTTGAAATAGGTCAGTTCGACTTTCGAACTTAGGTCACGTCCGACATTCGGATATGAACTAAGAGAAAAGGTCGTTTTTTTTAAGGTGAAACGACTAGGTTCGTACGCGCACTCGCTGTGAGGATCGACGCGTGATGAGAAGAGCGATGAGGCACAGGGTGAGAAGACTTGTCGGAACAGGATTGACTCCCGTTTCCGACGCACTGCATCCCTTTTGCCGACCTTGATTTGCTTCCGGTGCGGGTTGCTGATCCGGTGGCTGATTGCTCTTTGCATTCGGATCGGCATTCTGCACGGTTGCGGGTGGTGGCGGTTCCGGCTTCTGTTCGCCGATGGGCCAGTTCGCAAGGTCCATGTTGGTGACCTCGCCAAGCCAAGCTTTCGCCACATCATCCGGCACACCCTTCAGCAGATCGTAATCCGCTTGGGCCGCATCGGCATTTGTAGTTTCTACTTGGACAGCGGTCGCGAGCGCCTTGTTGAGAGCGATCTCATCATTCGCGCCCCAGTACTTTTGTGCCGTTTGGGAAAGCATGTGCTTGCCCGGCATTCCAATTCCGATGACATTGAGTTCGATGCGACGATTTGGACTCACAACTTCTTGTGCATACGTTTGCATCTTGGCTTTTTCATCGTCCGGTGTCGCTTCACCATCGGTGACGACGAGGAGTTTGTAATTGCCACGGTTGAACTGACGCTTTCGAACTTCGAGAAGTGCGTCCGCAGCCATCTTGATGGACGTCCCAAGCGGAGTTCCACCATTTGGCTGGATCGCATCGATCGATGCTTTGATTGAATCCTTGTTCATCGGACCAATGGGCGTGAGCCAATCGATCGTCATCTTTCCCCAGTTGTCACTCACGAACAGCAGAATGCCGACGTGGGTGCTTTGTGGGATTTGATCGATCACCTTCTTGAGCGCGGTCTTTGCGACCGTGATCTTGCTATCGTTACTTCCGTCGGAAATGGACTCCTTCATGGAGCCAGATCCATCGAACACGATCACGAGGTTGTCATGCGTCACCTCCTCCGCAAACGCGAGGGAGGGAATGATCAGAGCTGCAAGCACGAGTGCGAGAATCGTTTTCATGTGGCACCTCCTCTTACAGTTCGTAGTCGGAAGCGGTGGCAGCCTCGGCCGAAACTCGGACGATGCTGAACTCCACACGACGATTCTTTGCGGCTTCATCCGGACTCCGAGGCTTCACGATGAACGGGTCGCTTGCGCCCGCACCGACGACGGTGATCTGGCTCTCATCGAGCTTCGCACCCTTCTTCGCCGCGTATGCAATCAGCGACTGCCGTACCTGATTTGCGCGATCGCGCGAGAGCGCGGTCGCAGCCTCCGCAACGCGCGAAGGACTTGCCGCACGACGCGACGGATCCGGATCGTCCCGCGTATCGTCGATACCGGGCTGATGCACGAGCGCGAGCACTTGCTTCGCGTTTGCGAGATCGAGCGGCTTGCCGTCGATCGAGTAGCTGAAGTTGCCGGGCGTTCCGGCTTGCTTCACAAGGCCTGTCGCCATGCCCTTCTTCAGGATCATAGAAACGAGCAGCGTCGTGTCCGTGTGACCACGGATGACGATCGGTGCGCGCGTATACTTGGCCGCAAGCTTGATGACGTCATCGAACTGCGCGCCGTACTGACCTTCGTTGAACTCCACTTGGTTTTCCAAGAAGTAGGCGACAAACGAGAGCATGGTGTTTTCCCCAATCGCGCCCGTCTGATTCAACTTCTCGATGTCTGCCTGAACGGCTTCTGCGTTGAAACGCGCGGTGCGCTTCACGTTGCCGGAGGCAAAACCGTTGAACACACTGTGTGCCCAGTCGATCTTCGCACTTGGAACATCGACGCGCACGGTTGTGACACCGAGGGCTGCGGCGAGGTCGTTCGTGAGATCGGAGAAGTACTTGTGACCGGTCGGGTTTGCGGGGTCATCCCACTCCACGTTTCCGGCAATGCCGACAAAGGATGCGTCGAGCAGAAGACCGAACGTATCGGTTTCCGACGGACATCCACCCTTCCAAACGTCATTCACTCCCATCGCAAACGCGAGGAGGGCACGCATTTCTTCCGAGCCCTTGTTTTCGTAGTCGTGGCGAAGCGCCGTGACCTGTTCGACCGACTTCGTGTACGCGGCCGCGAATTTCGTGACCGTGTCGCGATTGGTCGTGTTGAACTTGTGACTGACAAAGTAGACATCCGGAATCGACTTGCGCCGATCCGCCGTGGACACGAGTACGTGAGCGCCCTTCACAGAGCCTTCCGCACCCGAGCCCTTGCTCGTGAGACCGCCCGTGAGCGCTGCCATGTCCGGAGACACCGCAAACGCACAGTCCACTTTCGCGTTGTCGCGAAGATGATTCGGTGGGTCGTCTTTCTTCGGGTCATTGCTGATGCCGTTTGCCCAAACGATGGTCACGTCCGACATCTTCAAGTTCACGTCCCGAAGGATGTCGAACAAGAAGCTTTCGTGCGGACCTGCCTTCTGGATCGACACTGTTGCGCCTTTCAATTGCTTGATGTCCGTGATCTTGTCGCGGCAAACCAAGTGATCGCCCGCCGACAGCGTGAGCACGAATGCCTTTTCCGGACACAGATCTGCATTCGGGGTGGGGCACAGCTCCGCGAGGTAGCGGTTGATGGTTGGAAAGGTCATGCGCAGGAACGGTGTTTCGCCGCTCTTGTACTTTGCAATCTGTGCGGCCGTGTCGTCTGCCGGAAACAGCTTGAAGTTCAAACCGTACTCGGCAAAGATGGTGCCGACATGCGTCTGCAATCCGCCAAGACCCCAGAAAAGAGGAATCTCAGCACCCCAGAAGATGTACCCGAGGTTGATCGGTTCTCCTGGAAGGACGTCGCCGCCAGGCAGCTTTGCCTGGACGGGAGCGGCAGCAGCGGGTTCCACTTGCGCGGGTGTTGCTTCCTGTCGCTGTCCTTGCGCGGGCGCGCCTTGCGCCGCTTGGTTGCCGTTCTGTGCCGGCTCTTCTTTCTTTTCACATCCGCCAATCACACTCGCGAGCGCGAGGGTCATGGCAAACAGAATCATGCGAGAATTTCGCATCTTCCTTCTCCTTATCCTGCCGTTGAATAGGAAACGAATCGTGACAGGCCGACCCATTTTTGTCATTCGACAACTGACTCCGGAATTTTTCCGAAGTCAAGAACTTACCCGAAAATCCAAAAAATGTCAAGCGCTTTTTGCAGAATTCGCGTTGCGGCTTTGTCTAATCAAACTCGATGGGAAAATGGCTTTGTTTTGTGTTTGCTCTATGGAAATGTCAGAGAAAGCTGACAAAAAAACACCACGATATTTTGTCGTGGTGTTTTTAGGATTATTCTGCGGGTGTTTCTGTTGGCGCTGGAGCTTCTGCTGGTTTTTCTGCCTCAGCCTTTGCGGCCTCAGCTTCTGCCTTTGCAGCTTCAGCAGCGGCTTTCTTTGCTTCTTCTTCCGCAAGTTTAGCAGCTTCTGCCTTTGCTTTCGCTGCGTCTTCTTTGGCCTTTTTATCAGCTAAATCCTTCTCCAAGTCCGCTTTTTTGCGGTCACTAATGTGAGATTTTGCGATTTTCTTTCCTTCTACGAATTTATGGTCGAGAAAGAGGTTCCAAACGGTCGGGGAGCATTGTGCGCCTTTTTCCAGCCAATGTTTGACCTGATCTGCAGCCACAACCAATGCTTTGGTTCGTGGGTTGTAGTGACCAAGGATTTCAATGGATTTTGCCCATGGATCGCGTGTTTTTGGTTGAACAATCACACGAAAAAGAGGCGCTTTTTTCTTTCCAACGCGGGAAAGGCGAATAGTGAGCATAGGGGAGGGGAAAGTGAAAGAGTGAAAAAGTGGAAGAGTGATGGAAGGGGCTTTGCTTTATATAAAAAGACAAATACCTTCACTTTTTGACTCTTTGACTTTTTGACTTTGTTTTAAATTCTTCAAAACGGCTAGATACACCATTTCTTCGAGGTCTCAGGTCATTTTTGAGCGTGATGACGTTGTCGGAAGAATAAGGGAACGAGAGTGAAAAGTCAAGGATTCAAATAGTGCCCATTTTAGGCTATTTTTTAGCTAAAACCCTTGACAAAAAGTCCAAAATGTGATATATTAAGGACGTAAAAATCTTTACAATTATGGGGAGAGAGCTGCGCTATCCAGTCCCATTTTGATAGCAAATTCAAGGTATTGCCCGAGTCACATCGTGGCCGTATTTTTGAGAACCAATGATTGGGTATTTCTCTCGTTTGAAATAAGTAATCATTGGTTTTTTTGTTCATCACCATTCGGGAGGCAGCGTGCACAAGCTCATTCTGGATCTGAAGAAGTTCTGGTTCCTGTGGAACAAGGTCCAGCCGGATTGCCGGTCGACCCTCCTCGAGGAGTTCCTGTTCAACCCTCGTCGATTCGAAATGCGGTTCCAAGCGGAACTCAACTTCCAACTCGAATACAGCCGTCGTTGGCGGTAAGGAGAGCGACATGACGTTCAAGCAAACGCTGTTCGTGAACGTCGGTCTCGCGGTTCTCATGATGGGTGCGCTCGCGTATGCGGCCATCAATCCGTGCCGGGAGCCGTCGACGTCGAGGAAGTAACCCCACAAAAACAACGCTCGGCGAATTCGCGGAGCAAGAGGAAAAGGAAATGTCTCAACGGAAAGATGAGCAGCGTGCGTATGTAGAACGGAAAGCGTTCGCAGAAACCTTGACACGGCAATTTGCCGGTAAAAAGGTACTGAAGATTCGTTTCGATGATATGCAGCAATGCACGATTGTATTCGATGACGGATCAACGCTGAAGATCGCAAGCAGCCTGTCTTCGTATGACGGTCACCACGAACTGGAAGTCCAAGACCAAAATATCCGTTACGATTATTGGGAATAGGTCAACATCCTCTCACTTAGCCTCGCGCGAATGAGAGACCTGCTCTTTGAAACATTTTCGATCTGCCCGCAGCTGCTTCACAGCTGCGGGACTCGACTCTGAACATCACTTTGCGTCTCTCGCGAATGTGGTGGTCGGACTGAGTCTGGTTAGTGAGTTTTTTCAACAACATGATCGGCATGTCCGGTCGGAGGTTCTTTCATGAAGTACAGCATCCTGTTCCTGGTGTCCTTGTTCCTTCTCGGTGCGTGCGGGACGTTCGAAGAATCGAATGCTCCGGCGCCTGCGACCGAAGAGGATTTGGAAATGGCCGAGTTTCTCGACTGCTCGGAAGTCGGTGACTGTGACGATTCGTTTCCGGACATCAACATCACGATCGAACTCGATTGCGAGTCGGTCGATTCGAAGAAAAAAGGCGACATCTGCGTGTCGGTCTGCAACGAGTGCCAGAGCGGCTCCGACTGCATCGACACGGATGCCGACTGGTATCCGGACACGTGCGTGACGCCCGTCGAAGCTCCGCCTGCGCGTGAACCGCCGCCGGTTTTGGTGGCTTGCGGTGGGACATTTTTTCCGCTCGGTGAACTGTGCAGTGGTGCATCCGGTGTGTGTCAGGAAAACGGCACACGCGAATGTTTCGAAGGCAAGCTCATCTGCTCGACGGATCCAAAGGGAAGCGCATCGCTCGCGACCAATGAAGTCTGCGACGGTAAGGACAACGATTGCGACGGAGAGACGGATGAAGGTACGTCGCTCGTTTGGTACTTTCCGGACGTGGACGGTGATGGCTACGGCACAAGCGGCAATGCGCTTCTGAAGCCGGTCGAAGTCTGCACGAATGGATTGATTCCATCCGGCTACGTCTACAAAAGCGGTGACTGCGATGACAGCTACGATACAATCTACCCTGGCAAGAATTGTCCGTTTCCTGACAGTAACAGTGCATCCAAGTTGATCGTGATCCTCAAGTCATCGAAGAAGACAAATATGGTTGGGTACGAAGATGACCCTACAACGTTCTACTTCAAGATTGCAAAGACTCTCGAGGAAGTCGCCGGCAAGTGGAGCAGTGATTATTTTCAGTTCGATACAGAAAGCGGATTCGCCGAGCTTGCTTTGAACGCGACGGATAAGTATGTCCGGTTCAACACGATCGACGCACCTGGGTGGTGGTCGACGTGCGGTGGGGCGTTCAACGCATTCAACGCAATTGATGGGGGATTCGCGCTCAATCCTAAGCTCAAGGTTTATCAGCTCAAGAACGGAGCATGGATCAACATGACGAGCAAGGTGGAGATGTACGAGCAACCCAACGACGCAAGCAAGACCGACAGCGGTGACCTGTGCTCGGCTCTGCTCAAGCTTTAGTTCCTTTCAACTCGTTCGACCAACTTCGGAAATTCCGAAGCTGGTCGAACCTTTTTCAGAGACATCAATCAAAGTGATTGAGTGATCTGAGAAAGTTTCTGGGTTCCTGTTATAGGCGGGGTCCCTTGACCCCGCGGAGGTGTTTTCCATGAAGTACGGAATTTCGTTTCTGGTGTCCTTGTTCCTGCTCGCGGCGTGCGAGACGACCAATGTGTACCCGACCGAGGTGGTCGAGGTACCGAAGGCGGAAACCGCGGTGAGTTGCAGTGCGGTCGATCCGACTCAGATCGAGATCAAACTCGACTGTGCGTCGGTCGGCGCGTTCCAGCACGGCGATTCTTGCATCAGCAACTGTACGCTCTGCAGCTCGCAAGAGATCTGCATCGATACGGACGGCGACAAGTGGAAGGACACGTGCGTGCAAGGTGAGACGCCTCTTGAAACCCCGCCGGCTCACGAGCCGACGGCGACAACGGAAGCTCCGCCCGCTCGCGAACCGCCCGTCGAAGTTCAGTGCGGCGGTACGTTCGGCATGATCGGAACTCCGTGCAGTGGCGCGTTCGGCGCATGTGCGGAAAACGGCGTACTCGAGTGTGCTGACGGCGAATGGGAATGTTCGACGGACGTGAAGGGAAGTGAATCTCTTGCGACTGTCGAACTGTGCGACGGCAAGGACAACGATTGCGACGGGGAGACGGATGAAGACTACACGTCTGACCTTGGCAAGCAGTGCTTCGGCCTGAATCAGTGCGGTCTTGGCCCGGGCGTCGTGGTTTGCAACAAGAAAGGAGAAATCGCGCAGTTGTCCTGCACGGTCGGAACCCCGTCGACGGCATATGCAACTCTGGATTCGCCGGAGCTCTGCGATGACATCGACAACAACTGCGACGGAAAGATCGACGAAGGCTGCGCGCTGAAAGTCGATCCATCCGAAGAAGACAATGACAAGGACAGTTACATGGCTCTGAATGACTGCGACGACAACGACGCGTTGATCCATCCCGGTCTCGACAACTGCCCGACATTCCAAGGTCTGACCAAGGACAGTTACAAGCTGGTTCTGGTCTGGGGCGGAGCGGAAAACAGTCCGTACACCGCCAACGCGTATTTCAAGTTCGGAAAGAGTGCGGTCGAGTTGCAGTTCAGCTCGAAAGTGTTCTTCGACAACACGTGGGAAGTGAAAAGTTTCCCGCAATACAATTACACGGCGACGGATCTGGAAAAGCAGTCGTCGCACGTCGCGTTCAACGTGTTCGGATATCCGGGTTACTGGTATCTGTGTTCGGGGAACGTCGTCGATACGATTTCATTCGCGCTCTCGAAGGAGCTTCCGAAGGTGTACCTCATCTCGGGCGGCGTCTGGAAGGAGGTGGGCAGCAAGCTTGAAGTGCTCGCAGCAAATGATCTCGAGGTCGTCAAAGGACCGATTTACGGCGGCGACTACAACAAGAGCAAGCCGGCCTACTGTGCAGCCATGCTGCAACTGTAAGCTCCTTCATCAACTGTTCGACCCGCTTCCTGGAAGTTCCAGAAGTCGGTCGAACCTTTTCCAGAGATCCCGATCGAAGGTCGATCGAGGGATCTGAGAATGTTTTGTTCAACAAAGGAGGGTGTCCCATGGGTTCAACGGCAACGTCGGCGGTTGTGGTTCAACTGGAACATGAGATCGAGACCACAAAAGATCACCTTGACCAACTCAATGAGCGTTTGCGCGAGCAGACGACGGTCGGGTGGCTGGCGATCGTCAATTTCATGTTCGGCGGCAGGATTCAGTACGTCCGTATTTCGGATCGGGCCAACAATCCGTTCGATCACTTCGACTCCTCGTCGAAACCTCACCGACAGCGCAGCTATGTGAAGGGCTGTTCCGACATTGATCAGGTGCGGGTGCTCTTTAGCGGTTGGAACGAACCTGAGTTTGAGATGAAGCTCGAAGACGGCCGCTCGCGGATTCCGGGATCGTTTGTTTTCCTAACCAACACGAACTTGGATGCGCTGACCCGGAAGGCTGAAGCTGTCCTTTCGAGTGAACGGCGCAACAAGAGTTCTGCGCTCGGTCAATAATCTGTTCGACCCGCTTCCTGGAAGTTTCAGAAGTTGGTCGAACCTTTTCCAGAGATCCCGATCGAAGGTCGATCGAGGGATCTGCGAAAGGTAATAGTGCCCGCGCAGGAATGCGTCGGCTTGGAGAGGAAGATGATGACCATGCAAGACAAAGCGGCGATGGCTGCGTTCGAGACGATTGTCGCGCGCGGGCTTGTGGGGCGTGAGGAACTGAAGCGGTGGATCGTCGATACGCACCTGGATTGGCGCAAGACTCACTTCAAGATCTTGTTTCGGAACGCCAACAACTCGCGGCGCATCGAGTGCGAAGTGCTCAACCGGCTCGAACCGCTTTCGGATGGTGGTGTGAAGATGTCGGTCGAGATCACGATGATCACGGCCGGCGCAAGCTCGCAGGTTCCGGAAAGTCCGTGGACCGATGTGCTCTTCGACGCGGACAGGCCGCGCACGGTTCGAATGAGCAGCATGCTTCGTAAGCGTGCGGCGTAAAACAAGGAGTTCCGTGGAGACTGTCATCAAATGGTTTCCCGCTGCGTGTTTCTTCTTGCTTGTGCTCGTGATGCTCTTCATCACGGCGCATGTGGGAATGTGGATGTGGCCTGGCATGATCAAAACGTGGCATGGTGTCGCGTATGTGGTCACGCATCCGGCGGAAGTTGTGGTGGGCTTGCTCATCGCATTCTGTCTGCTCGCAAACGCACTCAAGTAGTTTGAATACAGGAGGAACATGCAGATTCAGTTTCGACTGATCAACGGACACATCGTTCGCGCGTCCTTCGAAAACAAACCTGAACTCGCCGGATTCGGCGATACGGAGGGGCAAGCGATTGCGGCACTTCTGAAAAA
The DNA here is from genome assembly GCA_001791305.1 of Candidatus Uhrbacteria bacterium RIFCSPLOWO2_01_FULL_47_17. Classification (GTDB taxonomy): domain Bacteria; phylum Patescibacteriota; class Patescibacteriia; order UBA9934; family GWF2-40-263; genus XYB2-FULL-45-11. Next base: position 359,904 of record MGEI01000005.1, read on the forward strand.
GGAAAAGGCTCGCAACCTTGAGCTCCAAGCGCTTTACTTCTTGTTACGCAGTTTGCTCGGTTCACATCAGGACGGGTTCCTGGTGAACTGAGATTCGTTCTTTTCACAACTTTCCACGTCGTCTCGAAACGACGTGGCTTTTCCAGAGACTCGCATCGACAGGCGATGCGGTGATCTGCGAAAGTGTTCTGGTGTCTGCACATTCAATTGCCCACACTAAAACGTGTCGGCTTGGAGATAGGCATGTTGTTTTTCTTTTTGTTCGATCTGGTGTGTCTCTACATCACGGGCAATACGACCATCGATCTTTGGGCTGCCAAACTGGTTGTCGTGTTTGGTGGAACCAACCAGGTGGTGAGCATCAACTTCTTGTTCGGTTCGGTGAACATCACAGAGGAAAATTTGACGCTGTGGATGTGGATCTCAACCGCAATTACCGCTTGGATCCTTTGGGATTTGTTCAAACAGGCGCGTCACTTTTGGCGATGGTTGATGAAACAATCACGCGACGAAGCTCAAGTAAAATCGTAGACCTCAACTTGTTCGACCTGCTTCGGAAATTCCGGAGCCGGTCGAACCTTTTCCAGAGACTCGCATCGAACAGGTTGATGTGGTGATCTGCGAACGTTTCTCGTAAGGAGGTTTATACATGGGAATGACCTTCTGGTTTTTCTTCAGCCTGACCGCCCTTTCGGGTCTTTCGTTGTTTGTCGACGAATGGCAAAACAATGATCGACTTCGGGCGTTTTTCATCAAAGAGTGGAAGGCGTTTGTTTATTCCTCGTTCTTTCACAAATGTGCGTTTGCCCTAACAGTGGCTCTCGCCATTGATCACTACAACGAAGTGTTGCCCGTGATCTCGCTCACAAGTTACGTTTGGTCCAGCTGGTTCGTTTCTCGGATCTTGAATCCAGAACTTGGCGATGACGCAACACAAGACATGTACTCGTCATACACACCCTCACTTCCAGATCCGCTTTCAAACAACCCCCATCCTCATCATTGGAGTTGATGCGGTTGCGTAGCGGTTCACATTCCCTGGCGATGTCTCATCGCCCTTTTCCAGAGACTCGCATCGATAGGCGATGCGGAGATCTGCGGAAGAAACAGGAGGTAGGATATGCCCGTTCCAAACGTTTGGGATCTCATTCGGTACATCATGTGCGGACTCTTGATGGGTCTTTTCATAGTCGGCTGCAAAAGGCCTGTGGAAGAGTCTGCGGGAAAACCTGCGTACATTGCGCAGACGACTTGCTTCAAGCCTCTCAACTTCAAGGAGACCGGGAACCGCGATAATTCGCAATGGTGCGAATACATCATTGTGGATCATCCTGAGATTCCGCCCATTTGCTGGGCAGTGGAATATCCCGATTCAACTTCCTCAACCCGGTTCGACATCTCGTGTGCCGTATTCGAAAAGGTGCAGAAGTTGAGCAAGTAACGTTCACCAACTGGAGGTCTGACATGTATTGGTTTCTTCTCGGCTATCTCGTTCTCACGTTCTTCCTGAACCACATCTGTGCGCAAGTGCATCACGCTCGAGCGTGTGAGCATCCGGTTCGGAAGTCGAACATCGTGCTCGATGTCGTGACGTTCATTGCCGTTCTGTTACGTCTGCCGTTCTACGCGCTCGGCGTCGTGCTCTACAACGCTTGTTGCCTGGGTACGGTTGTCGCAGCGATGACGGACGTGATTCCAGAACACGCAACCACGCTCTGGATCTACGTACTCGCCGATAACCTCGGCTACGCGTCTTATGCGATGCGCGAGTTCCTCGTGCTTCAATTCACGTTTCTCTCCCAGTACGCAAAGAGCGACTGGTCGTTCACCTATTACGACTACCGCCTCGGCAACGGCAAACTGTTCAGCTTCTACGCGCAGCCGCAACACGGCCATCGCGAGCACTACGTCGTAGGTTCGCTTTATGGGCGAATCAAAGAGGAAGAGCAGAGGCATGAATAATTTTTCTTACCAGACGTAAAATGTCTGGTCTTTTTTTTGTGGTAACGCGCTCTGAACCTCCCCCAGCCCCTCCTTGGCAGGAGGGGTGAACGAGCTCTGTAACGTTTCGGAAAACGTTTACCTCCCCTGCCAAGGGGAGGCCGGGAGGGGTTCTTACCGTCTCGCCGTTCCGCCACTCGCCATCTCTTCGAGCTTCACGCTCAACAAATTACTGATGCCGTCATCTCCCATTGTCACGCCGTACAAGATGTCCGCCTTTTCCATGGTTGCACGGTTGTGAGTCACAACAATGAACTGTGAGTTCTTCGACAAGTCATCGAGGATAGATGCAAATCGAAGCGTGTTTGATTCGTCGAGCGCCGCGTCAACCTCGTCGAGCACCACGAACGGCGCTGGATTCACGGCCATGATCGCGGAGAGAAGAGCGATCGAGGTAAGTGCGCGTTCTCCACCAGAGAGCAAGTTCAACGATTTTAATTTTTTTCCAGGTGGCGTTGCTTGAATATCAATTCCGACGACGCCGTCGTCGTACGCAGCGATGCGTTCGCGGATCGCATCCGTTTTATCACGCTCCGCTTCGCCCGTGTCTTCGAAGACGCGTTCCGGTGTGACTTCCGTCTCCTCATCGGCTTTCAAATCTTCTTTCGATAATTTGATGAGCGAACAGGATCCACCGTTGAACAGAATTTTGAAATATTTTTCGAACTCTTTGTTGATCAGAGCAAAGACTTTTTTGGATTGCGTAGCAATATCTTCGTCGAGTTCGATGACAATCTTCTCTGTCGCGTTGATCGCACTTCGTAAATCTTTTAACTGCTCATCGAGGAACTCGAAACGTTTCTTCGTATCTTCAAACTCGACCACAATCTCCGGATCGATTCCGCCGATGAGTTCGATTTTGTATCGCAAGCGCTGAATTTCAGGGTAGAGCACATCGGTATCTATCTTGTTATGGGTGGGGTCCCCAGACCCCGCCAGTGTCTGCCTGTTTGTCCTGGCTTTCACAGCAAAATTCCCCATCGCTTCATCCATTTCACGATTCAAATTTTTTTGTCGTTCATCAATGCGCGCTGCTTCGATTTGGATCGAGTTGCGTTGATTTTCGAGCAAGTGAATTTGCGTTTGCTTCTCGCGCAACTCGCGTTGCATATCGATGAGCTCGGTGCGCACTTCTTTTTCTTTTTGTGCGTACGCATCGATCTCGCGCTCTTGCTCGACGAGTTCTGCTTTGATGCGTTGTTCCTCAATCGCGAGCGAAGCTTTTTTCTCGAGGAGCGCAGGATCTGGTTTGATGTCTTCCGGATTTGGTTTGCGCAAACGTTTGTTGAGTCCGACGACTTTGTCGAGCACGCCGTCGATTGCGGTGTGAAGTGCGTCGATATCTTTCAGTGATTTTAAATTCTTAAGAAGGACATCCAGTCCGTCGATTTCCTCGACAATCTTCAACAAGGGAAGTGGCGCCCAGTTTGATTGCGCGCGCACCTTTGTCAGTTCGATTTCTTTTTCAACCTGAAACTGCGCCTGACGACACGCGTCACGCTCACGTTGTTTCTCGCGGTACACTTTTTGCAAAGCTGCGAGTCCTGCATCTTCTCCCGTCTCCGAATTCTCAACCGCTTTCGTTCGAGTCTCGATCACCTCGAGTTCGGAGCGCTTCTCGAGAATGCGCGCATCGATTTCTGTGAACTGTGATTTGATGCCTGCGAGTTCGTCGATCAATTTCCACCAAAGTGTTCCGTAGTACGACGTTTCCATTCCGCGCAACTCTCTTTCGACCTCCTCACGTTCCGAGAGTCTCGAAACTTGTCGCTTGAGCGAACGGAGGCGCGGTTCAATTTCCTGTACGAGCATTTCTACGTCCGTTAAATTTTCGAGTGTGCGCTTCAATTTCAAAATCGCTTCATGGCGTTTGAGCTGAAGCGGCTTTACTCCCGTCGCATCGTCGAAGAAACTTTTGCGTTCTTCGGGAGTCGACACGAGAATGTGATCGATCATCCCTTGGCCGATCACAGAGTAGGAACGTTGACCAACGTTTGCTTGTGCGAGGAGGAGTTGAATGTCCGCGAGGCGGGCACTTCCGTCGTTTAAAAGATATTCCGAGTTTCCGTCACGATAGAGGCGTCGGGTGATGGTGACCTCCGAATAATCGATTGGCATCATCTTGTCCGAGTTGTCGAGTGTGATCGAAACTTCCGCGAAGCCACTTCGACCTCGACCTTCCGAGCCAGAAAAAATCACATCCTCGGATTTTTTTCCGCGAAGAAGTTTCATGCTTTGCTCACCCAAGACCCAGCGAATGGCGTCCGCAAGGTTGGATTTCCCCGAACCGTTTGGACCAACGATCGATGTTAAAGGATAGCGATCCGCGGCTGGAGGAAGAAAGGATAGCGAGGTTTTTTTTGCAAAGGTTTTGAATCCTTGGACGGAGAGTTTCGACAGGTACATACGTTATAGGCGGGGTCCCCTGACCTCGCGCGAATTGGAGATATTAGTCGGAAATAATTATAGCATGGTTGACCAGCGGCTCAGGATTGGATAGTGTATGGAATTCCTATGGAGTTATTGACCCACAAACGTATTCACGATCTTCTTCTCTCCGCGCAGAACCCTGTGCTTGTTTCGGACGTTCGTCTCGACGGCGATTCTCTTGGTTCTGTGATGGCGATGTATCATTTTTTGCGTGAGCATGGGAAGTCTTCGAGAGTCTATGTGGCAGAAGCGGTGCCAGAACAATATCGATTTTTACCAGACGTTCATGTCTGTTCAACAAATGCAACGATCTTCGATGATTCGACGATAGACCTTGTGGTGGTGTTTGATTGTTCGGAAGCGGCTTTCGTCGAGAGTCTTGTTGAACGTATTGATGGAAACCCGACGGTCATCAACATGGATCACCACAAAACGAATCCTCGCTATGGACACGTGAATCAAGTTTTGGTCGACGCACCCGCGACGGCCGAGGTTGTGTTTCGATTTCTCGAAGCGAATCATGTGGTGATCACGAAGCACGTTTCGACCTGTCTTCTTGCAGGTTTGTGTTTCGACACAAACATGTTTTCAAACTCCGCAACGAACGAGCGGGCTCTCGACACAGCCTCGCACTTGATTCTGCACGGCGCCCGCGTGCAAGATGTTATCCGCACCATGTTTCAAAATCGTTCTGTCGGCGCGCTCAAAGTCTGGGGCGCCGCACTCGAGCGTTTAACCGACCACCCCGAGATTCGCGTCATGACAACCGTGCTTACGCGCAAAGACATCGAGACGCATCAAGTGACCGACGATGAAATTGACGGCCTCTCGAACTTTTTGAATCTTGTTGCGGATACAGATACCTTGTTTGTGCTGCGAGAAACCAAAGAAGGCGGAGTGAAAGTTTCTGGACGCTCACGCACGCAAGATGTCTCGAAGATCGCAAGCGCACACGGCGGGGGAGGGCATGCAAAAGCGGCGGGCTTCACCCTCGTAAACGCGTGCATCGTCGAAAAGGATACTGTGTGGTGTGTCTCGAGAAACAACGAAACACATCCGATCGCGCATGCATTACGATTTGAAGAATTCTTTCGGGTATAACCTTTCAAACATTTCCGACCTTTCCGACTTTTCAAACCAATGTTACTATCCACCTACTATGAATCACAAAATCACTTCCAAATTCCAGACCATCGAGGACAACTACCTCATTCCAACGGTTATTGAAAAAAACAGCATGGGGGAGCGTGCGTATGATATTTATTCGCGTTTGCTCAAGGATCGCATTATTTTTCTTGGAACCGAGATTGATGACACAGTTGCAAACTTGGTTATTGCACAGCTTTTGTTTCTTGAGAGCCAAGACAAGACCAAAGAGATCAAACTTTACATTAACTCTCCAGGTGGATCCGTTACGTCAGGGCTCGCGATTTATGATGCGATGCAGTACGTGAAACCAGATGTCTCGACCATCTGCGTTGGAATGGCGGCGTCCATGGCGGCCGTACTTCTCGCATCCGGTGCAAAGGGAAAGCGCTTTTGTCTACCAAACTCAGAAGTCATGATTCATCAAGTTTTGGGTGGAGTTTCTGGGCAAGCAACGGACATTAAAATCCACGCGGAACGCATCATGAAGACTAAAGATCAGTTGAATACGATTCTTTCCAAGCACACCGGAAAAAAGAAATCTCAAGTCGAACAAGACACCGAACGGGACTATTTTCTTGATCCATCCGAGGCGCTCGCTTACGGATTAGTCGATAAGGTGATAAAATAAAGAGGTCAAAAAACGAGCCGGAGATTGGCTCGTTTTTAAATCAGTTTCAGAGAAAGGAAACAAGTTTTTTGGGTTTTTCTTTTGATTTGGCTCGATTCTGCATTTCTGTGTCAGCATCTGGCTTACAAAATAGAGTACACTAATGCTTGACAGGAGGTGCCCACACTGATAAACTCCTCTCTTCCGCTATGGAAGCACTGATTTCCCTGTAACTGACTCGTTTCATTATGGTGGTACCTTATCGCGACTGACCTGCAGGCACGACAAGCATGGGATTTCAAAAAATGGTTACATCAGGTCGCAAGACTCGATCTATCCATTTGTGAAATTTCTTGCCTGCAGCTTAGTCACGAGAAGTTTTCTGAAAAAGATCGTTCGCATCATGCGCGCGATTTTTTTGTTCCTGAATTGATCTTACTCGTCTTGAAATTTCATGCAAGAAATTCTGTGGATAGGTTAAGGGGTTGGTGTTTCTGGATTCGTGATTGCTATTAGAGGATCTATTCCAACTAAACAAATTTTTGGAAGCGGGCGATAGTGTGAAGCAAAGATTTTGTCGATCTTTGTTCCGTCCGGATTTTCTATTGTATAGGTAAAAGATGCATCTGCCCCCTTGTGTGCTTCCTGACATTTTTCTTCTCCTGGTTTTAAGTTTGTTGAAGTTTGCACGATTTTTTCTCCGTAAGGAATCCATCGTGTGACAACAGGGGGTGTATAAGAACCTTTTCTTCCGTCAGATGTACCCCAGAATGTGAATTTTAATTCTTGTTTTGCGATGATATTTTCTGCCTGGAAGAGAATGTACTGTTCTGTGTTGTTTGTGAATTTAAAGTCTGGTGCCGGGTTGAAGATGGTGGCATCTGTTCCTGGGTTGTTGTTTGCAGGGTCGTTGTAGTAGGAAACAACGAGCGAGTGGTTTTGTCGTGTGACAATCGGGAGCCCGGAATGCATGGCGGCTCGAAAGGTAGTGGTTCCAATCTGACAAAGCCCCCCGCCAATATCCGGTTCAATTTTTGTTCCTTTGATTACGAGTTCTGGAAAATATCCATTTGCAAGCGTGAAAGGCTTGAGGGAATCAAGAAGGGAAAATGTTTCTCCTGGAGCAATCAATAATCCATTTAAGAGATTGACACCATTTTGAATATTTAGTTTTCGGTTCTTTGGGCTGTTTTTATAATTGGATATTCCGTACCCAAGAATTTCTGTGATGCCAATATTGTTAACATCCGCGGTTTTTACACTTGGTTTTTCTATGATGGTTGCGATTTCAATGGGGTTTGTGGATCCTTGGGTGATTTGTGCAAGGGTGTCTTGAAAAAGTTTGTCTTGATCAATGATGTGTCCATCTTTGCTTTCCGCAAATTTTTCTGCGCGACTTCCTTTGATTTCAAATCGGGCATTTTGTGCAGGGACGTTTACGTCTTTCATGATGGGCTCAAGGAATTTGTTGAATGCAACCTTGTCCATGCTCACTGTTCCTTCTGGTGTTGGAATCAATAAGGTCGCAAGAACGTGGGCGCTTAATTTCCATGAGTCCACCGTTCCGTCTTCCTGTTTATAGACAAGGCGATAGGGAGCTGCCATTAAAATAGCGCGTACGATGGGAACTTCTTGTCGCGCGACTTCTTCGGACACGAGCGGTTTACGCTCGGTGCGAATGAGATCAACGGGATCCGTACTGAGTGTTTCAAATGCTTTTGAGAGGGATTTTGCAAAGATTTCCTCATCCATCTGATCACCAGAGACTCCAGGTTTTACATCAATATCCCAATCCGTTCCTGCGGGTTTGATGAGAAAGGATGTTTCGGAAGCAAGGTGTTCTTCTGAGGCAAAAAGCGCATGCAGAGATTGATTCAATTCCCGTGTTTGAATCGTAAAACGCATGGCAGTACGGAATGGACGGATGAGTGCGTACAAAATTTTACTCGTGTTGATAATAGGGTTTGCATCATGACGAACAAATTCGGTTGTCTTAAGTGTTTGGTCTAAATCGAAATTCACGTACTCGATAAGATCAGAACCAATCAAGGTTGAAAGAGGAAGATTTTTTGTTTCGCCATTAAAGCGTATATTGACGCCGTGAGTGAGCAACTCATCTGTGCGTTTTTGCAAAATTTCTCTGGCTTGTTCAGGAGTTTTGCGTCCAATATCAAGCGCGCCAATAAAAACATTCGGAGCAATCACTCCGTTATATTTTTCCGCATACGTCCATGCTCCCCAGCCGAGTCCGGTAAGGATAAGAACACTCGCCGCAACTCCACCCGCGACGTATTTCAAGAAGTGTCTTTGTTTTTGTTCCTCGTTCATAGTTATAAATCATCCAAATCTAAAATGCTTATTGGTTTATCTTGTTCTATTTTTTTGAGGCGGATGAGGAGGACGCCTTTTTTCAGAACGGCGTCGACGGAATTTGGATCCACGTGACTCGGGAGAATGATGGAGCGCGAAAACGCACCCCAGTGACATTCTTGCACGTGTGTTTTTCCGCGTGCGAATTCCGAAATTTCATGTGCACGCGTCCCGCGGATGGTGAGTGTATCTTCGTGAAGCGTAATGTCAAGATCTTCTGCGTTTACGCCTGCAATTGCGGATCGCACAACAATTTCGCGCGCAGTTTCCATCACATCAACCGAAAGCTGGCCTTCATTTTGGGCAAACCAAGAAGCATCGGTGAAATCATTTTGGATGTGCTCACGAAGCGGTGACATAGATAACTCTATTTTACCCGTTTTTTTTCTCTTGCGCCAGCGTTTCCATCTTTCCCGAAACCGACCAAAGCAGTTCGAAGATTTGTTCGATCATCTCGCGAATGGTTTTGCTTGTGATCATCACGTGCGAGCCTTCGGATTTAGTCGAGAAAATGGCGACCGTGTCGTCCCAGAAGAGGATTGAGGCTTGGAATGAGAGGTCGGCGGGAAGAAATCGAGCTTCACGTAATTCTCGAGCATGCGTTGCGGAGCTGTACTGTTTAATTTCCTGTGATCGCACACGCAAACTTTTCAATTTAATTCCTTTTTGTACACGTCGCTTCGAATAATGGAATTTTTCTCCAATAACATCTTGAAATTCTTTTGCCGAGACAATCTCATAAACGATTTTCGATTTTGCGTTCAAGGATTCATTGAGAATATCCGTCACACGTTCGCGCTCGAAAATCTTAATGCGAGCCTGTTCGAGCGTTTCTGTTTTGAGTGATGCAAGGAGGGGTAAAATTCCCGCAACAGATTTGGCCTGTTCGGTCAGAAGCGTTTTGAAGACGTCTGGGTGGTGTGCTTGAAACACGCTGCGTGATTTATTTTTTGTGACATCAACTACGCCTTTCTTTACGAGGCGCTGCATTGTGGACTGGATTGTAGTGACAGGCAGGGAGAGTTTTCGAGAAAGGGGAGTGAGTGTCGTGGAACCCATCTCGAGGAGCGCAAGGTAAACATACTCATCTTTTGGATTGAATCCAAAGCTGGTAAGAACCTCGGTGATTTCTTGTTTTTGTTTGGAAGTGAATGTGTTTGGCATATGAAAATACTAATTACGAAAAAAATCGTAACAAATTTTTGCATCTTCGTCAACCAATTTAGCAAAATTTTGTTGAATACAAAATAAAACTGCGAATTTTTATCGCGTAAAGCGTTCACCTCGATTATTCTGTCGTTGTGAGTGATCGAACGCGGTCGCCCACACGGAATTGTTCCTTACAACAGAGGTGAATCATGAAAGTTTTGCGAAAGGGCCGGCCGCAAAGCGGTTGGGCTTCGGAGTTCGAGTGTACGGGCAAGGGCAATGGTGGCGGCGGGTGCCGTGCGAAGCTGCTTGTTGAGTTCTCGGATCTCTACAAGACATATCATGAGTCTTATGACGGCAGTCGTGAAACATACGTGACATTTCAATGTCCCGAATGCCATATTCAAACGGATATTGATTACCGTGGACCGGGTTACAGCCTGATTCCAGATCGTCGGAGGGTGTCGTGAAGTTGCTCAAGAAAGGCTCCAAGTTATGGAAGTCTGAATGTGTTTGTAAGGGGTGTGGCTCAAGACTCCTGGTCGAGTTTTCCGATCTGAAGCGTTTGACGTATGTCGGTGAGGATGAAGATTTTGTGAGTTGTTCCCAAACGTTTACCGAAATCTTTTTCATCTGTTCTGAATGTTCGCACAGGAATCTCATCAAGGTTGATCTGAATCCTTCGGACATTCCGCGCGTAAAAGGATCTTTATGATTCTCACCGTCGACATTCTGGTCACGATCGCACAAAAAGACGTTCTTCTCATTCGCCGTGCAAAGCACCCATTCGAAGACAGACTTGTGATGCCGGGCGGACACGTTGAAGACGGAGAAGAACTCTGTGAGGCGGCGGCGCGGGAGCTTGAAGAAGAAACACGACTGACCGTTTCTTCGAAAGACCTCTCGCCGCTCCTCGTCCTTAATGCGATCGATCGCGATCCTCGTCCTGGCCGTCGCGTTTCCTATGTGTTCTGGATCGACCTTGTTGATCGGACATTGGTTGAGACGTGTCGCGCCGAGAGTGATGCGAGAGAGATTGTGATTCGATCAATCGATTCGCTTGTCGAGTCGGAGATCGGGTTCGATCACTGGCTCGCGCTCGAAAAAATGAAAGAGGAGATTGCGCATGAAAGTGCTCGAGTATCCTGACATGACTTGGACAGAAGAAGTGGTATGCAAAAAATGCACTTCGCGGCTTCTCGTAGAGATACCAGACATTCTGCGTGAGAAATACCAACCTTTTCGATTCTACGCGAACTGTCCTGTCTGTCATGAATCCGTCTTCGCCGTGAAACCACTTCCTTGGTACGTCGAGGCACACGCGCGAGGAAATCATGTTGGTTGGCCACCAGGAAAACACCCAAAACCACGAAACTAAACCCGAGAGGTTCACTCTCGGGTTCTTTTTTTTGACGGCTCATGCGCTTCATGATACAGTCGCACGTACGGAGGTTCCTATGAACGCACCTTTGACGAGCGAAACGTTTCGAACAATTCTTCGAACGTTCAGTGAAGACTGTTCGTTCATGAGTCTCTCGCACATGTGGCGAAAAAAACCAGAGTTTGCCGAATTGCTTGCATGGGCTCAGAAAAATAAACCATCGAGTCTTACGATCTTGTTTGAAGAAATCGAAGCCTGTGGATGGCAAGCACTCGATTTGATTCATGCTTTGCTTGGTGAAAAGCATGAAGTCTTGTCGGAAACGTTTAGCATGCAGAATAATTACGATCAGAAAGTTTTGCGTTTATATCGTTTCGCCATGCGACAAGGATACAACACACCAAAGATTTTTACCGCGTATAGTATTCTTCATCAGAAGTTGAAGGTTGAACGTGAAATGGAACGAGTGATTGCGGATTTGGATTATCGTCGAGCAAATCGCACGTGGAAAAATTTGGATTGGATTCGTGTGCGTAAAAAATTCATGCGCATCGCCAAAAAATACCCCGCTCGATTTTTTGACTGCGCGTTGAATCACCACTTGCTTTTGAGAGGATTCCGTTCAGTAGAACCGGATGCGGAATTGGTTCAACTTCTTTCTGATGTGATGGCGACGATCATTCCTGCGCCACCGAAACTTGCGCGGGCAAAAACCCCCGCAGAAATCTACTACGCGTGGTTTCGACGAAACAGTCATGACGACGAAGGAAATTACACCGGCTTCACCAAGAACTGAACACATCAGTTCTTTTTTCATTTCAAAACCTCGAGATTACCCCGAGGTTTTTAAATGGCGAATTTGAGGAATTTTTTGTCTGACGCGCGAATTCCTGCAATGATGTCGTGCTTCAGGTCTAAGAATTTGGCGTCCAGTCGATCTGTAAAATGTATAAACTGATCTTTGGTCGCCATTTCACAGCGAATGTCGTGGATGGTTTGATCAAATTCTGTTTTTGTAACCGCGGTTTCAACCATGAATTCAAATCGTTCTTGTATTTCACTGAATTGTTCATTTGTTTCTGATCGAAAATCATTGAATTCAGAACGAAAATCAGTCATTTCTGATTTGATACCAGTGATCTCCGACTTCATTCCGGTCATTTCAGTTTTCATGGATTGCAAAACATCCAAAATTTGGACATTAGTTTGTTCGAGTCGATCAAGTTTTGTATTGAGGATGTTGTCCATAAATTTTATGTCGAAATGTTTTTCTTCACCTCTTCATTTCAACAAAAAAATTTGCGTTTGTCAATGCCTGCCTGCCGGCAGGCAGGGATATCTTGTGGATTATTTTATCGAATATCGTCTCAGCCATTCGTACATGGGACCGATCGTAAATCCGACGACACCGGCCCATAAAATTTCTTCAAGCGGGATGCCACCAAGGATAAACTTTGAGAGGGTTTCCCATTCCCAATAGTTTGTAGCGATGTTTGGGAACAATCGAATAAAAAATAATTGTTCGACGATGAAAATAAGGGCAGCGGTCATGAGTCCAGAAAGCAGCGCATCAACAAGAAGATCGTTTCGACTTGCAATGATGTACACGCCTATCATTGCACCTCCAAAGAGGATGGCTTGAATCGGAGCGATTGAAAATAAAACGATTGCTCCAAGTGACAGACAGATCCAAGCGCCGAGCGCAAGAATCAGATGCGCCATCCAATGGGCGACCGGATTTTTTAAGCGCAGACGATCGCCTTTAAATGTGTGAACATGCTTTCCGAGAAGCACATGATAAATAATGGACGCGATTCCAAAAAGGGAAAAACTAAACAACAAATCTTCAATGCCAAACGTGAGCGGCTGATCGGGAACAATCGCACGATAACTTGAACCTGCAATGAGCAAAAGGGCAGGGGCGAGCACGAGTCCAACGATACTCATGATCGTTTGTTCTTTGCGTGTTTCTTTTGAGACGAATAAAAATAGGAGCCAGACAAGAAACAAAATAAGAGAAGAAAAAAAGAATGGGGTCATAGATGATTATAGTATAGAGGAGATGGCGACTTTTTCCAATGTGTTTTTTAACAAAAAAACAGGACAAGAGCAAAATCTGCTTCTTCGTTGAATTACGAAGTGAGAGGGAGTCATGCCGCTTGTTATGCATGTGAATCCAGAAGCATTTCCGATCACATGGGATCAGTTTTGCGAGAGCACTCCGCCATACTCCATCGCTCTTGATGGATATGTGAGCGACGTCTCTTTGTTTGATGCCTCTGCACCTCGCGCAAACTTCGATCATCACAGTTTGAACAAGAATGATTCAACGAAACGGGATTTTCCCGGAAAACGAATCGATCGGCTCATCACGCGCGCGACGTGCGGACAGCTGCTCATCGCGATTCGGACAGGATTGCTTCAATGTTTTCGCGATGAAAGCGGAGTGCGTGCGGAATTGTATGTGCTTGATGGAGATCAAGATGTTTGTACCTCTTGGCACCTTGTGAAACATTCTGAGCAAATCGAACGGGAATACAATCCTCGTCTCAATCGACTTGTGTCGCTTGAGGACACGCTCGATTGTTTCGGTGGTGCCTATCCACTCCCGATCGATCTTCCGGATCTGCAAGAGCTCGCATGGGTTTTTGAACCGTATACGAATTTTCGATTGTCTGGAGGGGTTGATCGAAAGAATGGAAATGAATTTGTTTCCATGATTCAAGAAACCGAACAGCGCATTTGTTTGTACGTGAAGGAAGAAGGATCTTCGATTCCGCTTCAGACCAAGTACGACATTATTTCCAGTGGAATTGGTTGGTACATGGTGCATGAAGAAGGAGCTCAGGCCCGTACGGCGATGGTGGCAGACGGTATTCGGGCGTTCATTTCTGTGCGAGAGCGTGGAGATGGACGTTATACATATACGGTTGCACGCACCGCTCCATTTGTTCGATTCTCTGTTCCTACCATCCTGGACGCGCTCAATGCGGCCGAAGGGTGCACGCTCGATCGTTGGGGTGGATCCGACACGATCGGTGGAAGCCCGCACGTTGCGGGGAGCAAGCTGAATCCGGAAGAAGTCAAAGACATCGTCGATCACGTCCTTTCGCTTTGCAGATATCCTTAGACCCGAACCTCGGGTCTTTTTTCTTTTTCGGTTTTCTGCTTTACTACCTTTACTATGTTCACCGGAATCATCAAAGGCAAATTTCCCGTTGTTTCGATTGCGGATCGCGAAGGATTGCGATCGTTTATTGTTCAATTATCGCCTGAGCTTGTCGAAGGCCTTTCGACAGGCGCATCTGTTGCGATCGACGGCGTTTGTTTTACGGTGACGCAGATCGATGGCACACGCGTCTCGTTCGATGCGATGGAAGAGACGTTGCGAAAAACGACGATCGGTTCGCTCAAAGAAAACGATCACGTAAACATCGAACGCTCGGCGCGCATAGGAGATGAAATTGGTGGACATGTGATGTCGGGGCATGTCTCGACCATGGCGGAGATTGTTGCGGTGAACGAAACAGAAAATAATAAAGCGGTGACGTTCAAGGTGTCACCCGAGTGGATGCGATTTATTTTCTCGAAAGGATTTATTTCTCTCGACGGTGCATCACTCACGGTTGTCGATGCAGACAAGATAAACGGAACATTTCAAGTCTGGTTTATTCCCGAGACATTACGAATCACAAAATTTGGAGAGAAGGGAATTGGAGATCGTGTAAATCTCGAAATCGATCCACAGACGCAAGTCATCGTCGAGACCGTTGAGAATTACTTGAGACAACAGCGATAAAAATAAAAAAAGATCCCCCTTCACTCACTCTTCCACTCCATCACTCTTTCACTTTTCCCTTATGTCCCACCGCATCGCTCTCGTCCTCGGATCATTTCACAAAAAAGAAGCAGACGACATGTTGGTCGTGGCTCATGAAACAGCGCTCGAGAATCATCTCGAAATTGTCGAGATCGTTTGGGTTCCAGGTTCCATGGAAGCGCCGCTCGCACTCAAGCGCTTGCTGATGCGCGACGACATCGACGCAGCTGTCGCGCTCGGCATTATCGAGCGCGGAGAAACCAAGCACGGGCTCGTGATGGGAGAAGTTGTGTATGACGCAATCATTCGCCTTCAACTCGAGTTCATGAAACCAATCGGCTTCGGAATTCTCGGACCGGAAATTTTGCCGGAGCAGATCGAGAAGCGTGTAAAACCGTACGCACGCGCTGCGGTTGAGGCGGCGGCGAAAATGCTTGCATAACTATTGACAAAATCACAAAAAGCCGATACGCTCGCGGAAGTTCTTTTTCGCGGGTGTTTTGTTTTCGATGGTCGAAAATGAATTACGCGCATTGTGTGTGAGGCGAACATGTCTTCTTCATATCCGAGACTCATGAGCGTTGATGGTCTGTCGATTGGTGTCAATCTTCCGTACAGGCAGATGCATGGCGGACGGGGACTTGCCGCGTTTGCACCGCACATGGTTCACAACGTGGCAGACTTCAAGGAGTCGCCGCAAGGGTGGCCGCGCGCAGTCGGAGAAAAAGAAGCTTCGTACTTTACGGGCGTGATGGATGACCGCGAGATGTGGTTTGACTTCAAAGCCATGAATCAGCATCCGCATTTCGTTGCGATCGCCGTGATTGTGCAGCGCGTGAATGCGGTGAGCGGTCGCAAGGCGGAGCATGTCTACCTTGAACAGTACAAGACCACGTGTCCGAATCACGACATCGCGTTTGAGTCGGAACGCTACTGCCCGGAATGCAAATTCAAGTGGCCGGCTCAGAACTACGTGACGAATGTGGTTGGAGGTGGTGAGTTCTGGCTCGACGGTTGGCGCAGCCAGGATGGCGAGATTCGTCAGTTCGTGTTTGCGGATGTCGAGGCTGGTCTCGGTGTCGCACAGCAACTGATCGGCGAGGAACGCACGGCAGACATTCGATTCGCAGTCTTCCTTTCGAAGAACCCGAAGCCGGTTTCGCCGCGTATGGATGTGTTGCGTCGAGGGATCGGGAGTCCGATCGTCACCGCACATCAGCAGCACTATGGCACTCTTGGCGGACACGATCTCGAATCGTTTGGTTCACAAACGAAGGGTGGTTTCGAAGTTCACACCATGCTTTACAACAGTCCCGCTGTTGCCATGGGAACGCGTTCCATGGATCCCGCATCGGTGACCCTTGGTGGTGGTGAGGAGAGGGGGATCCCGTTTTGCGACGATCTCGCAGAATCGGTCGGTACCATGCGTCGCATTGGCGCTCCGGTGAAGCAAGAGGTTTCGTTCGGTCGCGCGGTGGATCAGAAGATTCACGCGGATCCGAACGACATCGACTTCTGGCAGTCGGAACCTGCCGCGGTCATCATGCTCACGCCCGCACCTGCGGATTGGGTGGCAACGGTCACGCGCAACGGCGCTACCGTTGATCGCACGAAAGGCGGCATGGGTCCGCTTGCGGGAATCAAAGGCGTTGGCTAAGACACGACTTCTTGAAAGCTGAAAGGCTTTCTTTTTTTGTTCTTGACAATTCTGTAGTATGTGTACATACTACACTATGTGACAGGTGTTGCCTGGAAAATAGACAAGAAACCCTTGACGAATTCCAAATACGCGGCTAGTCTGCTGTATTGGTGAGCGGCTTTTAGGAGATTCACTCGAGTCTCTTGAAAGCCGTTCGTCAACAAACGCTGTGTTTGCCTCGTCGTTCGGTGTTTCAGCTAGGAGAAGTTCCATGGCAAAGCCCAAGGCGCCCGTCGCCCCCGAAGTCGCTGTTTCCGGCGAAATCCCCGCTCCCGCAAGTGCGAAGTGGACCGACAAGGTCAAGGCGTTCGCCGAGACCTGCGAACTCGAAGCAGCGGATGTCGAAGCGAAGTTCGTCGGTCTCGTCGGAAAAGCGTCCGACAAGGCCGCGGATCGTCTCGGTAACGAGAAGTTGTCGCCCTACGAAGATCTGAGCGCGCTGTTCCCCGATGTCCCGAAGGCTGTGCTGCGTGAAGCAGTGAACGGTCTGCGTGACATCCAGGTGACGGCGGCTCCGGTTGCAACCCATGAGGGTGCCAGTGATGGTGCGGAAGAAGCTCCGTTCGTTTCTCTGCTCCCCACGGTTCCTGACGATACCAATCTGCTCGCCTCCCTCGGAACGTTCCAGGGTGCGCAGATCGATCCGATCGACGTGATTGCGGCCATGCGCGTGAAGCTCATGCAGCAGTTGTCTCTTTCGGACATCGAGTCGCGTATCGCCGACGCCATCGAAGAGCGTGCGGTCAACGCGGGCGAACAGTGCCCGCCGATCTGGGATGAAATCGAGATGCAACGCAAGCGGTTTGCGCATGCGGAAGTCCTGAAGGCGCTCGGCAAGCCGGGCGATCTCATCTCGGCAGCTCGCAAGAAAGAATTGCTCGCTCGCGTGAGCGACATCTTCGAACGTGTGCATGACTACAAGCTCGTGCTCGACGCCTACCGTGAAGAGTACGATCGTCGTACCAACAATCCTGCGCACATGATGACAGCGATCACGCAAGCGCTCGGTCGTGCGAGCTCGGGTCGTGGTCGGCGTTTGAGCGAAGCTCCGAGCCCCAACAACGTGGTGGCGGCAACGGAAGCACTCATCCAGTCTTTCAACGCGATGTTTGCTGGTAATGGCCGCGCGGTTGCGCGTGGCATGGCTGCAGACGCGATCGCGACGAAGGCCATCCTCGATCGTACGGATTTGCCCGCCGCGCTCGGTGCGGCGAGTCGAGTTCAGATGATCAAGGATCTCAAGCTCGGTGTCGAATCGGATCTCATCAATGCCGAGAAGGACATCCAGCAGTTCATTTTGGGCGCGATGCAGCTCCTGCAGGTTCCGACGAACCAGTTGCCGGACTACATCGTTGACCTGAGCGAACTCGGCTGCGTCATCCCGTGGCCTCGCCTCGGTGTTCGCGGTACGGTTCCCGGCAACGGCGCCGCTCGTCCGCTTCCCGGCGCTGGCAATCGCTCTTTCGGCTAGTCCGAACTTTCCGTCTCAGAACGTCCCAAAAAGACGTTCTTTTTTATTACTTGACAGTTTGTAAGTATGTGTATAATCTACACTATGTAAGACAGATCGCTCAGGAATCATTGACTCCTGACGCATTTTGTCTTACTGTTCGCCCTCGTTCTTTCAAAACGAGAAGGAGATCCTGAACATGCAAACGTTGCCGGATATTCGTACGCTTCCACTTCCGTCCAAGTTCACCACGGCGCTTCTCAAACTCGCGATTCGCACGCTTGAAATGGCCGAATCGAACGAGACGGGGAATCTCCTCGTCGCTGCTCGACTCTGCACTGCGACGGTTGGATCACGTACAACCTTTGGTCAGCTCTCGATTCCGTCCATCTCGGACTGGAACAATGCGATCATGATTGAAGGGATTGCGGCTCCTAGTGTTCGCATTCACGAACTTGTGGATCTTTTGAAGATGATCGATCCGACAACGCCTGTGTGCGATGCATGCGGCGAATTCGCGATCAATCAGATCGGCGGAAAGTTCATGTCGCTCGCACCGAGCGAAGTCTGTCCGTTCTGTCTCACGGGACATGTGCACATCGTGCCGATGATTCTGCGCACCGTGAACTGGGTAACCGGTGAACTGGTCGCGCCGAACATTGAGTACGATTCGCGCTCGCATGTCGGTGTCGGCATTCCACTGACCGACGAAGCGATCATGGATTGGGCGAAAGAGATTCATCCATCACTCACGAAATCTCTTGAGAAGTACGGCGTGTCGATTCACGGATTTCTTGCATATGCTTTTTTGTATGCGCATGCATTTTCTTCGATCGAAGAAGCACCCGAGTTCCTCGCGCACGCGCCGTTTCATAGCACAGTGAATGCAACAGACCTTGCTGTAAAAGCAGCTTGGTTCATGGATGATCGCGAGATCACGAATCTTCCGCACAAGAAGTTTCTCTCCGACGGTCGTCGTCGCGATGAGTTTCAACCTGTCGTGATTGGCGGTCGATTGTATTTGATTGATCGACACATCGGCACGGGTGATAAGAGCGATGTGTTTCTTGCACGCACCGATGATGAAACGCCCGAGCGTCTCGTGCTCAAGCGTTTGCGTGAAACGGCCGACGGCGATTTGCACGATCATGAAATTGACGTGCTGAATCGATTGGCGAAAAGTGTTGTGCGCGGTTCCGTGCACTTCAGTCAGTTCGTTCCGCAAATCGCGTTTTCGCAGAACAGCAAAACGGAAAAGCCGGTGATCGCCTTTCGTGAACGTGGAACATTCCATTTCACGGTTGCGGACGTTATGCGTGAATATCCAGAAGGAGCGGATTTCAAAACCGCGGTCTGGATTTGGAAGCGCATGCTCATGATTCTTGATTGGGTGCACGCGAACCGTTTGGTTCACGGCGCAATCCTTCCGGATCATATCTTGCTCGACGTGCCGAATCACAACGCACGACTCTTGGATTGGGGATACGCCGAATTGTTTGGTGGATCTCTTAAAGCCTTCAGTGAATCAAATCGTGCATTCTATCCCGCAGAAGTTTTGGGTGGTTCGCCACTTGATCCACGTCTGGACATTGCGATGATGACACGATGTGTCATCGCCCTTCTTGGCGGAGATCCCGTCCGGAAAATCCTTCCTTCTTCTGTGCCGGATGCGTTCCGTGTGTGGATGTTGGAAGAAGCAGGATACGACTCGTTGCGGACGGTCTGCGACAATGCGTATGCACTGCACGAGCGTGTGAGTGCGACGGCCAAACAAGTGTATGGTCCGCCGTCATTTCACGCGCTTTCCATGCCGCGCTAACAGCGGCGATTCAGGAGTTCCCCATGGGGTACGGTCGTAGTGATCACGACGCGCATGTGGCGCGTTCGGCAGTTCGGGCATCTCTTCCGCGTGAAGAGGTGTTCAAGCAACGTGTCCTCAATCCGGAAATGGATCCGCGCGGACTCACGGTTCGCGAAAGTCGCGACAGTGCGGAACATCCGAACTCGCTCGGCGTCATGTTCTGGATCGATGAGACGGGTTCCATGTGCGAAATTCCGGAAAACCTCGCGAAGCACACACTCCCGCATTTCGTTGGCGACCTCATGAAGGTCGAGCCGGATGCGCAAGTGTTCTTCGGAGCGATCGGCGACGCAACGACGGGTGAAGCGTCTCCGCTTCAAGTGGGCCAGTTCGAAAGTTCGGACGAACTCATGGACAAGTGGCTGACCGCGGTTCACCTCGTCCGTGGCGGTGGTGGCAACGCGGGTGAGAGTTACGATCTCGCCATGTACGTCGCCGCGCGCCATACGGCCATGGACTGCTTCGAGAAGCGTGGTCGCAAGGGCTACTTCTTCTTGTGCGGTGACGAACCGCATCTCGGCAGCGTGAAGAAGCGCGAGATCAAGCAGTTGATCGGCACGGACATCCCGAAGGATATCCCGATTGTGGAGATTGTTCGGGAACTGAAGCGCACGTTCCATCCGTTCTTCTTGATTCCGGATCCGGATCGGGCGCACCGTGTGGAGCGCATCTGGCGCGAGTTGTTTGGCGACAACGTCATCACGCTCGCGGTGCCGGAAGATACTGGTGTCGTCTCCGCGATTCTCATCGGTCTCACCGAAGGGCATCTTGCGGACATGCAGTCGGTGAAGGCCAAGCTTGAAAGCGACTTCGGCCGCAAAGGTCAGGAACGCGATCGCGTCTTGCGCGCAGTCGAAGCCTATGCGGTTTCGATCGGTCGTGCGGGACAAGGCGAACGTCCGTCGAGCACAAACTCGCGTCCGTACGGCAACTCGCGTCCGTAAGTTCTTTCCATCTTGAGGTTCAACGCGAACCTCTTTTTTTACAAGCAATGATCAACAGGATGATTGCTGGTAGAAAAACAAACGGAGGTTTCATGAATCAACATGCTCACATTGTCATCGACCTTGGATTCGGTGATTGTGGAAAAGGCACGATCGTTGATGCACTCGTGCGTAAACACAAAGCCCATTCCGTGTTTCGTTTCAATGGTGGTGCGCAAGCCGCACACAATGTTGTGACGTCGGACGGAAGGCATCACACATTTCAACAGTTTGGTTCTGGAACATTTGTTCCGGGCGTACGAACGATTCTTTCTGAATTCATGCTCGTACAGCCATGGATCTTGTCTTCAGAAGAAGCACTGCTTCAGCAAGTTGGTGTGACTGATGCGTTTGATCGACTGTTCATTCATGAGCGCGCACTCATTACGACTCCTTTTCATCGTGCGGCAAACCAAATGCGCGAACGCGCTCGAGGGGACGGTCGCCACGGGAGTTGTGGAATAGGCGTTGGTGAAACAGCGAAGGATGCGACGGAGTGCGGAGAAGAGTTGATTCTTCGTATGGGCGACCTTTGCGATCGCGAAACGTTTGTGACGAAAATGCATCGTGTACGCAAGTACAAGCATAATCAAATGCGTTTGTTCATTGCGGCGCAACGTCGTGATCCAGATGCGGAAGCAAATATTCTTGCATTCGAGGATCCGGATGAAGTGATGTACTGGGTTGATCAACTCTACACATCGATCGAACGATTTCATATTGTTGACGACGCGTTTGTTGCATCGATCTTGGAAGAAGATGGTCACGTTGTTTTCGAAGGCGCACAAGGCGTGCTCATCGACGAATGGCGCGGATTCCATCCGTACACCACATGGTCCACATGCACATTCAAAAACGCGCTCGAACTGCTCGAGCGCGCAAATTATGCAGGTGAAGTTCATCGGATCGGGGTTGTACGTGCGTACGCAACGCGGCATGGCGCGGGACCGTTTCCAACGGAAGATGCAGGACTCACGGAACGCATTCCAGACACGCACAACCAAATGGAAACATGGCAACGCGAATTTCGCGTTGGCCACTTCGATTGTGTCTCCACGCGTTACGCGATCAATGCCTGTGGCGGCATCGACTCGCTTGCGATCACGTGTCTCGATCGCTTGCGCGATGAACATGTATGGAATGTCTGCACGCATTACGAGCTCGCGGCGGAAGATCAAGATTCCGCGTTGTTCGACCAAGACGATGTTTCGGAACATCTCGTGACGGACATAAGACTCGGAACCTTTCAAGATCTCGCACATCAAGAGCGACTCACGAACGCACTTCTTCGCGCAAAGCCTGTGTTGCGCATTACGGCATCATCCGGCACGTTCAGCGAAAGTGTCGAAGATCACGTCCATCGAATCTCGCGCGAACTCGACGTTCCGGTCTCGATCCTCTCATTTGGTCCCACGGCCGAAGACAAGAAATTTCTCTGATGCGATTCACTTCGCATCTTTTTTGTTTCCTAACCTTGACATAAGCGAGTTCATTTGATAGGCTTTCGCTCGTTGTGTACAGATGGTCTGCACGCAATTTGTTCCTCAAACACAAAGGAAAGCCATGTCGAAGAAGATCGGTGCAGAACTCGCGGCGGCCATTTTGGCCATGTTCAAGGATCCCTCCAAGCTCGCGGTTGAGCTCAAGGTTCACATCTTTCCGTGTCCGCACGGCGATGAAAAATCCCATTCGCATTTCAAGGTGACGTCCCCGTTCGTTGGGGAAAACGCGCCCAGTCCGAAGCTCGAAAGTGATCTGATGATCCAAGCGTCCATGCAGCCTTTCACGCCCGTCAACGGCAATTACATCTTCCGTCAGAGTCTGCTCGAGGGCACCAAGTGCACGAATGCGGAAGGGGCGGATGAGGCAACGGTCGAGTTCTTGCTCCAAAACGGCGTGACCAAGGCCCTGTTCGATCTGAGTTGTTTCCTGAACGAAGCGCTCGCCGAGTGGCCGACCGAAGTTGTGACTGAGCACGCGCTCGCACGTGCGTATTCGGAAAACCTGCGCCGCAAGGTCTGGCATGGCAGTGATACGAATCCGATCGATGTCGAGGTGATCGGTGCGGTGGAAGATGCCCATCAGGCAACTCTCATCAAGCTCAACTCCGTACTCTCCGGCCTGTTCGGTCGCCCTCCGCGGCCGCCACAGAATGACAAGATCGTTCTCGTTGCGTTCAGTGACAACAATCCGTGTGCACCCGTGGTCCGCAAGGTCTATGCTGCGTACGCAACCGAGATCCTGAACACGAAGATCGAACCCGAGATCGCTCCCAAGATCGTGGAGCGCGTGCAGCTCGCTCTCGACACGCTCGCAACGCGCCTCGCAAAGCAGCAGGCTCCGAAGACGGAAGCAATCACCAACGCTCCGACAGCAACGTCCGGCGCGGTCGAGGGTGACTCGACCAAGAACAACAGTTCGTCGATCGGCGAAACCTCGGAAGACACCGAAGGCCACAGTTCCTCGATCGGCGCCACGGCGTAGGTCGATCCAGTCTCACACTCTCCCTCGCGAGAGTGTTTTTTTATTTTGTTCGACAAAATAATCCCTCGAAGCCTTCTGCTTACTGGAGGATATTATCGAAGATGACGGCGAAGTGGGATGTGTTATGTAAAGATTTCGTCGTATACAAAATAAAAAGAGGATCAAGATTGATCCTCAAGCCGCGATCGCTTCCGGAATGAGACCGATCGCCATGCGTCCGGCCTGATGTTGCGCGAGTGTGTCCTGCATAGCCTTCTCTCCGGCCATGATGGAAAACGCGTGTTCGTGGAATTCCTCTTGGGGAAGAATGCGGCCGAAGACGGCGCGCACGTCTGCGGGGGCGGACGTGTCTGCGACGATCGCGCGAATGCGCTCGAGGCGCATGTGCTCCGCGTGCGCCGCAACCGCCGCGCCCGTCTCGAACGACTCGATGCCACCGAGCGTCTTGTCCCAGTAGCGTTCTTCTTTGGCGAGAACTTCCGGCGTGATGCCTCGCGCGGTCAGCAGTTCGCCAACCCACGCAGCGTGCGTGCGCTCTTGGTCTGCAATCGTGAGCAGTACGCGCTCTGCACGGCTGTCTTGCTGCACATACCGTTTTGCGAATGCTTCGATCCGCTCAGCTGCGGTGACTTCGCCATGATACTGCTTCATGAGCCAGTCCGTGAACCGCGCCTCGTCGATCTTGATTGCGTTCCACCACGCACTCGAACTTCGTTCAAGGTTACGCATGACACACTCCTTGGGTTGTGATTCTCTCTCTCCCTGGTGACAGACTAACGCGCAGAGCGGAATGTGTGAATACGTGTTTATAATCGTTATTGACAACGCCTGCTTTTCTTCTAAAATAAGCGTATCGTGTTTTTCAAATTCATTTTAAAACCTTTATGAAAAATCCCGAATCATTTTTGCAAAGTCTCGGACTCACCCAGACAGAATCCACGGTGTATCTCGCAGGACTTTCACACAACGGAACAAACGCGCAGGCGCTCGCAAAACAAACGGGCATCAAACGCCCGACCGTTTATTATGCGCTTGAGACGCTTATGCAAAAAGGATTGGTAACAAAAAAGGGCGTGGGGAATCGCCGTGTGTATTCCATGACGTCGCCCGAGAATCTGAAGACATTTGTGGATGCGCAGATTTCGGAAATGCAAACCAAAAAACAATCCCTCGACGGATTTGTCGAAACACTTTTGAAACAACAGGGTGTGGTCACGCCAACATCGAGTGTCTCGCACTATGAGGGGATCGAAGGCGTGAAGCTTGTTGTCGAAGAAGCGCTGTACTGCAAGTCGCGTCACTGGGATATTCTCGCACCAAAGAAAAATTTCTTTTCCGAGTTTGATGCCGAATACGCAAAGTACTACCTCGATGCACGCAAGCGTCGACGTATCACATCACGTTCGCTTTGGGAGAAAGTAGGAGGGAAGTCGTCTGTGTCTCGTGAAGTGATCGCCGAGCGCCAGCCAAGATACTTGCCAGAGGTGATGTCTGGTCGATTTCAGTCTGTGATGATTCTGTTTGACGATAGGGTTCTGTTTATCTCGTCGTACAAGTCATTGTCCGCGATTCTCATCCAGTCCGACGAAATGCATCAGTTTCTCCTCGCGATGTTCGATGGTTTGTGGGCGGGGGCGGAGAAGATTGGATAAACCTTTGATTTTTCTTAAAAGATCGATCTTGACGTTTCGAAGGAAATTGCTTATTATACCGCCACTGAAACAGGCGCTTATTCGCCCATTTCTGCGGCTACGGCCCCATCGTCTAATGGTTAGGACATCAGGTTTTCATCCTGGTAACAGGGGTTCAATTCCCCTTGGGGTCACCACAAAACTTCCAAAAACAAAAAGAATTTTGCACAAACAAAAATACGTATCCGAGTGACTTTTTCGCTACCGGTCACAGAAGATGCGTATTTTTGTTTGGTTTTGAGCGTCATGTTAAACTATCCCCACTATGAAACACCAAACACACGTCTCGTTTATTGGGGCAGGGGAGATCGGTTCGGCTTTGGTGACACTTGTTTCACGATCCGACGCACATATTGAACAGTGGGATGTTGACGCATCGAAAGTCCCGAAGCAAAAGCCTCTTGAGGACGTCGTGTCCTCAGCCGACATCCTTTTTTTCTGCGTGCCGTCTTGGATTTTGCGGGTCGCGGTAAAACCAATCATTCCACACCTCAAAAAGAAAACGATTTGCGTGTTTGTTTCAAAGGGAATCGAAGCAAAGACGAAATTGTGCATCGACGGCCTCGCAAAAGACATTTTGCCAAAAGGTCAGCCGATTGTGTTACTATCTGGACCCATGCTTGCAGAGGAGCTGATCGACGGACATGGAGGCGCGGCGTGTGTGGGAACAAAATCGCTTGCCGATTTTAAGCGCATCGACGCAATTTTTTCTGAACAAGATTTGCACCTGACATTTGCATCAGACGTAAAGAGTGTTGCGATCGCCGGCGTGCTCAAAAACGTGTACGCGATTGCGTTTGGAATCGCGGCCGGTCTTGAGTGGGGCGATAACCGAAAAGGTTGGCTCATTGCGCAATCGGTTCAAGAAATGATTACGATCATGGTCGCGCTGAAGGCTGACCCATCATACGCGCTGAGCCTTGCCGGACTCGGAGATTTTATGGCGACCGGAATGAGCAAACACTCATCGAATCATTCCGTTGGTCGCGCGCTTGCAACGTCATCAACCTGTGACATAAAAAGCGAAGGGTGCGAAACGCTTCCATCGCTCGTAAAAATGCTCGGGGCAAAAACGGTGAAGACGCTGCCAATCATTCAGGCGCTTCGAGCCGTTCTCGAAAATCACGCAAACACAAAAGATACGTTTGAAGAATTATTTCACTGTTAAGTATGCGCATTTTAGGAATCGAATCAAGCTGTGACGAAACCGCGATGGCGCTTGTTTCGGAAAACGAAGGCGGCATTGTGATTGAAAAAAGTTTGGTCGCATCACAAATCGATCTTCACAAAATTTACGGTGGCGTTGTGCCAGAAGTTGCGGCGCGTGAACACGTGAGTGCTATTTTTCCAATGCTCCTCGAGATGGGTATTTCACGCGATGGTCATGAGATCGACGCTATTGCCGTGACGGCGGGCCCCGGACTTGTTGCTGCGCTCCGCATCGGCGTCGAACTCGCAAAAACACTTGCATGGATGTGGAACAAGCCGCTTGTTGCGGCGAATCACCTTGAGGGGCACGTGTATTCGGTGTGGGGGCAGGGGAGCAAGAGTGAAAGAGTGATGGAGTGTAAGAGTGAAGGTAAGGGGAAATTCTTTGATTTTATTAACAAACAAAAAAAGGTTTTTCTTCCATCACTCAACCACTCCATCACTCAACCACTCTGTCTCCCTCCCCAATTTCCCGCCCTGTGTCTCCTCGTCTCCGGTGGTCATACGGAACTTTTTCTCATGCGTGATCATGGACAATACGAACTCATTGGTATGACGCGTGATGATGCGGCGGGGGAAGCGTTTGATAAAGTTGCGAAGCTTCTTGGACTTGGATATCCAGGCGGACCCGCTATCTCGAAGATCGCGCTCGAAGGGAACCCAAACGCGATTGCGTTTCCGCGTCCAATGATTGAAAGCGGAGATTCTGATTTTAGTTTTTCAGGATTAAAGACGGCTGTGCGAGTGTATCTCGAAGCGCATCCGGAAGCATCCGTCGCAGATGTTGCCGCGTCATTCCAACAAGCTGTCGTCGAGATTCTTACGATCAAAACGCTTGCGGCCGTCAATCAATTTTCACCTAAATCTGTTATTTTATCCGGTGGCGTCTCTGCAAATCGCGCGCTGCGAGATTTACTCTCGAGCGAACTCACGAAACAATTTCCGGATGTGACGTTTCATGCTCCAGATCTTTCACTCTCTGGCGATAACGCCGCAATGATCGCGATTGCAGGACTCTTCCGCGCAAAGCAAAAAGATTTTACAGACCCGCTTTCACTCGAAGCCCAGCCGAATCTTCGGCTGGTATAGGTCCTATTGGTCCTATACGACTTATATGATTTCAAATTCCCTTGAACAAACAAAAAAACTTGCCCATGACTTTGCCGCCACACTTCGTGGTGGCGATGTTGTGTTCCTTGAAGGCGACCTTGGAGCGGGGAAGACGAGTTTTGTGCAGGGCGTTCTTGAAGCGCTCGGTTATACAGAACCCGTTCGTTCCCCCACATTTTCGATTTTGAACACCTATCCAATTGCGAATCATCCAACAATGGCTCGTGTGATCCACTTAGATTTTTATCGCTTCGAAACACCAAAAGAAGTTCAATCGCTTGGACTCGAAGAAATGATGCAAGACACAAAAAATATTTTTTTGATCGAGTGGCCCGAAAAAGGAATTGAAAGCGCGTCGCCGATTCGGTATACTAAACGTATTCAGTTTCGCACGATGGATGAACAGACGCGAGACATAACCATTTCCTGATATGACATTTGCAGAAGTTGGAGGCTATCGAGCGGGTGGTGCGCCCCCTCGAGCGACCGTGTCAAAGTTTGACGTCATCTACCCCGCAAGTGGAGATTCCGAGGCTGCTGCGTTGTATTTGCGCGAGGTGTATCGCGGACTTGATGGTCAGCCAAAGATCGATGAATTTACAAGAGTCCCGCTCTCAAAGCGTGAGGCAGATAAAAAGTTGGAGCGCGAGCTTGGAAAGGAATATCGTGGATCCGGAACAGAAGAAGGGGTTGTGCTCGAGCAATTTTTGATTCAGGAAGTGGATCGCAATGACTGGCTCGGAGGTGCGGCGTTTCGTACAACCAGGTTTGATGATTTGAAGGGGATTGATACGGTCCTCGAATGGGATGAAGCGGGTCGATTCGGTCGATATCCTCGATTGCTTGTTGATTACACAACTTCACAACTTCCAGAACGCGTAGCGGAGAAAAAAGAAAAACTGGTGAGGGGAGGAGATGTTATTTATTATCGTTCGCCGTTTGAAACGGATGAAGCAGGAGAAGAAAAACAGCTGTCTTTGTATGGCATGCCGGTTGTGATTTTAGGGATTGATAAGTCGTTCATGCCGCGCATTGCCGGAATGGCAAAACAAAATGAAAAACCTCGCACGATGCGTGATGGCATGCTGAGTAAAAACATTAGCCCTATCACGTATAAGGATCATCCGTTGCAGGTTTTATTGCTCGAACAAGCGCTCGCGCAAGTGGATGTACAAGTGCGTGCGGCTGCAGCGCGATTGTTGAACTTGGAGAAAACCATCGGAGATCGAGGTGCGGCAGATACGCTGGATGCCCTGCGATTCAAAATTGGAAGTGGCCGCATCACGCCCGAGGAAATGATTAAAATGCTGAAAGGAATTGAACCTGCCTTGCGTGTGTATCAAGAAAAAAATAAAGGGAACACGGCTGTTATAAGTAATGTCCTTGCGATTCCGAAATGGGAAAATCTTGCGGCGGTGTATCAGTTGCTTTCAGAAAAAATGGCGGAAGTTCAAGCAAATAAAAATGCCGACCAATTGATGGCGGCACGAGCTTGGAAGACGGCATCCACAACCCATAAACTTCTTATGAAGGCTGCGTAGATGATTTGATTGTATCTCCAAAGTACTGATCGAACAGTTCTCCAAGCGAGGGGATTTCTGTTGCGCCATTTCGAACGAGTTCTGTCTGCCGTTCGAGAAGCGCACGTTGAACTTCCATCGCATCGATCACATTTGGATCGGTTCCCTCAAGACGTATACGCAAGTTTGGAGGGAGCCGTTTGATGAGAAGCAGGTATTGCTTCCGAGTCATGGTTCCTCCATCCTCACGTGTTGCGAGGGAGGACAGAATCTACCATGTCGGTTGCGGTGCGTCAAGAAATTTATCGAGAAACAAGAAAAAAACAAGGCTTTTAAGCCTTGTTTTTCGATTATGCACTTTCTCCCGCAACACGGAGAATCTCGTCGACGGTTGTAAGGCCGTCGAGAACTTTGAGAATTCCATCTTGTTGCATGGTGGTCATGCCTTGTTTTTTGGCGAGTTCGCGAACTTGATATTCCGAAATTTGTTCAGACATGCTTGCTTTGATTTCGTCACTCATCGTGAGGATTTCGTAAATTCCGAGTCGCCCTTTGTAACCAGATTTGTTGCACGCATCGCATCCTTTTCCTTTAAAAAATTTCCATTCAGTTTCTGCTGCAACAACCTCGCCGGATTCAGGAGGAATTGTGCTCGCAACTTTTTTTACAAATTCAAGTTGCTCAGGAGTGAGTTGAACTTGTTCTTTACAGTTCGTACAAATTTTTCGGGTAAGGCGCTGTCCAATGATCGCGTTTAAGGCTGGGGCGAGGAGGAAGGGTTTGACACCCATCGAGATAAAGCGGGGGATCGCTCCTGCAGCGTCATTCGTGTGGAGTGTCGAGAGAAGCAAGTGTCCCGTAAGCGCGGCGTTGATCGCGACATCAGCGGTCTCGAGATCGCGGATTTCCCCGACCATCACAACGTCTGGATCTTGGCGCAAGATGGATCGAAGTCCTCCGGCGAACGTATAATTCTTTGCGTGATCAATTTGGGACTGGTTGATTCCTTCGAGCTTGTACTCGACTGGATCTTCGAGCGTAATGATTTTCACGCCTGGTGTATTCAGTTTACGAAGAATGGCGTACAGCGTCGTTGTTTTTCCGGAACCGGTTGGTCCCGTTGTCATGACCATACCGTGAGGCTTTTCGATCTCTTTGAGCAATCGTTTTTCTGCGAGTGGGCGATATCCGAGCTGTGAAAACTCCACGTTAATGGCACTCGGTTTCAAAATACGCATAACGACAGACTCTCCGTACGCTGTTGGGATCGTTGAGACACGCACGTCCGTGTCGCCTGATTTCAGAAAAATTGTGAAGCGTCCGTCTTGTGGGCGATCGATGACGTTAATCTTCAATCCAGAAATAAGTTTGATGCGCGCAATGATTTTTTTCCAAAGGTCGGCGTCCAGTGATGCGACCTCTTGGAGAATGCCGTCGATACGCAAGCGGATAATAATTTTCTTTTCCTCTGCTTCAACGTGAATGTCAGATGTTCCAAATTGGAGAGCGGCTGCGATAACAATGGTGATGATGTCTGTAATGGACGCCGCGCCGATTACGCCCTGAACGTCGCCGTAGGATTTCATTTTGGATTGGAAGATTTGGAGTTCTTCATCGGTGATTTTTACTCCTTTGATAATGGCTTTAATGATGGGGAGCGTGTCATACGCCTTAATGGCAATACGCAAGCTTTCTTCTGAAATTTGATACACCCCTCCGTTTGCTTTTGTGCGCTCACCAATTTGGTACACCAATTCTTTTACGGCCGGACTTTTTGGATCAACCGCTGCGAGCCGCACTTCTGTTCCGGTGTACAAAAAACAGATCGCTTTCAGCGTTTCAGCTTGTTCTTTTGGAACCTGTCGCAAGGCATCTGGTGAGATGGGAAATCCTTTTATGTTCACATACGGAATTCCTGCTTTTTTGGCAAGCTCTGCGGTTTCCGCTTCTTTTTCTTTGAGGCGAACATCATGCATTTTATCGGTGAGGGCATTGATGGCAGAAGGGGATCCCGCGGGAGCAGCCGCACTTTTTGCCCCTACATGTTGCAACAGGTCTTCGATGCTTTGGGTATCGTTCGACATAAACAAAAAACTGAAGATAATTCTTCTTCAGTTTACTTGTTTTTTTGGATCGCCGCAATTAGGCGCGTTTGAACATTCGGAGGATTTTTGCGATGGGGAGTTTTGAGTGTGAACGGTGTTCTGTACGCTTATAAAAAAGGTACCATGCGCTGTATTGGAAGGTCACCATCGCCCCACCAAAGGCAAAGACAATCAGAAGCGCAAATATTCCGTAAAGGACGTTTGTGAGGACAAAAATGACAAAGGATCCCGTGAGAAGGGAGGCTGTATAAAGAAGGCCGTAAGGAATACTGAGGGCGATGACGAGTCCGAGTAAGACAAAACAAGCAAGACTCATGAGACAAAAAAGGATGAAGGCGTATTCAAGTGTTGCGAGCCAGTGAGTTTTGAAAATAGTCCAAGCGGTTGTAATCGCTTCCGAAACCGTTGATTCCGTTTCAATGACGTGAATGACAGACAAGATGGAAAGAATGCTTACGATCAATACCGCTGGGAAAAAGACAAGGGTTTGAACAAAGGCGATGGTAAAACTGTAAGAGGAGTGTTGGACGTAGTACCAAAGCATCGGAAGGGTTGTGAGAGAAACAAGGATTGCACCAAGGATTTTTGTAAGGGCATCAATGGTGAAGATGCGAAAAAGGTGGTCGTGCGCACGCTTGCGAACAATGTTTGGGTGTTCATGCGTTGGGGCTTTGATGCCATGAATGAGCGCGGTTTGCGAGAGGACAGCAAGAAATAACAAGCCGATAAAGATAAGGGTCATGCAAATAATCATGGCACCGAGTCTGAAGGAGCCGAATGCTTGCATTTGGCCTATGTATTTTCCCATGAGTGCGTACCCAGAAAAGGACGTATCAAGTAACTGATGCATGAACGAACCCCCGCGTTGAACGCGGCGCATGCTGGTTGTTGCAATGTCCATGACACCTCCCGTTGAGATAAATGCCGCGAAGATACCAAAAATCCACAGCGTTTTACGTTGCCAGGTGAGGCGAAAGGCCTCACGCAAAAGCGTACGATAAATCGCTGTGGAATTTTTGATGTTCATATCTCCGATAAGTTATGCGGTGTACGTATTAGGTTGTACCGCATTGCTGCCTGCAAAGAGTGCATCGAATTCTTCTTTTTCAAGAACTTCTTTTTCAAGAAGCGCTTTTGCAATCTTATCCAGGTGCATTTTTTCTTTTCGGATTATACCACGAGTTGTTTCAAGGGCGCCATTGACGAGCTTTTCAACTTCAAGGTCAATGAGCTCTGCGGTTTTTTCAGAATAGTTACGTTGTTCATGGATGTCTCGTCCAAGAAAGACCATTTCTTGATGCTCTCCAAACACACGAGGTCCAAGCGTTTCGCTCATTCCGTAACGTGTGACGAGTTCACGCGCAAGACGTGTGCACTTTCGAAGGTCATCGGACGCTCCGGTTGTTACATCTCCAAATGTTTCTTTTTCCGCAACGAATCCTCCAAGCATAACTGCGAGGTCTGCAAGGAATTCTCCGCGCTTGTGAAGACGCTTGTCTTCACCGGGAACTTTCATGGTGTAACCACCAGCGCTCCCGCGAGGAATAATGGAAACTTTGTGAACAGGGTCTGAATTTGGAAGGATATGCGCAATGATCGCGTGTCCCGCTTCATGATACGCCGTCACCTTCTTTTCTTCTTTGCTCATGACAGAACTTCGGCGCTCAGGTCCAAGCATGACTTTTTCAATCGAATCAAGAACGTCTTCTTGAGTAATTTTTGTATCATTGCGACGAGCCGCGCGAATGGCAGCTTCGTTTAAAAGATTCATGAGATCCGCTCCGGCCATTCCGGCTGTGCGTTCTGCCACGCGAC
Source organism: Candidatus Uhrbacteria bacterium RIFCSPLOWO2_01_FULL_47_17 (assembly GCA_001791305.1). Taxonomy (GTDB): domain Bacteria; phylum Patescibacteriota; class Patescibacteriia; order UBA9934; family GWF2-40-263; genus XYB2-FULL-45-11. Next base: position 392,738 of record MGEI01000005.1, read on the forward strand.
GCAAATTGATTTCGGGGACGAGCGGTTTGTTTTTTGCATAGATCGTGAGAATGGCCTCACGTTCGTTGATGTCTGGAAGATCAAGGATTACGCGGCGGTCGAATCGACCTGGGCGCAAAAGCGCTGGGTCGAGAACATCCGGACGGTTTGTGGCCGCAATGACGATGACGCCAAGGTTTGCTTCAAATCCATCCATCTCAACCAAGATTTGGTTGAGTGTCTGTTCACGTTCGTCATGAGATCCGCCCATTCCGGAACCGCGTTGGCGACCAACGGCGTCAATTTCATCAATGAAGATGATACATGGTGCGGATTTTTTTGCGCGGGCAAAGAGGTCGCGCACACGTGATGCTCCGACCCCCACAAACATTTCTACAAACTCCGATCCGCTCATGTGGAAGAAGGGAACACCGGCTTCTCCTGCAACCGCACGCGCAAGCAAGGTTTTTCCGGTTCCAGGACGTCCCATGAGGAGAACTCCTTTTGGAATTTTTGCGCCAAGATCGGAAAACTTTTTTGGATTCTTTAAGAATTCAACCACTTCCTGTAATTCTTCCTTAGACTCTTTTGCCCCTGCAACGTCTGCAAAGGTGACTTTTAGTTTTTGTTCTTTGTTGAATTCTTTGGCGTTTGAATTACCAAATTGCATCGCTTTGCTGTTTGCCCCTTGCATTTGGCGAAGCATGAACCAAAACACAAGCATGAGAAGAAGGAGCGGAAGTAACGACGGCAGAATCACGCCAAGAATATACGAGCGCGTTGAACGATCTTTGACCGTGATGTTTGCGCCACGTAATTGTTCTGCGGTCACACCATAATCGATAAAGACTTCCGGAAGCGACACGCTTGATTCTTTGCGTGTGGTTTGTTTGGTCCCATCTTTAAGGGTGATCGCAATATCTGTTCCTTCAATATCTATTGCTTGCACGCTTCCATTTTGGATTTCTTCAACCACTTTCGCGATGTTCACGTCAATCGGTTTCTCTTTTTTGAAGGTGTAGTTTGAGAAGATGATCGCAATAACCAAAACGGTTAAAATGGCGACAATCACGTTTTTTGAAAGTGGTTTCATAGATTATTCAACTGCTTGTTCTACAGTTGCTGGTTCACTTTTGGTTTTAAGTGAAAGGCCAAGGCGGTGTTCTTTTGGTTCAATGGAAACAATCTTAAAGCTCATGACGTCTCCTGGTTTTGCAATTTGGGTTACGTCTGTTACAGGCTTGTCAGACAATTCAGAGACGTGGGCAAGACCATGGATTTCTGCATCCAATTCCACAAACAATCCAAATGGATTTACTTTGAGCACGGTTCCTTCAACCATTTCTCCAATTCTGTATTTTTCCGCAACGCCTGCCCATGGGTCTTGAATGAGTTTCTTCATGGACAAGAAGATCTTGCTTCCTTCAATGCCAATAATTTCGGCTTTGACGGTTTGGCCGATCTTAAGTAAATCGCGTGGATGATCAATTCGTTGCCATGCGATCTCGGAAATGTGCACAAGACCCTCGAGTGAATCAAATTTTACGAACGCTCCGAAGTCGGCAACCGCCGTTACTTCTCCTTCAATCACATCACCAACACCAAACTTTGAGATGACATTCTTTTGTGTGTCTTCCCAAACTGTTTTTTCGGAAACAATCATTTTTTCTTCGCCTTCTGATACGTCAATGACACGTACGTTCATTTTTGAACCAACGTAAGAGCGAAGTTTCTCGAGAATTTTATTTTTGTCTCCACCGCTTACGCGTGGGTAGTGTTCTGGAGAGAGTTGAGAAACAGGCAAGAATCCTGTGATGTTCTGAACCGCCACAATAAGACCACCTTTGTTTGCTTCCAAAATTTTGACGTCGAATGTTTCGCCTGTGGTGAACAAACGGCGCAATTCTTCCCAAGCTTTCTTTTGACCCGCAAAGCGGAACGAAAGTTCCATTTCTCCGTTTTCGTTTTCAAGTTCAATCACGGTTGCTTCAACGTCGCTTCCGGCCTTCATGTCTCCTACTTCTGTGCCGCCCGTGAAAAGCTCACGGCCACGCACAACTCCTGTGGCGATTCCGTTCAAGTCGATACGGATTTCACGGCGTCCGGATCCAACGATTTTTCCGGTTACAACGTCGCCCACCTTTGGGATATTTAAATATTGTCCTTCCTCCATCAGTTTCTGAAATTCTGTTTGTGTGTCTTTCATACAAAAATATTCCGCCAGACGGTTCGCTCGAAAAAGCTCGAGAACGGTCCAACGGGGCTAGGATTAATAAGTGGTGAAAGCTTAATAGATCTGGGGATTTTTGGCAAGGGCGATGATCGTACATAGAAAAAACTCGACCTTGTGGTCGAGCTAGAGAACAATCTTCATGATGAAAGCGAACACGGCGGTGTTCAGAATGAGAAGACCGATGGTTGAGTTGAGGGTGATTAAGGTGTTTTGTGCGCGCCATCCTGTGTTTTCCGGCGTTGGATCGTATGGGCCTGTAGCGAGGGTGATGATTGCCGCTACGGCAAGGCAAGACCATCCATCCCAGGAAATAGGTTCGAAGACGAGTGCGCCTTCTAAGTTTTCAAGGAAGCTATAGAGGAATATCGCCGAAAACATGAAGATAAGTCCGAGAAGAAAGACAAGCTCTGTAAAAAACACGCAAAAAATACAGCTCATGAATCGAACGTCTGTGCGCACGAATCCAAGCGAGGCGAGTGTGGCGACGAATGCAGTGAGTTGGCCCGCATAGACGGCCGCTGCCGGTACGTTTTTTGACCCAAGCAGGATCAAGGCGAAGAGCGCGAACCCGAGAATGGACATGCCACAGCGAAAGGTCAGGTACCTCGTGATGGGCGAAAGATTCTTGTGCCAGTTGAGCACATTCGAAAGTGCATCGACCATTCGTTCCTCCTCAACTACCGCGCGGGCAGTCGTTCCTGAAGGGTTTGATTCAATCGGTTGATCGCTTCTGTTTGCGCTTGAACCGCAGCGGACAGTTTTTGTGTTTCGCCAAGTTTTTGGTTCATTTCCGTTCTCGTGTCATCGATCTTGCGTTCGAGGGAGTCGTTGGATGTATTGCACATCATCGAACAAAATAGAAAGAAAACCATGAACCAAATGAGATCAATATCTTGCTTCATCGAAGTTCCTCCTTTTTTCCGTCGGCCTGTTTTGTTGGTCGACACATGAGAATAGGCAGATTTCCACGAATTGTCAATATGACGGGGGTCTTGTACCATGAGGGGAGAAAATTGGATTAATCTTAAGAAGTGAATGAGTGACTGAGTGAAAGAGTGTTGGACGGTGCGATTTATTTATTTCAAATAAATAAAAAGTTGTCTCTTTTCCTTCACTTTACCACTCCATCACTCAACCACTTTGCCGCCCTCTCCTATGTCCCATCCACAAAAAGCTCTTCTTGATGAGTTTCAGTACGCCATTCATCATTTCGTCCCAACGCTTCCAGATGAAATCAAAGTTGAGGCACAGAAGGTGCACGATGATTTGCTCGCCGACAAAACTGTTGACGAGGCGATTATTCGTCGTACGTTTCATGATGTTGGGGTGAAAGAGTATCCGTATCGCCATGCATATGACGAACTCATCCATACAAAGGAAGAAGGGAAGATGAATCAGTTAGTTCTCGAACATGTGGATGATGCGGTTCGCAAAGTGATCGAACCACATTTGAATGCTGGAGTGCACCTCGACGAACTTGTGCGCAGCGATTTGCTTACGGAATCTCTGACGCCAGAACAAATCTATCAAGTGGTTGATGGAATTGCGGTTGCAAAGTCGAAATTGGGTGAAGCAATCAAGTCGCATGTAAGTGCAGATACGGCTGCGTATGATGCTTTGCTTCAAAAATGGAATGATCACGTCAAAATGATTGAAGGCAAACTCGCAGAACTTCTTGAACTTGCAAAACAAGGCGATGAAGGACAAGCGTCTGAAATTAAAGGCAAAGTGCAAATGTACAAAGAAGGATTTTTGGTCACAGAACCAGATCCAGATGTAAAAGAAATCGACGAAGAAATTGCCTACTGGAAAGAAGCGTTTGCCGAGGAAGCTTAGGATGAATGTGCTATAATCTCCCACGTATGCAAATTATCTGGAACGGACTTTCGTGTTTTGAGATCATTACGAATACTTCAGAAGGGGAGGTCACACTTGTTGTGGATCCTTATGATAATGCAACTGGACTGCGTTTTCCTCGTACGCTTGAGGCGAACGTTGTTTTGGTTTCGCATGATGAAGAGGACGCAAATAATCTCGCGGCCATTGCAGGAACACCACAAGTCATTGATATGCCTGGCGAGTTTGAGGTGCGACAAGTGTTCATGTATGGCGTGGATGCTCCGCTTAAGCGCGAAGTAAAAGGGGTGCATGTGGCAAACAATTTGTTTCGCATTGAGTGCGAGGGAATGCATATTGCGCATTTGGGATCCCTCGACCGCGCGCTTTCTGATAAAGAACTCCAAGAACTTGAGAACATCGACATCTTAATGGTACCTGTTGGAGGTGGACGCGTGCTTACACCAAAACTTGCCGCAGAAGTCATTGCACAAATTGAACCACGCGTTGTTATTCCAATGACATATGAGCTTCCGAACCTGAAAGAATCTCTGCAGCCATTAAGTGCGTTTATGAAAGAAATGGCCGGTGCAAAGAAAGAAGAAATGAACAAGTATAAAGTGGCACGCAAAGATTTGCCGGAAGAAGATTTGTTGATCGTTACCCTCTCGAAGTAAACCTTCGACTATGCCACGTACCAAACCTCGTTCTCTTCGACCCATGACGAAAGAGCAGAAGCTTTGGCTCGTGCTCACCATCCTTTTGTTTGTGGTGTTTATGGCGGTCGGTTGGTATTTCACGGTTGCGCAAGCACTAAAGCGATCCATTCAGGATTCCAAGCAGACAATCTCTCTTGAACTTGGCGAGACGAAACAACAAGTGATTGGAGATGAAGATGTTGGAAAGAAAACACAAGAAACAATTGATAAAATGAAGGACTTTTTTGGAAACATCAAACAGTATTTAGAAAATAAACAACAAGCCGAACAAGCGATTTTAGAAAATGTGAAAGAGGAATTGAAACAATCTTCCACGCAATGATATGGCACAAAAAAAACAACATTCTGAACCGGAAGAACCCGTTCAAGATATCACGACAAATGGGATTGGACGCATTGAGCGCCGAAACATTGCCGATGAAATGCAAACCGCATATCTCGACTACGCCATGTCCGTCATTGTTGGTCGTGCGCTTCCGGATATTCGCGATGGACTGAAACCAGTTCACCGCCGCATTTTGTATTCCATGTGGCAGACGGGACTCCGATCAAGTGCAAAGTTCAAAAAGTGTGCGTCTGTGGTTGGAGATGTACTCGGAAAGTATCACCCACACGGAGATTCCGCTGTGTATGACTCGCTCGTGCGTATGGCGCAAGATTTTTCGATGCGCTATCCACTGATCCGCGGACAAGGGAACTTTGGATCTCTCGATGGCGACCCGGCTGCGGCGTATCGATATACAGAAGCAAAGCTTGAAACCATTTCGGAAGAATTGCTTGTTGATATCGAGAAGGAGACGGTCGACTTCATTCCAAACTTTGATGGCACACACAAAGAACCAAAAGTGTTGCCTGCAAAACTTCCAAACTTGCTCATCAACGGAACAGTTGGAATCGCGGTTGGAATGGCGTCGAATATCCCTCCGCACAACCTCGGAGAAGTTTGTGATGCGGTACTCGCATTGATTCGCGACAAGGATACATCGATCGAGGATCTGTCAGAGATCGTTAAGGGTCCAGATTTTCCAACGGGTGGAATTGCGTACAGTAATGCGGACATCAAAACCGCCCTCGCAACCGGTCGTGGGGGGGTGGTCGTTCGAGGCAAAACGGATATTGTGGAAGATAAGAAAGGCAATTTCGCCATTATCATCACAGAAATTCCGTACCAAGTGAACAAAGCAAACTTGCTTATTCGCATTGCACAGAATGTTCGCGATAAGAAGATCGAAGGGATTAAAGATTTGCGCGACGAATCAACATCCGCCGGTGTTCGTGTTGTTGTTGAGTTAAAAAAAGATGCGTATCCAAAGAAAGTGTTGAATCGTTTGTATCAAACAACACAACTTCAGGAATCCACACACTACAACATGCTCGCACTTGTGGAGGGTGGAATTTTGCCGCGCGTACTCAACCTCAAGATGATTCTTGAGGAGTATCTCAAACATCGCCAAGAAGTGGTGAAGCGCCGCACACAGTTTGAACTTACGCGCGCGCTTGATCGTGCACATATCCTCGAAGGATTGCGCATTGCGCTCGCGCAGATCGACAAGATTATTGCGTGTATCAAGAAATCAAAAGACAAAGAAGAAGCGCGATTGAACTTGATCAAACAATTTAAACTTTCCGAGAGACAAGCGGTCGCGATTCTCGACATGCGTTTGCAACAGCTTGCGAACCTAGAGACGTTGCGCATCGAACAAGAATATGCGGAAAAGATGGCGCTCATCAAAGAGCTTGAGTCTATTCTTGCAAGCGCAAAAAAGATGATGATGGTGATTGCGGAAGAAGTGGAAGGATTGAAACTCAAGTACGCGTCCCCTCGAAGAACTCAAATCATCAAGTCGGGAATTAAAGAATTCTCGATCGAAGACGTCGTTCCAGACACGGAAACGGTCGTAATGATCACAAAAGCCGGATACATCAAGCGCATCGACCCAGACACATTCCGCACACAAAAGCGTGGAGGGAAGGGGGTCGTCGGCATGGCGTCCAAAGATGAGGATGAGGTCGAGCAAGTATTCTCGACAACCACACACAAAGATCTTCTGTTCTTCACGAGTAGAGGTCGTGTGTTCCAACTTAAAGCTTACGATGTTCCAGAGGCGTCGCGCATTGCGAAAGGCCAAGCGCTCGTAAACTTCCTCCAACTCGCGCCAGGTGAATCGGTATCCGCGTCGTTGTCGATGGACGAGCTCGCGGACTCGAAATATCTTCTCATGGTGACAAACAAGGGAACGATCAAGAAAACAGATTTGTCCGAGTATGATTCCGTTCGCAAGTCGGGGTTGATCTCGATCAAACTCCGAGACGGCGACAACCTCCAATGGGTTCGTCCAACGTCCGGAAAAGATCAGATCATGCTCGTGACATCCGGTGGACAAGCGGTTCGCTTCGAAGAAAAAGGCGTGCGCCCAATGGGTCGTGTCGCCTCTGGTGTTCGAGGAATCAAGCTCAAGGGTGATGATTCTGTGGTTGGAATGGGAATCATTCCAGGCTCCTCATCGAAGAAACCGGGAGAGAAAGAGATTTTGGTTGTGATGGAAAACGGATACGGAAAACGCTCGGACCTTATCGAGTATAAGGTCCAAGGACGTGGCGGATCCGGAATTAAAACCGCAAATATCAGCAAAAAGACAGGAAAAATCGTCGCGGCGCATATCGTCGATACGAAAGACGAGCGTGATATGTTCATTATTTCCGGCGCGGGTCAGGTGATCCGATCTGAACTGAAGTCCGTCTCTGTCCTCGGTCGCGCAACCCAAGGAGTTCGCATTATGCGATTCAAGAAGCCAGATGACACGGTCGCGAGTGCTGCCCTCATTTAGCCAAAAAGACTGTGGTTTTTGCCACAGTCTTTTGATTTTTCTAACAAATCATTGACATTTTTGGGATTTTATGTTATTATCTTCCGTCATTTGAATTTCGCACAAGGTGATTTTCGGTGACATGCAGTGTCTACTTTTTGTTCGCTCCGAGCCTCGCGACGGAATTTCCGTCACAACCGCTTGATCGGAACAAAATGCGGAGGAAGATATGGCAAAGCAGTCTTGGAGAATCAAGCTCGAGCAATGGCTCGCGGCAAATGGTGATGAAGGCATGTCCGGAGTAGTGGATCATCTTGCGATTTTGACTCGCGCGACGAGTCTTGTTCGTAAGCCCGGATTCAAAAAAGCTCTGGAGAAATTTTTGGACGAATGGGCCGGTCTTCCCGAACAAAAGGCCGATCCGATCCTCCGTCGCCTCTTTGAAGACGAAACGATCACCATCGCTCCGTGCGACGGTTCCCGGTACGTCGCCAAAGAAAAAGGCGTGTTCAAAGCGTACATCGAAGGTCTCTTCGCAAGTTGGGGTCTCGACAAGCCTGGACAGTCCACGGTTGCCGCGAATGTCTCCGTCTACGAGATGATCCGGGACGCGACCTTCGCTCAGATGTTCGGCTCTCTCGGGCCAGATCTCGACAAACTGTGTCTCTCACAGCATCAGATCGTCGAGTTCTGCGAAACGCATTCGGCACGTCTTCGGCAAGAAGGCTACGCCACATTCTTTCTTTTTAAGGAAGGCGATCAGTTCTACGTTGCGGGCGTGCGTGTCCACGCGGGCGGCCTGAGCGTGTACGTCCGCCGTCTCGAGCGCGACGATGTCTGGTATGGCGAGTTTCGTCATCGTCTCGTAGTCCCGCAACTGACCGTTTGAAACTTATTCGGATGACACTTTGTTTCTTTGTCCCTTTGACTCTTTTGAGTCCGGGGGATTTTTTTGTATAATGCATTTGCAATCGTGCGATATCTTGTGGCCAAGGCTACAAGGTCACGATTGTTTGGAATCGTTGTTGAGAATTTTGTTGGCTACGGCTTGCAAAAGAGTGATAATGATTCTGACAAACAAAAACTTTTCAGTTGGTGCGGTGCGCTTGTGGACTTCTTCGTCCCAAATAAAATTCAGCCGAATTTCTCGTGCACGATAAATCGGCAGTGATCTGGATGGCCCATCGTACAATTCTACGTTGCGAACGTGAATGTCAACGCGGACGGCCTGAACGTGAACGTCAACCGTCTCGAGAACGACAATGTCTGGAATGGCGAGTATCGTCATCGTCTCGTAGTCCCGAAAATGAAATGTTCTCCTCCCTATTGTTTGGGAGGAGTTTTCTTTTCAATATCTTTTTTCCATCCGCCAAGCATTCTTCCAATTTCATCTAAATCAACGGAAAGCGCAGTATATTTATCATTCGGCAGGCATTTGTTTTCCCACGCAATTTGTAAAAAGAATTTCACTCCGTCCAGTTTTGAAATACAGATGGTGAGTCGATTCATTTTTTGCTCACCGGAAAGATATTGCGAAACAAAAATTTGCTCAAGCATTTCGAGAAAGTATCCCTCAATCTTTCCACCAAGATTATGACGCGATGTTTTTGGAAAATCTGTAAGCAATTTAAACCAATTTGTATAGGCACTCCTCGTTTTTGTCATGACCGAAGGAGTTCGGGGGGGGGGTGAGAATATTAGACATATTCATTGAGCGTTTATGAAAAAATTTAACCGCCGTTACGATGATATTATAACACTCGATAATTTACTTCGTGCATGGGAACAGTTTTTATCGGGGAAGAAAAATCGTACGGATGTTGTGGAATTTCAAAATCATCTCATGGATAATATTTGTGATCTACAGCGATCACTCGAAGATAAAACGTATGTGCATGGTGCATATCACGCATTTAATATTTCCGATCCAAAACCAAGGAGTATTCATAAGGCAACCGTCCGCGATCGGTTGCTTCACCATCTGATACATTCAGAGTTGTATGAATACTTCGATCAGAAATTTATTTACGATTCTTATTCGTGCCGAATGGAGAAGGGGACGCATAAGGCTATGAATCGATTCAGAGACTTTGGCAGAATTGTTTCAAAAAATAATACACGCACCTGTTGGGTATTGAAATGCGATATTCGAAAGTTCTTTGCAAATATCGATCACACAATCTTGAAAGATATTTTGGCAAAGCATATTGAGGATCGTGATGTGTTGAATCTTCTCGGTAACATCATCGATAGTTTTTCGACGCTCGGAAGAAAAGAGGTTGGTCTCCCGCTTGGAAATCTCACTTCGCAACTTCTCGTAAACATCTACATGAACGAGTTTGATCAGTTTATGAAGCGAACGGTCAAAGCGGAATATTACATTCGGTATGCAGATGATTTTGTGATTTTGCATGAGGATGAGGAATATCTAAAACAGCTCATTCCAAAGATTTCAAATTTCCTCCAGGATCAGCTGGGACTTTGTTTGCACCCGGATAAGTTGTTTCTGAAGACGCTTGTGTCCGGCGTTGATTTTCTAGGATGGGTACACTTTCCGCATCATCGGACGTTACGTACGGCCACAAAACGACGGATGTTCATACGGATTCAGGATCACTCGACACAAGAAACAATTCAATCGTATTTGGGGCTTATGAGACATGGGAATACCCATCAGCTTCAAAAGAATCCTTTATTTCTTGACGTAAAGATCAAAGATCGATAAAGTAGAAAAGTAAGAATGTAAGAAATAACTCCTATGATCAATATTGTAAAAACGACGAGCAAAGGACAAGTCACATTGCCCATGCACTGGCGTAAAAAATTTCACACAAATCGCTATACAATGAAAGAGGTTAATGACACGCTTGTTATTTCTCCACTTGAGGTTGAGTCGCTCGAAGAAGAGAATTGGACAACAATTTTTGATGCGAAACGTGACAATGAAGGGAAGGGAATCCCGATCGATCAGCTTATTGATACATTGAAGCGCACACTCTAGCTTTCTATGGATAAAATCGAAAAGCTTTTACGTAAAGCAAAGAAAGCAGATCGTGAGCGGTTATTGGCAGTATTGGAGGCTGTTCGAGAGGGGAAACTCGAGGGATTGCACGTAAAACGACTGACAAATTCCGCTTTTTATCGGGTTCGTGTTGGAGATTTCAGGATTATTTTCTCAATCGATCACGCAAATAAACGTATTTTGATCGAATCTGTCTCATCTCGAGACGAGAATACATACAAATAGCCAAAAAGACTGTGGTTTTTGCCACAGTCTTTTGATTTCTTGACGCGAGGGCTGAAAAATGATAGTATTTGTGTATTAAATTCTGTTTATTTCCTATGCCAGTACCAGCCCGTAAGAAATCCAATCCGTCCGGCAAACGCCGACGTTCCCATGACCATCTTACAAAGAAAGTCATTCCAGCCTGCCCACAGTGTGCCGCTCCTATAAAACCACATAACGCCTGCCTCACATGCGGTTTTTATGCTGGTCGTCAAGTTATTACGGTTGGAAAAGCCATTGCGAAAGCGGTAAAAAAAGTAGCAAAAAAGAAAGCTTAATGCTTTCTTTTTTTTAAACGACCCCACCCAACCTCCCCTTCATAAAGGGGAGGGGCTATAAATTCCGTTCTTTTTTATGTCGAACCGTCACCTTTCACGAACCATCGCTATGCAATCCCTGTATCAATGGGATTTTCTTGGAATGGAGGATGAAAAAATTGAAGAGATCATTGCGTTTAATCGCCAAGAGTTTGCGCCGAAGTTTGATGATCAGAAATTCGTGGAGGATTTAGTCCATGGCGTCATGGAGAAACGTGATGTCATTGATGAATTCATCACACGCTTCGCCCCAGACTGGCCACTCGAGTCGCTCACACTCATCGATCGAAATATTCTCCGCCTCGGAGTGTATGAATTGAAGTTTGCCGATGCGATTCCCGCAAAGGTCGCCATCAATGAAGCAATCGAACTCGCCAAAGGATTCGGTGGACAGTCGAGCGGAAGATTTGTGAACGGAGTTCTTGGAGCGGTGTATAAAGATATGGTGGCGAAGGGAGAAGTGAAGAAGGTGGATTTGGAGGTGAAGGAGGAAAAAGTAACTAATATTGGCTGAGCTTGTCGAAGCCTCGAAAAACGCATCTGGGCCTTCGACAGGCTCAGGCAATAACTTTTGTATGCCTAAAACCGAACTAGCTGATCTCGAACAAACTCTTGGTGTTACGTTTCAGAATAAAGACACGTTACAACAAGCGCTTGTTCATCGATCGTATTTAAATGAACACCCAGACTTTCGTTTGGGTCATAATGAACGTCTCGAGTTTCTCGGTGACGCAGTTCTCGAACTGGTCGTTACAGAACACTTGTACTCGCATTTTGAAAATCCAGAAGGGGAACTCACAAACTGGCGCGCGGCTCTTGTGAATGCGGAAATGCTCGCGGAGCTTTGTAATAAATTGGAAATTGAACCGTACTTACATTTGTCGCGAGGGGAATCAAAGGATACGGGATCAAAGGCGCGCAAATATATTCTCGCCAATGCCTTCGAAGCCATCATCGGATCGATTTACCTCGACCAAGGTTGGGTCGGCGCCAAAAAGTTTATCGATGAGCGCGTGCTCTCTCAGCTTGATCGTATTTTGAAAGACCAATTACACATCGATCCAAAAAGCCGTTTTCAAGAAGCGGCACAAGAACATGAGGGTGTGACGCCTTCGTATAAAGTCTTGTCGGAAACGGGTCCAGATCATGCAAAAGAATTTATTGTTGGCGTGTTTATCGGTAAGGAACAGATCGCGACAGGAACCGGAATGTCCAAGCAAGAGGCACAAGTTTCAGCTGCGCAGGCGGGGATTGCGGCGAAGGAGTGGTAATTTTTGCGTCATCCTGAAGGAGTCAGACGACTGAAGGATCTCTCATGAAAATCAAAATCGGCTCGTGTGAGCCGATTTTAAATTTGTCATTGCGAGGAGTTCGACGACGCGACAAGCTTGAGTACTGCCTCAAGCGCACTCGGCAATTCTTTTGTCCCTCCGTCTTCGGTGAAGTGTCCCATTGCGTGTTCAACGACAATTTTTGATCCAAGTTCGTCTCTAAATCGATCTTGATTATCCATTGGCACGAACGGATCATTGTCGGAGAAAATCGCGACAGAGTTTGGAAGGTGTGATTTTATTTTTTCGAGATTGAGGGGAGTTTCGAGCCAGTGTTTTTCGATGTCTTGTGATTCTTCTCCCTCCTCCGCAATATTTGTGAGTCTCGTTAAGAATCCAGCGACAAACACCGCACCACCAACGCGAACGTTCTCGGGCAATGTCTCGAGATAGCGTACAATCGCCTGACATCCCATTGAGTGCCCGACAAAGAATGTTTGTTCGTCAGCGGTTCCAACAATCTCGGAAATTTTTGGAATCCAATTAAAAATGCGAGGACGAGCCGCATCCGGCATGTGAGGAGTGACGACTTCGAATCCTTGTTTCTTGAGTTCAGTTTTCAACCAAGGGAGCCAACCTTCCTCCGGTGTACCATCCCAACCATGAATAATGAAAGCGCGTTTGTGCATATGGAAACAGAATAACAGATTGTGTCATTCGTTTGTAGGGGAGGGTCGTGACCCTCCCACACAAATGCATAGCATAAAAAAACTCCGAACAGGTTAGTCGGAGTTGACGCAAATAGATGATTCGACCAGATCATGGAATTTCATGTGGTGTGAGAATCGATGACCTTCGAAATGAACTTCGATAACATTGCTTGTTTTTCCGTTTGCGTATGGTCGATGAATCTTGATGACGATTCCGCGTGCGCCCTCTTCGGCGCCAAACTTTCCGTTTGCAATCACCATCTGACCGCGTTCGGCGCGCGCACGATTGTTTCGAATCGAATAATAAACCCCACCAGTTTCTCGTTCAAGAAAAAAACCATTGACTTCTTCTGTGGCGATCCCAAACTCAGGTCGAATCGGAACCGGATCTTCATGAGCGTTTACGGTCGGTTTTATCATTGTGGTTTGCCTTTTTGGTTGGGGGGAAAGAGCGAAACGTAAAGGAAACGTATCAGAAGAATTGGTTTACGTCAACTGTCCGAATCAAAAAAAATACACCACGAAAAGTGATGTATTTTTGGTGCACCGGGCGGGGATCGAACCCGCGACCAAGAGATTAAGAGTCTCCTGCTCTACCGCTGAGCTACCGATGCATGTGCGTCGAAATAATACTGAATTGATTGACGGACGTCAATATTTGCATTATGATTCCGCTGTTCGAGGAATATGCGAGCGTAGCTCAGCTGGATAGAGCGCGTGGCTTCGAACCACGAGGTCGGGGGTTCGAGCCCCTCCGCTCGCACCACAAAAGCACCACGATTAGTGGCGCTTTTTTGTTTCCTGGAATCTTGACATTTTTGGAAAAATTTGATAGTTTCCATTCATCGTTCCTTTTGATTTCCACATGAAGGGAGGTTGTGATGGCCGCAGATAGAGATTGGAATCTCCAGTTTGTTCTTCCTCGAATCGTGTTTTTGGTCTTGTGTCTTGTTGGTGGATTCGGATTGTTTCACGCAAGTCGAGTGATCAAAATCCCTTCTTCGTTCATGGAACCAACAGGTGATCCGATTTCACCACCTTCTTCCAATCCTCAACCGTCCGCTCTGCTCTCTATGCCCGTGCTTACGGAAGCGCAGATGAGGCAAGCGATTGCATCTGATTTGAAGATTCAAGCTGGTCCTTGCAGAGGGTACCCTGGAACCGAACAAATCATTGCGAACATTTGCGATGACGGAAACGGATCGTTCTTTGTCATGCTGAATCCAAACGCCCCACCAACGCTTCGGATCGCGCATCTCATGGAACGCGTTCGTTCCTACAAGCGCGATTTTCCTGATCGACGTATCCTTGGTGTGACACCGGTGACAGACACACTTTGCGAAGAGAATAATTGCGCGCATATCATGTACGGCGCGTACGGTCGGTACGAAGTTGTTCAAAAGTGATTTCTCAACAGTCTCCGCGTGAGGCTGTTTTTTATTTTTTGGACAAAGAAAAAAACGCACCGGGGTGCGTTAGAAGGTGGAAGGCCGAGGCGTCATGGAAGAGTTTGGAGCGGTGTATCCCGCTGCGGGTTCGTTCATGCGGCGTTCGGTGTACTTGACCGCGGAAGAACCTGACACGGCGCGATACGAACCGGACGGGCGACCAGAGCTCACGAACTTCGTGTTCGTGTCGAGCGTACGGGTTTCGATCTTGATGGTCGGGAAGCGACCCTTGAGCTTGTCATAGGCGCGTCGATGGCACGCAGGAATGAGATCTGCGCGTGCGGTCGACGGCGTCTTGTGGACGTGGCCGATCGGACGCGTACCGCCCAGGGCGAAAATCGGAACGATGTTTTCTTCGTACGCGTATTTTTCGCACCCGAGACACTTTTCAGCTTGACCCTGACTTGGCATGAGGATTTCCTTGTGGAAGTCCACCAAAAGCAATTAATCTGCCACATGACAGATGTCCGCCTTTGGCGGGGTGAGGGTTGAAAGAACCAGGCACTAGGGATTTCGATAGAATACGTGCGCTAGATTATTTTGTCAAAGCTTCCGGTGTGAATAAAAAAAGACCCGGGCAGGGTCGAAGGGTCAGGAGGGTTTTGTGATGCGCGAATCGATAGATCGCTCCGGCTTGCCGACCCGTTGCCAGGTCGGGAACGGAACGCGCACGCGGCAGGACTGATTCTTGAGCGGGCATTTCATGTTGTTGTGCGTCCCTGTTTTTTCAAACGGGCATACACAAGTCGCCTTATGCGTTTTCTTCGGCAGCGACGCGTACGAAATCATCTGCATGCCATGACGCATGCCAAGATGAATGGCGGCGAGGTTCGTCGTGGTCGCAAGAATGTTCTTGCTTTGGTTCTCTGAGAGGATGCGACGATAAAGCGCGTCTGCAATCGGCATATGACGACTGCCATGATAGCGATAGTCAGGATGAACCCAGAGCGTGCCGAGTTCGAACCAGTCGCGATCCTGTTCGTCTCGACCAAGGTGCCAAAGCGCGATGCATCCGACGACGAGGTAGTTGAGTCGTGTATCAACAGCGATGATGATGTGATGCTGGTCCGCAACGGTCCGAAGTTCGAGACTCGTCTTTGTGAGCAGGTGTTCTTCATTTTGCGTTGCGTCAACGACTTGCGGAATCCACCAAGCAAAACGCTTGAGAGCTGATCCAGAGAGGTATTGAATTCCCGGTGTGCGAAACGTGTCGAACAGATTTGCGGGCGTGGTGCCAAGCGAGCTTGTTTGGAACACCGCGAGCAAATCTTTGCGTGTTTGCGGATTAAACAACGATGGGATCATGATTCCTCCGTGCATGAGCCAAAGGAGAATATCGGAATCATTGGAAAGTTGCAAGACGCGTACCACTTCTTTATGATACAGAACATATGATCGAAGCCATCTCAGAATCCATTGCAAAAGTTGTTGGGGCGCAAAAAGGTCCAACGATTGTGGTGATGGGCGGAATTCACGGAAATGAACGTACAGGTGTTGAGGTCGTAAAAAAACTTGCGTATCAGTTTGAACATAGCGAAATCAATCTTGCGTCAGGAGTGTTGTATTTGATTTTAGGAAATCCAAAAGCGATTGAGCGTGATACCCGGGGGAGTGAAGACCATGCGGATTTGAATCGTTGTTTTAAACGCGACGTTCTCGAATGCATTCCCGAAACGTACGAACAGACGCGCGCTCAAGAGATCGCAAAGATTCTCGCCACAGCCGACATCTCAATCGACCTTCACGCCACAAACAAACCTTCCGTCCCGTTTCTTTGCTGCGCCGTCGACGAGGCACACGAAAAAATTTACCAATGGTTTGACTGCGACCGCGTCCTCGCTGATCCACGCTACATCCTCGGCGGCGAGCCTGTGACGACGGACGAGTTTATCGATCTCAACGGTGGAGTCGGAATTTGTTATGAGACTGGACAGTCGAAGGATTTGAGTCGCATTGACGAGGTGTTGAGTGATGTGAGGGATGTGTTGAGGGATCAGAACATGATCGCGGCTATGGCCCCCTCTCCCTTCGAGGGAGAGGGCGGGGGGAGAGGGGTCACACGATCTGTTTATGAACTCGTCTCCGTCATCAATCTCACCGAAGCTGGATTTCGATACGAAGGAACTCTCGGTGGCGGGTCGTTCGAGGAATTCACTTCTGGCCAAACGATCGGCTACATCGGTGATAAACCCGTGGTTGCCGAGTTTGATGGCGTGATCGTGTTCCCAAAGATTCCGGAATTGCAGACCTTTGGGAAGCCGGTGGTGTATCTCGCAAAGAAAATCAAGTAATGTTACTATCTGTCTGTTATGAAATATTCAAATTGTTTTGCGAAAACGTCTAAAATGGCGCCGGCGGATGCGGATTCGGCGAATGCCAAATTCCTTGTTCAAGCCGGGTTTGTGGATCAGACCATGGCCGGGGTTTATACCTGGTTGCCGTTCGGATTGTCTGTGCTTCGTAAAGTTGAACAGATTGTCCGCGAAGAAATGAATGCGCTCGGAGCTCTTGAGATTTTTATGCCGTCCCTTCATCCAAAAGAATTTTGGGAGGCAACCAATCGTTGGGACAATGTAGGCTTTCATTTTAAAACTCATTCGCAAACAGACAAAGATTACGCGCTCGGCGCAAGTCATGAAGAAGTTGTGACGCCACTCGTGAAGAAATTTATTGAGTCGTATAAGAGTTTGCCGTTTGCAACATACCAGATCAACACAAAGTTTCGTGACGAGCTTCGAGCGAAGTCCGGCGTGCTTCGTGGTCGAGAATTCCGCATGAAAGACATGTACAGCTTTCACACGAACCAAGAAGATCTTTCCGCATTTTATCAGAAGACTCTCGAGGCATACGTTCGTGCGTACAACCGATGTGGTCTCAACGTAAAAGTTGCTGAAGCAAGTGGAGGCGTTTTTACAAAGAACATGTCGCACGAGTTTCAAGCATTGACGGATGCGGGTGAAGATACGATTCTTGCATGTTCGAAGTGTGAATTCGGACAGAACGTCGAAGTTGCAACGGTAAAGGATGGAGACGCGTGTCCAAAATGTGGAAGTTCGATTGTGACCGTGAAGGGAATTGAGATCGGAAATATTTTTGATCTTGGAACAAAATACTCGGACGCCTTCGACCTGAACTTCACGGATGAAAATGGCGAGCGCAAAAAAGTTTTGATGGGATGTTATGGAATCGGAACTTCGAGATTGGTCGGCGCAATCGTTGAGGCGTGTCATGATGAAAAGGGAATGATCTGGCCAAAGTCTGTTGCGCCATTCCAGGTTCATCTTGTGACACTCAACAGCAAAGACGATGCGGTTCGCGAGAACATCATGGGAACGGCTGATGACCTTGTGCGAGATCTCGAAGCACAAGGTGTTGAGGTTCTCTGGGATGATCGCGAGGATGTGTCTCCGGGCGCCAAGTTCGCGGACGCAGATTTGATCGGCGCGCCACTTCGTGTGATTGTTTCCGAGAAGTCATTGAAAGAAGAATCGGTTGAATGGAAAGAACGCGCAGGAACAGAAAGCCGATTGGTGAAATTGGCGGATGTATTGGAAGAAATAAAAGAATTCGTGAAATAAACGGATAATAGGCGGGGTCTCTGACCCCGCTTTTTGTATTGACAAAATGCCGAAAATCGGGTAGTATTCGACCTCGTCTAAAAACGATTTGGCGAGCGGGAGGAAGGAATATGTACGACGTCATCGTAGTCGGCGGTGGAGTTTCTGGAACGGCTTTGCTCTGGGTTTTGTCTCATTACTCGAGCGCAAAGCGTATTTTGTTCATTGAACGACGCAAGGGCGTTGGAATGGTGAACTCGAACGTCACGAACAATTCGCAGACGCTTCACAAGGGCGACATCGAAAGCAACTATGCGCTCGACAAAGCGCTCCAAGTGAAGTGGGGTGCGGATCTGCTCAGCGCGTTTGTGGACGAGCATTTGCCGCACGGCAAGCTCGTGATTCCAAAGCAATTGATCGCCGTCGATCATGAAATCGACGAACTTACGACTCGGTTCCACGCGTTCAAGTCGCACTATCCGGACATCCAACTCCTTGATCGAGAAGGCATTGCCGCGCTCGAGCCGAAGGTGATGGAAGGTCGTGATCCGAATCAAAAGATCGCGTCGCTCTACAGTCCTCGCGGTCACGCCGTGAACTATCATCTGCTCGCGGAGAAGTTTCTCGAGCTCGCGCGCCAAGGCGGTGCCGAGATCGATGTGCTTTACAACACGTCCGTTCAAAGCATCGATCGCGCTGCGCATGGATTCAATGTGAAAGCGGACGGCGTCATTCATTCGGCGAAGTTTGTGAACGTATCGGCAGGATCGGCGAGCCTCTTGTTCGCTCATGCTCTCGGTTACGAACAGGATCTCGCACTTCTTCCCGTTGCCGGCAGTTTTTACACCAACAAGCGTGTTGGTGGATTGCTGCAAGGCAAGGTGTACACCATGCAGAATCCGAAGCTGCCGTTTGCGGCTGTGCACGGAGATCCAGCGGTGTACAACACGGACGAAACACGTTTCGGTCCGACCGCTCGGCCGCTTCCGCTCCTCGAGCGCGACTCGTGGCGGACGCTCGCCGAGTTTCTCGACATCGGCACCATAACGCCGCGCGGAATCTGGAGTCTTCTGAAGATCGTCTGCGATCCAACCATCGGCAAGTTCGCCGCCTGGAATATGGTGTTCGACCTCCCGTGGATCGGCACGCATGCATTCCTGCGCGACGCGCGCAAGATCGTGCCAAGCCTCGGTATCGACGACATCATGCTCGACAAAGGCGCAGGCGGTGTGCGCGGTCAGCCGTTCAGTCTCGTCACCGGTCAGATCGTGAAAGGTCGCGATCGCTTCATTCCAAAGGACGCGCCCATCGCGTTCACGCTCGCTCCTTCGCCAGGTGCATCGTACTGCCTCGGCAACGCGGTCGAACTCTCGCGCGCGATCGCAGAGCGCACGTCGATCCAGTTCGACGAACGGCGTCTCCTTGCAGATCTCCATCCTGCGATGTAATTCTCTTCTAAGAGTCTCTGATGAGACTCTTTTTTCTTTACGTTTGTGGTGCATGGACGGCTCGCGAACCGCCCCTACGTTGACAAACCTCTTTTTTTCTGCTTTACTAGAATTAGTATGAACTTATTTTTTGCTCACATCACAGGGAAACCAATGTTCGCCGATTACTCCGTCGAACGTACTTTTATTTTCCCGGTTTGTGATGCATTGATTTAAGGTATTTTCCTAGAATCAGTCCAAGATCAACCCGGGAAACCGGGTTGTTTTGTTTGTAGTGCATCGATGAACTGGTGAAAACTGGTTCTATCGATCGCGTTACTTTTTCGAAGAAAACGGGTGCAGATGTCCTGCAAACGGTTGCTTCGTGCTGCTCTTTGGAGGAATTCGTGCGCACTGAACACAAATATTATTTGTATGACGCGGTTGTTGATTTCGGACTCGCGATGACCGTTACGGCTTACGCGCCGTTTCTTATTTCGATCGGACTCACACTCGGCGAAGTCTCGCTCATCAACGCGTTCTTCTGGCTCACAATCGTCCTTGCGGAAATTCCAACCGGGATGCTCGCGGACGGGAAGAGTCGGGCGTGGTCGCTCAAAATGGGATGTGTATTTTTCACTCTCGGTGCATTTGCTTATCTGTTTGCGAACGGATTTTGGAGCGCACTCGTTTGCGAGTGTGTAATCGGAATCGGCATGGCGTTTTTCTCGGGAGCCGAGCAGGCGTGGGTCACAGACGCGCTTCATCGCGAAGGTCGCGATCATGAACGTCGCAAGGTCTTTGCGACCGCGGGTGTGATCCGTGGATTCGTGATGGTTGTTGGTGGATTTCTCGGATCGATCTTCGCCCTCTCGAACGCACGACTCATCTGGCTTCCGATGATCATCACCTCGCCGCTTGCATGGCTCGTGGTTCACAAACTCATGAATGGACAAGGAGAGCCGATTCACAAGATGACCGAAGTCGAAGCGTTGCGCGCGAGTGTGTCGCTTCTGAAATCGAATCGATCGCTCAAGTGGGTGATTGGAATGATGTTCGTGTTTGGTGCCGTCATATCGTTCAATCACTTTTGGTCGCCGTATTTCCAACCGCTCGTTGGAACGATGGGGCTTTCCTGGGTGTGGGCGATCATGTATATCGGTCTCGCGCTTTCCGCCGTTATCGTTCGTCGTCTCTCGATTCCTCAAGGGCAAGAAGCGGCATGGATTGCGGCATCGGTTGTTGTGACCGGTATTGGTCTTGGGGGTGTAGGTCTTTCCTCCGGCCTTCTTCTTCCGCTCTTTATGGCGACCATGCATGAATGCGGCCGTGGAATGCTCGGTCCGCTCGTCGATTCGTTTGTGCAACATCGCGTTGAAAGCGGATACCGCGCAACGTTCGGCTCGCTTCAATCTCTTCTCGGAAAGATCAGCCTCGCGATTGTGCCGGCTCTCATCTGGCTCACAATTCGTCATGATCCAAACACGCCCGAGACGATCCGCTTCGTCTGGTTTGTGTGCGGACTCGTTCTGATCATTGGATCGCTCATGTTGTTTCTTGTGCGTCCACGAAACGCATAACTTAAAACCACCCGTCGCTAAAGCTTTGGGTGGTCTTTTTTTCTTGCTAAACCGTTCGCTTGCCTTTCAACGTATCCTTCAGCGCTTTTCCTGCTTTAAACTTTGGTACAACAACGCTTGGAATAGTGATCGGCTCGGATGGTTTTTGTGGATTCACACCAATGCGTCCTTTGCGTTCGCGTGCAGAGAAGGTTCCGAATCCTGCGATGGTAACCTCGCCGCCGTTTGCGAGTTCGCGTGTAACGATCTCTTCAAACAAGGCGATGAAATCATCGGCGAGTTTTTTGGAGATCTGTAATTTTTCCGCGATCCGAGTCGCGAGATCAGCTTTATTCATATTGGTCTTATTCTACACGAATTACCTTGCGTATTCAATCACGCGTGTCTCGCGGATGATGGTGACTTTAATTTCTCCAGGATAGCTGAGTTCGGATTCAATCTTATTCGCAATATCTTTTGCAAGTTGGTAACTCGCCAAATCTGAGATTTTTTCTGGGTGGATGAAGATACGAACCTCGCGTCCCGCTTGAATCGCATAAACTTTCTCAACGCCTTCGAAGGATCCCGCCGTGCGTTCCAATTCTTCCATGCGTTGAATGAAGTTCTCGAGAGACTGCTTGCGTGCTCCTGGGCGTGCTCCGCTAATCGCATCCGCCGCTTTTACGATCGCACCTTCAATCGTTCGAGGTCGGTCTTCATGGTGCGCGATCGATTGATAACAAATCTCTTCCGGGAATCCGAACTTCTTCATGATGTTGTATCCAATTTCTGGATGCGCACCTTGCATGTCGTGGTCTACTGCCTTGCCGATATCGTGGAAGAGTCCACCTTTTTTACAGATGAACACATCTGCACCAAGTTCTTCTGCCATCATTCCGGCGAGTGTTCCAACTTCAATCGAGTGTTGAAGCGCGTTTTGTCCGTAGCTGGTACGGAAGCGCATACGGCCAAGGATTGAAACAAGTTTTGGATCGATCGAAGAAACAGGAATTCCAAGTTGGTACAGTGCATCTTCTCCGTTCTTTTTCAATTCTTGCGCAAGAGATTTCTTTGCTTCCATGATGGATTCTTCGATACGTGCTGGTTGAATGCGTCCGTCTTTGATGAGCGCATCGAGCGCGCGCTTTGCGACTTGGCGACGAATAGGGGAGAATCCGCTGATCGTAATCATGTTTGGCGTGTCGTCGACAATGATTTCTGTTCCGGTTTGAAGTTCAATCGCTTTGATGTTGCGTCCTTCTTTTCCAATGATACGTCCTTTCATTTCGTCATTTGGAAGTTCGACGGCGGTGGTTGTTCCGTCAACAGAGACAGAGGATGCAAATCGGGTGATGGCGAGTGAAAGAAGTTTGCGAGATTTGATTTCGACTTCTTCTTCCGTAATCTCATCCATTTTGCGCAAACGACTCTGCAATGCTTCTTGTGAGTCGACCTCGATCTGCTTCAACAAACGCTCTTCTGCTTGTTCTTTTGTGAGTTTTGCAATCTCTTGCAGCTTTTCGTTTTGTTCAAGTTTGATGAGTTCAATACTCACCTTCACATCTTCGATCTGTTTTTTCTGATCTTCAAGTTTCGTTTTCTTGTCTTCGATCTCGATCAATTTCTGATCAAACAATTCTTCACGTTTTTCCAAACGCTTTTGTTGTTCTTGGAGTTCGCGTCGGCGTGTTTGTTCTTCTTGCTTGGCTTCTTCAATCATCTTGATCGATTTTTCTTTTGCTTCGATCAGGTACTCTTGTTGTTTTGTCTTTGCCTCGTTTAACAGTTCTTGGTGTTTTGCTTTTGCCTCTGTAATAATTTTTTCTGCGCGATTTTCCGCATCATCGGCAAGGCGTGCAGCTTGGGCTTTGCGATAGGCATATCCCGCAGCTGCTCCGCCACCGAGTCCGATGAGGAGTAGAAGGATTGAAATAAACATATAATAAAACTTCTCAAATCTTGAGAAGTTCAAACCAGGCTCCGAGGATTCTCGAAGTGGAGTATTCAATGATTCTTGGAATTATCGCAAAAACAATCTCGTTAGGTGTTGAGAGTCGGAAAAGAGAAGACGAAAATTGTTTGTGATAGAAAAACCCATAATCTGTTGAACAGCTTGAACTTCTGAAGAACTTTTTTCTCAAGAATTACACAAAAAGAGTACCAAAAAGCCGTTCCTACGTCAAACGGCTCAAAAACGATTCGATTTTTATGAGATGACTCTCGATGTTTGCGGAATCGAGCTGGTCGAAGGTCATGGCGTCCGCAATAACGAAGAGTCCAATGGATGTTCGACGAAGTTCCGAAACATATCCACCCACACTAAGTTTGGCGCCAAGATCCCGGGCGATCGATCGAATGTATGTTCCAGAAGAGCAATGAATCCGGAGGGAAATGTTTGAAAAGTCTGAAAGGTCGGAAAGGTTTGAAAGGCATTCGATCGAATAGATTTTAACCTTTCGAGGTTCCACAAGCGTTGGTGTTCCGGCCCGAGCTAGTTCGTACAGCTTTTTCCCTTGCACTTTAATAGCTGCATACGTAGGCGGAACCTGGTCGATTGTCCCTGTAACTGTTTTGAGAGCTTCTTCGATTACGGAAGGGGTTAGGGGCGAGGGGTTGGGGGTTAGGGTGATTTCCCCCTTTATATCATCTGTTGTCGAGGTTGCCCCCAAAATAAATGTCGCTTCATAACGTTTATCAAGTCCGACGAACTTCTGGAGTTCGCGTGTGGCCTCTCGAGAAACAGCAATCAAAAGCAAACCGGTTGCAAACGGATCGAGGGTTCCAGCGTGGCCGATGCGTTTTTCGCCCGTTAAACGACGAAGTCGCGCGACGACATCAAACGAGGTGATTCCTTCTGGTTTGTCGATGAGGATGAAACCTTTCATAATATTCGAATCATACTCGACCGATTGGGCTTTGACAAAAGTTCGGGTGCACTTGATTTCATTGACCATTCCCCCCTTTTCTTATACACTCGTCGACAACTGCCAGATTTATTTTTATTTCATGCATGGGTACTCATAAAGGGCACCCCTACGATCGTTTCGGCCCCATTTGCCTATGAACATTACCGAACTTGCCCGTCGTCTTCGTGTCCGTCCGGATGAACTCTTGCAGAAATTGCCAGAGCTTGGTTTTGCGGTTGGTGCACGCGCCATCAAAGTGGATGACCGCCAAGCGCAGAAAATTATGGAGGCGTGGGCGGAAATGTCTCGTAAAGAGCGTTTGGCGCGCAAAGTGGAAATGCAAAAGGCACATTCGGGCACGCGTCTTGAAATGCCGGAAGAAGATCGTAAGCCGGTAAAGATTCCGGCGATTACGACGGTGCGTGATTTCGCATCGTTGTTGGATTTGTCTGTGCCACGCATCATGCAAGAGCTCATGAAGAACGGAATTCTTGCGAGTATCAACGAACGCATCGACTTCGACACAGCTTCGATCATCGCGGAAGATCTTGGATTCCGCGCGGAGCTTGATACGGATACAAAAAATAATAACGAAGACACATCGGGAATTGATAAAATTCGCGAACGTTCGGATAGCGAAAAGAAAGAAGACTTGGTTACGCGTCCGCCGGTTGTGGTTGTCATGGGACACGTTGACCATGGAAAAACAAAATTGTTGGATGCCATCCGCACCACAAACGTGATGGCAACAGAAGCGGGTGGAATTACGCAGCACATTGGTGCATATCAAGTGGAACGCAACGGTCGTCATCTGACATTTATCGACACGCCAGGTCACGAAGCGTTTACGGTTATGCGTTCGCGTGGTGCAAAGGTTGCGGACATTGCCATTCTTGTGGTCGCAGCTGATGATGGAGTGCAACCACAAACAAAAGAAGCGATTAACATTATCAAATCCGCAAACCTTCCATTCATTGTTGCGCTCAACAAGATCGATAAAGAAGGAGCAAACATTGATCGCGTGAAAGGTGAGCTTGCAGAATTGAACATCACCGCAGAAGATTGGGGTGGTTCGAGTATTATCGTTCCTGTGTCTGCGCGAGAAGGAAAAAACATCGATCAACTCCTCGACATGTTGCTCCTCGTTACAGACATGGAGAAAGATCGTATTGTTGCAAATCCAAATGCACGCGCGATTGGAACCGTTGTCGAGTCTCATGTTGATACAGGAACGGGTCCTGTTGCAACCGTGCTCGTTCAAAGCGGAACCCTCAGTGTTGGCGACACATTGTCGATTCGCGACACACTTTATGGCCGCGTTCGCGCCATGAAAGATTGGAATGGAAAAACACTTTTGAAAGCAACGCCATCCACACCGGTTGAGATTGTTGGATTTAAAGTGGCGCCGGCTGTTGGGGATGTTATGGATGTTCCAAATCCATCCAAAGAATTGAAAAAAATGAAAGCCACAGACAGCTCGATGAAAGCCACGGAAGAAATGGCGTCTATTCATCGCACACAAGCGCAGTCCGAAGAATCAAAAACAGAAGAAGGGAAAAAGCATGTTTTGCCACTCATCATTCGTTCAGACGTTCTCGGGTCTCTCGAAGCGATTCTTGGAATGATCGACAAAATTAAACATGAAGATGTTTCTGTCAAAGTGATTAAGAAAGGTCTTGGAAACATTACCGACACGGACGTTCAAGATGCAGAAGCGGGTGGAGCCATCATCATGGCGTTTAACACACGTCCAAGTGGAACGGCAGAAATCCTTGCGCGCGACAAACACGTCTCTATTCGCAAGTACGACATTATCTACAGACTATTTGATGATGTGATTGAAGAGTTGAAGAAGCTGCTTCCAGCAGAACTCATCATCACAGAACTTGGTGGATTTGAAGTGGTGAAAGTCTTCCGCAAAACAGATCATGGATTTATTGTGGGAGGAAAAGTAAAGAAATCAAAAATCTTGCCAAAAACAAAATTGCGTATTTCACGTAATGGAGAGTATGTTGGTGAAGGAGAAATTCTCGTGCTCCAACTTGGCCCCGGTGAAATCAAAGAAGGACAACCCGGACAAGAAATTGGATTGTCGTTCAAAGGAAAAGTAAAACCAGAAGAAGGGGATATCTTTGAAACGTACACAGAAGAGAAGATCACAAAATTATTTAAAATTGAAGGCATTGACGCGCGTTAACCCTAACCCCTTTCTTTATGTCCGAGCTTGTCCTCACAGAAGAAAATTTTGATCAATCCATTTTGCAGGCAGAAAAATTAGTGCTCGTGGATTTTTGGGCACCGTGGTGTGGTCCGTGCCGCATGATGGCTCCTGTCCTTGAAGAACTCGCGGCTGAAATGGATTCGGTGACGATCGGAAAGATTAACGTCGACGAACAATCCGCCCTCGCGCAACGGTTCAACATTCTCTCCATTCCAACATTCATCTTGTTCAAGAAGGGAGAAGTGATCGATCAGTTCTCCGGAGCGATGACGAAACAAGCGTTTAAGAGTCACATCGAAAAACATTTAGTATGACGCACAATCTCATCATCATTGGTTCAGGGCCCGCTGGATATACGGCGGCTATTTATGCCGCACGTGCAGAATTGAAACCAATTTTGTTCGAGGGGCAAGTCGCGGGCGGACAACCTGGAGGACAACTCATGCTTACAACGGATGTTGAGAATTTTCCGGGATTCCCAACGGGAATCATGGGGCCTGACCTTATGGTGGAAATGAAAAAACAAGCAGAACGATTTGGAACCGAGATCGTCTCGAAGGATGTGACGTTTGTCGATTTTTCCTCTCGTCCATTCCTCGTAAAATCCGGAGACGATGAGTATCGCGCGAACAGTGTGATCATTTGCACAGGCGCGCAAGCAAAGTGGCTCGGGGTTCCAGGCGAACAACAATTTCAAGGTCATGGAGTTTCTGCATGTGCAACATGCGACGGATTTTTTTTCAAAGAAAAACACGTCGTGGTGGTTGGCGGGGGAGATGCGGCTATGGAAGAAGCAAACTTCCTCACACGCTTTGCGTCGAAGCTCACGCTTCTTGTTCGATCGGATGCGCTTCGTGCAAGTAAGATTATGCAAGAGCGCGTCAAGGCGAATCCGAAGATTACGATCATGTGGAATACAGAAGTTGTGGAAGTTGTTGGTGATTCCAAGATGACGGGTCTCAAATTAAAAAACAACAAGACAAACGAGATGATTGAAATACAAGCTGACGGACTCTTCGTCGCAATTGGTCACAAGCCGAACACAGAATTGTTTCAAGGCAAGCTCGAGCTCGACGAGGTTGGATATATCGTGACAAAGGCACACTCGACCGCAACAAGCGTCGACGGCGTTTATGCGGGAGGAGATGTTGCGGATCATGTGTACCGTCAAGCGATTTCGGCTGCGGGAACTGGGTGTATGGCCGCACTTGATGCCGAACGATTCTTGAGCAAAAACCATTGACATTTCAATGGTTTTTTGATACCTTATTTGCTTCGTGTGCAGCTCGTGCACGCGATGTGGAGGTGTGATGGAACCCGTTTTCGAAGCTCCTTCGCGCACGTCGCGTGTTTGGAAGTGGGTTGTTGGTCGGCCGCGGAGTCTCGCGGACAATCAGATTTTTCATCAGCTGTCCCTGATTCCGTTTCTCGCTTGGGTCGGACTCGGTGCGGACGGACTTTCGTCCTCCGCGTACGGCCCACCCGAATCATTCGCTGCGCTCGGGACACATCGGTGGCTCGCGCTTGCGATGGCCGCGATGACCGCGATCACGGTTCTCATCATCTCGTTTGCCTACATGCGGATCATCGCTTCGTTCCCGAACGGAGGGGGCGGATACGTTGTCGCAACACGGTCGCTCGGCGCTGTTCCCGGACTCGTTTCCGGTTCCGCCCTTCTTGTCGACTATGTTCTCACGGTCACGGTTTCGATCGCGGCTGCGGGTGACGCGCTCTTCAGCTTCATGCCAGAGACCGCCGTTCCATTCAAATTCGGGTTCGAGGTTTTCCTGCTTGCTGGAATGACCCTCCTCAACTTTCGCGGCGTCAAAGAAGCGATTCTTCCGCTCGTGCCGGTTTTTCTCCTGTTTATTCTGACACACATCATTTTGGTGGTGGCGGGGTTGATGGGATCTGAAACCGCCGTGCCAATCGCAACGCAGGTTCGTGAAGGTTGGCGCGCGAGTTCCTCACAACTTGGACTCATAGGCGTTCTCTTGCTTGCCGCACGCGCATGGTCGCTTGGCGGTGGTACGTACACCGGGATTGAAGCGGTTTCAAACGCGATGCCGATCTTGCGTGAACCGCGCGTGAAAACCGCGCGCGTGACCATGATCTACATGGCGCTCTCACTTGCGATCATGGCATCCGGTTTGCTCATGGGGTACTTGCTTGTCGATATCCATCCGGTTTCTGGTCAAACGTTGAACGCGGTTCTCGCGTCGCGTGTGTCAGAGAATTGGATGGGTGGAAAGACCTTCATGATGATCACCCTTCTTGCAGAAGGCGCCCTCCTTGTGGTGGCCGCGCAAGCTGGCTTTCTTGGAGGCCCACGCGTTCTTGCTAACATGGCACTTGATGGATGGGTGCCGCGTCGTTTTGCCGCATTGTCCCAACAGCTTACGGAGCGGAACGGCATTGTGCTTATCGGCGGAACCGCCCTCATCGCCCTTTGGTACACGAAGGGAGATGTGAGTCACTTGGTCGTCATGTACTCCATCAATGTGTTTCTCACGTTTTCGCTTTCCATGCTTGGCATGCTCAGAAAGTCGTGGGAGAAACGTTCGGCTTCGGACTTGTTCCTTTTCGCGATCGCGTTTCTATTGTGCGCGTCCATTCTGTGTGTCACCGCCATCGAAAAGTTTTCGCACGGCGGATGGGTCACACTTCTTGTGACCACGCTCCTTGTGGTTCTCTGTTACGTCATCCGTGCCCATTATCGTGCGGTGGCAAAACGACTGCCTTCGCTCGATGTGGATTTGCCACAGATTGAAATTCCAGAGGAACCGCATTCCTCCACTCTCAAACCGAATGCCCCGACCGCCGTGATTTTGGTGGGTGGATATAACGGTGTTGGTCATCAGACCCTGAATGTGGTTTTGCGGGCGTTCCCGGGCCACTACAAAAATGTCATCTTTGTTGCGGCAGGCGCCGTCGACTCTGCCACCATCAAAGACGAACACGAGCTCGAAGTGCTTCGTTCGCGCACAAAGGAATCGGTTCATCGATACGTTCTGCTTGGGCAATCGCTCGGTTTGAACGCCGATGGAATGGATTGTGTTGGAACGGATGTCGTTCAAGAGCTCGAGTCGCTTTGTCTCATTGCGGCAACGGTTCACCCAAACATCACCTTCTTTGCCGGCAAGATCATGTTCGGCCGCGAAAAGTGGTGGCACAACATTCTCCACAACCAAACCGCGTTCGCCTTGCAAAAGCGCCTCCAATGGGACGGCCACACCATGGTGATCCTCCCCGTCCGTCTTCACTGAACTCTCGTATGAGAGTTCTTTTTTTGTTCGATCCATTGACACACCCCGCATTTTTTGGTTCACTTCCGGCATCGAGAGCGGTTTCTCGACGTACATTGCATGGAGGTTTCCGTGTCTGACTATCCAATCGAACGTGAGCGTCGATGGCTTGTGAAGGATTTCGATCGCGGCGTTCTCGAGAGCTTCGGCGTCATCCGCAAATACATTCGCCAAGGATACTTTGATGTTTTGGGCGAACGCAGTTTCCGTGTGCGTATTATCGATGGCAAGAAAGCTGTCGTGACGCTGAAAACTGGTTCGGGTGAATATCGCACAGAGCGTGAGCATGAGATCAATCTTGAAGCAGCGAACGTGATGTTTGACGCGACAACGTACGTCGTCGGAAAGACTCGTTACGTGATCGACGGATGGGAACTCGATCTTTTCGATGGCTCTTTGCAAGGGATTGTCGTGCTTGAGTACGAAGCGCATGGCGATGAACCGATTCCTGAATTGCCGTCGTGGATTCACGACGCGATCGATGTGACGGACTCGCTCACAAACCTGCATCTCGCACGCATGGCAAAGGAGATCAGCGGCGATGTGAATGAACACGTCTCGCGTTACCTGGAACCAAAGCTGCCGAAGATTGTGCTCACCGGCGGGCCATGTTCGGGCAAGAGCACGCTCATGCGTGAGATCATGGAAAAGTATGGCGATCGCGTGCACTGCGTGCCCGAGGTCGCGACGATTCTCATCGCGCAAGTCGGCATTCTGCCGGATGCGAAAGACGAGGCGCACAACGCACGCTTTCAGAAAATCTTGTACCGCGTGCAACGGTCGTTCGAAGAAGCGGCGGAGTTGCAAGCGATCAAAGACGGGAAGCAGGTGATTATTCTGGATCGCGGCACGCTCGATGCGGTCGCGTATTTCGAGGGTGAAATCAACGAACAGCGACAGGCGTTGTTCAGTATCGCAACAGGTGTCAACGTGCGTGATGAGCTGAAGAGGTATGATCAGGTCATCTATCTTGCGCCGCCTTCGCGCGAGGTGTACGAAGCACAACGGACAAACAACGCCGCGCGTCTTGAGACGTTCGAACAGGCAATGAAACTCGCTGATCGCACGTGTGAGGCGTGGCTTGTCCGAGAAATTCCCGAGTGGTCGTATTTTCGTTTCAAGCATGTCGGTGGAAATACCTGGG
Organism: Candidatus Uhrbacteria bacterium RIFCSPLOWO2_01_FULL_47_17; assembly: GCA_001791305.1. GTDB lineage: Bacteria > Patescibacteriota > Patescibacteriia > UBA9934 > GWF2-40-263 > XYB2-FULL-45-11. The sequence continues at coordinate 423,463 of MGEI01000005.1, forward strand.
AAGAAAAGCGCGACACTGCCTTCGATGCACTCAGAATGTTCTTTCTTTAGAACCCCAACGGGTTCTTTTTTTGTCCGAGAAAATAAAAAGACACCTTCTTAAGGTGTCAGATTTGCTTCAAGCCGCTTGCGCGTCTGTGTTTGCGGCACGTTGCGGCTTAAAGAGAAAAAAATTTCGGACTTGTTTCACCTCGTCATCGATCCGAAAGTCGAATGTGTAGGGAATCGTCATTTGACAAGGGTGAAACACATATCCCGGATACTGCTCATGGATGCGGGCCATGCCTTCCTGAAGACGCCGTGTCCAATCATCTGCAGAATCTTGGGTGCTGACATTTTCCTGATGGCGAACACGTTCGATCTGAAACGTTTTGTCTGTTGGATTTGCTTGTTTCACTTGGAGACAAGTCACTGCTTCGTTTTTTTCGCTGAAGACGAACAGATCAATTCCAAGCATATATGATTCATAGACGCTTGGTAAATACATCCAGCACTCGTCGAGTTCTGAAATGATTTCGATGGTCTGTGCGCATGCGTGCGCGTAGTCGCAGCTCATGTTCCAGATGTTCGATCGGATCCCGGGCAGGGCGCCGATTTTGAGCACGCTCGGAATATCTTTCGGATCAAGATCCAAAAAGAGTTCAACGAGTTTCTGCTTACACATGGCAACAAGAACGCTGTGAGATCTACGTTCATTGTCCGAGAATTGCGGGTGCATGAAGTGGAACGTCATGCGGTGCAAGATGATCGCTTCAAACAGACATTTTTCCACTTCCGACAGCTGCTTTCTGAACGCGATGTATGTGGAGTCGAGCACGCGCTGAAAGAATGCGTTGTGTGTTTGCACATGTCGTGTTTTCGAAAGCTCGGGCGCTTCCGGGAGATAGACAGGTTTGTTTTGCAAAAAGTCTTCCACACGACGCAAAATATCTGGCGTGAACATTTTGCTTCCGCGCACAAGACAGATTTCGTGATGAGTACGCAAGAATGTGTCGAGCATCACCTACCTCATGGAGATGGATATCCCATCTCATCTAAAAAGGACGATATGGAAGACTACCAACAGAATCCGGTTGCGTCAAGCCTTTTTGTTCGATATGATCCTTTTACTATGAGCTATAACCATCAGGAAATTGAAAAGAAATGGCAGGCCAAATGGGCGGCCAATCGAGCGGGTCATGTTGACGAGGCCGCGTCGAGAGACAACGCGCTCTATTATTTGATCATGTTTCCGTACCCATCTGGATCTGGTTTGCACGTGGGACACGTGGAATCGCAAGCCGCGATCGATATTTTGGCTCGCATGGAACGCATGCGTGGAAAAAATGTGTTGTGTCCGATCGGATACGATGCCTTCGGTTTGCCCGCCGAGAATTATGCGATCAAGACGGGAGTACACCCTGCCGAGACCACAAAAAAAGCGATCGAGAATTTTCATAACCAAATGCAATCGCTTGGTCTTTCGTTTGATTGGTCACGCGAAATTTCGACGGCTGATCCGGAATATTACAAATGGACGCAATGGTTATTTTTGTTGTTCTACAAAAACGGATTGGCGTACAGAAAAAAATCTCCCGTGAACTGGTGCGAAGGATGCCATACGGTTCTTGCAAACGAGCAGGTTGTCGCGGGAGCTTGTGAGCGTTGCGGGACGGTTGTTGTGCAAAAAGAGTTGGAGCAATGGTTTTTTCATATCACAAAATATGCAGATCGACTTCTTGCGGGATTGGATTCGATCGACTGGCCAGAGAAGATTAAGTCGATGCAACGCAACTGGATTGGGAAGAGTGTGGGGGCAGAGATAAACTTTTTAGTGATGAGTGATGAGGGATCAGGGATCAGTGATCAGGCGAAAGATTCCCTCAAGTTTACACCGGAGCTAACCGAGTTAATTTATTCAGGAAAAAAGACCAACACGATTCGTTTGGAGAAAAAGAATTTGCAAGTTGGTGACACGGTTCGACTCATGACTCGATTGAGTGCAACAGAAACGCATTCATTCGCGTTTGCGAAAATTACGGGTGTTGATTTGATAAAGCTGAACGACATCTCACTTGATCTCAAAGGACACGAAAGATATGAATCACGAGAAGCCATGTTAAAAAGTTATCAAGATTTTTATGGTGCAACTGTTTCGTTAGAAACAGAATTTGTTCTTTATCACTTTGCGAACGTTACGCCGCTCATTACCGTCTTCACCACACGCCCAGACACACTCTTCGGCGCAACCTATCTCGTTCTCGCGCCCGAACACGCACTCGTCGATCAGATCGTCACAGACGAACATCGATCCGAGATCGACACGTATCGAATCGCTGCATCAAAAAAGTCTGTGCTTGAACGAACGGAATTACAAAAAGAAAAGACGGGAGTCTTCACAGGTGCCTATGCAATCAATCCGGCAAATGGAGAACAGATTCCAGTCTGGATCGCGGATTATGTGATCACAACTTACGGAACAGGAGCGATTATGGCGGTACCCGCACACGATGCGCGCGATTTTGAGTTTGCAAAGAAATATGAGTTGCCAATCAAAGTTGTCGTGAAGCCGGCCGTGCTGCAAACGCTCATGTCCGAGACTCTCGCAGTCTCTCACGGTGCACAGTCTTCCGTCGAGATCGTCTCGGATTGTTTTACAGAACAAGGAATTGCGATCAACTCCGCGTTTCTCGATGGCCTCTCGACTGCGGACGCAAAACAAAAGATGATTGCTTGGCTCGAAGAAAAACATATTGGAAATGCAAAAACGACTTTTCGTCTCCGTGACTGGCTTGTTTCTCGCCAGCGATACTGGGGAGCGCCGATCCCGATTATTTGGTGTGAAAATTGCGGTGCGCAGCCGGTTGAGGAAGCACAGCTTCCTGTCGAACTTCCAACCGACGTCGATTTCTCCGCCATAGGCGGATCCGCCTCCGGCGGAAAACCAACAGGTGAATCACCGCTCGTCGATTCAAACACATTTCACAATGTGAAATGTCCGACGTGCGGAAAAGCCGCGCGTCGCGAATCCGACACGATGGACACGTTCGTCGATTCGTCCTGGTACTATCTTCGCTACACAGATCCGCACAATACGAATGCGTTCGCGGACAAATCAAAAATTGATTATTGGTGCCCGGTCGACCTGTATCTCGGCGGTGCAGAACATGCTGTGATGCATTTGTTGTACGCGCGATTTTTTGCGTACGCGCTTCACGATCTGGGCTATCTTGGCTTCGAAGAGCCATTCTTGAAACTCAAAAATCAAGGTCTCATTCTTGGTCCGGACGGCGACAAGATGTCAAAATCAAAAGGGAACGTGGTGAACCCGGACGAGATGGTTTCCGAATATGGCGCGGACGCACTTCGTTTGTATGAAATGTTCATGGGCCCACTCGAAGACGCAAAGCCGTGGGATACGAAAGGCGTAGTCGGCGTTCGTCGTTTTCTCGATAAGGTTCACAATTTGTGCATTCGCGTTATAGGCGGGGTCCCCAGACCCCGCGACGATGCGCATACGAAATTGATTCATAAATCCATCAAAAAAATCACGTCCGATCTCGAAGAATTAAAATTCAACACAGCCATCTCTCAGCTCATGATTGTTGTGAATGAATTCTCGAGCGCGTCTTCGATCAACAAAGAAACGTTCGAAACGTTTTTGAAACTCCTCGCGCCTCTCGCACCACACCTCGCCGAGGAACTGTGGGAGAAGCTTGGACACACGACGTCGATCTTTGCAGAGTCATGGCCTGTGTTCGATTCAACACTCATCGTCGACGATGTGGTCGACATGGGTGTTCAAGTAAATGGAAAAGTTCGCGGGACGATCTCGCTTGCACCAAGTGCGGACGAGGCCACGGCAAAAGAACTCGCGTTTGCAAATGTGAATGTGATGAAATGGATTGATGGCAAAGAGATTATGAAGATTGTGTATGTGCCAGGAAAGATTTTTAACATTGTTGTAAAGGAATAGGGTATGAACTTGGTGATCATCGGCACGGGCTATGTTGGCCTTACGTCTGCGCTCGGATATACACAACTCGGTCATCGTGTTGCGTGTGTTGATGTGAATGCGGAAAAAATTGCGCAATTGGATCTGGGACATGTTCCGTTTTTTGAATCGGGTTTATCGGATGTTCTTCATACAGCGCAAGAAGCCGGTTCGATTATTTTTACGACAGACCTCGCATCTGTTTTGTCCGAAGCGGAACTTGTGTTGTTTGCCGTTGGAACACCGTCGGCCTCTACGGGCGAAGCGAACTTGTCGTTTTTATTGCATGCAGCGCGTGATGTTGGTCGTCATTTGGATCACGAAGTATTGCTCGTCGTGAAGAGTACGGTTCCGGTCGGAACAAATCGTCGTGTTCTTGAGGTCGCGCGCGAGGCGATGACCGTTGCCGGTCGAGGAGATCTCACAAGTTTGATTCAAATCGCGTCGCTCCCAGAATTTTTGCGAGAGGGAAGTGCCATTGCGGATTTTATGGCGCCGGAGCGAATCGTTGTTGGCGCGGATGATGACGTTGCCTATCGACTTGTGGAAGAACTCCATCGCGGCATTCAAACCACATGGGTGAAGACAACGATCGAGACAGCAGAGCTTACGAAGTACGCGGCGAACGCAATGCTCGCAACAAAGATTTCGTTTATCAATGAGATCGCAAATATCGCAGAGCGCACCGGAGCGAATGTGGTCGACATTGCGCATGCGATCGGACTCGACTCGAGAATCGGGCCGCATTTTTTGAACGCAGGCATCGGCTACGGTGGTTCATGCTTCCCGAAGGACGTCTCGGCGCTGCGACAAATTGCGGGCGCGAATGGATATGATTTTAAATTGTTGTCTGCTGTGATTGAGGTGAACAATCATCAACGCGATCTTTTTTTGAAAAAAATTCAAGAGATGCTTGGAAACATGAAGGGCCGACGCATTGCGGTCTGGGGACTCGCGTTCAAACCGGGAACAGATGATGTGCGTGAATCGGCGGCGATTGATCTTGTACGAAGACTCTACGCGATCGGTGCGGAAGTTTGCGCGTTTGATCCGCAAGCGATCGAGACGGCGCGAAAAATTTTGCCGGATGGAATTCAGTTCGCGGGAACCGCGATCGATGCAGCCGAAGGGGCAGAAGCACTCATCGTTCTTACCGAGTGGCCAGAGTTCCGCGATGTTTCATTCTCGACCCTCAAAGCACGCATGCTCGATCCGATTGTTTTTGATGGACGCAACTGCCTGAAAGATGCACACCTCGAAAAATTTGGATTCACCTATGTTGGTGTCGGTATTTAAAAAGATCACAACATCGCCATCAAGAACATTCGCCCTTCTCGCGGCGATGTTTTGTTTCGGCATCCTCGTAGGTCCACTCGCGATCGGCATCTCGACGTCGGTCTTCGGCGTGCTCCTCGCGATCTGTCTCCTGAGCTTCTCATTCATAGCCCCCTCTCCCTTCGAGGGAGAGGGCGGGGGGAGAGGGGTCACAAGTGCATCTTCTCGAAACACATTCCGCATCTTATGCCTTGCTCTCTTCTTCCTCGTCTTGGGATTATTTTGCTACCAACAAAGTGAAATTCCAAAAAACATTCCCACGGTTCGTGACTTCACCGGTTCTCAGATCCGCATCGAAGGTGATGTGATCGCCGAGTCATCCATCAAAACAAAATCACAACAAGTGACAATTGGTCGCGTGAAAGTTGCTGACGTGCCCGTATTCGGAAACGTGCTCGTAACTGTCTTGAGGGAACAGTCGATCGCATACGGCGATCACCTCGTCTTCTCTTGCTCCATGCAAATTCCACGACCATTCAGTGGATTCGCGTATGATCGCTTCCTCCAAGCAAAGGGAACCTTTGCGCTTTGTCGCTTTCCGCACGATCTCGAACGCGCGCCCTCGAATGCGTTCTCGCTTGTTGCTTCGATCCTCACATTCAAACGAGACGTTGTCTCAACCATGAAACACGTCTTTCCCGAACCGCATGCTTCGTTCCTCTTTGGTCTCGTCTTCGGAGGAAATGTTGGTCTTGAGCGAACGATCCAAGACGAGTTTCGAGAAACCGGCATGTCACACATCCTCGCCGCCTCCGGTTTCAATGTCTCGCTTTTCACCTTCGTCTTCTTCGGCTGGATCGTTCAGCACCTCGGCCGTAAACGCGGCGCGATCGCAACCGCAATTTTGCTCGCTGTGTATGTGATCATGGCCGGCGCAACCGCCGCCGTGGTTCGCGCCGCAATCTTCGGAGGTGTTCTCCTTATCGGTTCCATGATCGGGCGACGCGCGTCGATCGTGAATACGCTTCTGCTCACCGCATCCGTCATGTTGTTTTACAATCCGCGTTGGCTCCTCGACGACGTTGGTTTTCAACTCTCGTTCGTCGCCTTCGCCGCAATCATTTTCATCGCGCCGCGTCTCGAAGAAAAACTCGAGTTCGTTCCCGAACACATCGGCATCCGCAACGCCCTCGCCGGTTCACTCTCTGCAATTTTTCTCACGCTTCCCATCATCCTCTGGCAGTTCGGCTCGATCTCGCTTGTCGCCCCATTCGCAAACGTTTTCGTGCTCCCACTCGTTCCATTCCTCATGTTCTACACAATCGCGATTCTGCCGATCGCCTGGCTTTCGACTTCCATCGGACAACTCATCGCTCTGCCGGCGCTCTTCGGATCGAAATACATTCTCGCGATAGTCTCGATATTCGCCTCGCCAACATTCGCCTCCGTTTCCGTTCCGTTCGCGCAGACAGCCGCGGTCATCGTTGTGATTGGGCTCGCCATCGGATCCGTTGTCTTTTTTCGACGGGCGTGATATCTTTGCGACAAATTCATGCGGGGTCAGGGGACCCCGCCTATAACATAAAATGTATGGCCGACATTCAACGCACCCTCGTTTTGCTTAAACCAGACGCGCTTCAGCGTGATTTGCTTGGGGAGATTCTTACGCGTTTTGAACGCAAAGGACTCAAAATCATCGGACTCAAGTTGTTCCAACTTTCAGACGAACAACTGAATGTGCACTACGCACACCTTGCGGAAAAATCCTTCTTCGCCGATTTGAAAAATTTTATGAAGCACACACCGGTTGTCGGAATCGTGCTTGAAGGCATGGAAGCGGTTTCCGAAGTGCGCAAAATGATTGGTTCCACAAACCCATTGCAAGCGGATGCAGGAACCGTGCGTGCAGATTTCTCGATGAACGTTTCATCGAACTTGGTGCATGCTTCCGACAGTCTCGAGAACGCCGCGGCAGAAGTTGCACGATTCTTTAAAGAAGAAGAATTGTTTACCTACGTAAAAATTACCGATCAATATATTTTCGGATAATGCCATAAACAGCTCTGACGTCACGTCGGGGCTTTTTTGTTTGACAAAGCCCGTTCGTTTCTTTAAGGTCAAGCTATCGTTCTTTTACCAGTCGAGGGTCGCATGATTGATTGGGCAACTCTGCAAGAATGGCAAACGGATTGGTTGCATGTGGATCCGAGTCAGATCCAAAAACGTCGCAGGTTTTTGATCGATGCGCTCAGCCGCGAGCAAACACATGTCACGCGCGCGATGAATACGCTCAGAAATGGTCGTCTGCGTTTGGTGCGTGAGTATGCGGATATTTTTACGGATCAGCTCGAGCTTGATTCGTCCGTTTCCACAACGCTCAATCCGCACCGATTACTCGAACTTGCCGAAAAGCCGTGGGCAGATCAAAAACCAGATGCGCAACGCTGGTTTGAGTCCATCAGTCGGTTTGATCAAGCGGTCGCGGTCGCAAAAATCGAAATGTCGGATTCGTACGAAATGCTCGCGCGCGACATCAACGATCTCATGGATTTTTTATGGGGACATTTGTTTGAACCTGTTTTTGAAAAGATCGAGGTCTATTGCTATCACGATCCGGCAACTGGGTACGCTGTTTCCGCCGAAGATGTCGGCATCGGTCATCATTTGTCACGACCGGGATTAAAACGCCGCAAATCGAATTTGACCTGTCGAAAAACCATGAAGGGTGAACTCGCGTTTTTTCGCCATCGCATCAAAGACGCGTTTGACGCGTGGCTGAAATCGCAACGACAGGTTCATGATCCGGAGAAAAAACATCCTTACACGGTGTATGATCGCTGCGGGCTCACATTCATTGTTCCGACCATGATGGAGTTGCATGACGTAGCTCTTCAAATCGTCGAGCTGTTGCTCGATCACGGAGGAACGGAGATTGAACCGCTCGATACGAATTTTGTTGCGGAACAGTCGATCGACGCAACGAATCGTCAATCTTCACCTGCCTACAAAGCCGCAAAGACCCTGATTCAATTTCGCGGACGCGTGTACGAATTTCAGTTCCTGACATTTCATGATTACTTCACAAGTAAGCGTTCCTTGAATGATTCAAATCATGATTTGTATCGTTTGCGACAAACGCTCAAATACTTCTTGCCACTTCTGTGGCCAAAAGAAATTTACGCGGTCGATTGGGGGAATCCTCACATCATCTCCTCGCTCCGCAAATGGAAAATCAATCAACTTGGTTTGCGTGTGAACGGAAAACACACATCCACACATGAGTCTTCTGAAGATCCTTGAACGGGGATCTTTTTTTGATCGGTTGACAGGTATCACTCCATCACGTATTCTTTTGCTCGCGTGCGTGCACGCTTGGGGGTTCTCATGATGACAGAATTCAAGCTCCGCTTCGGTCAGCTCACGAAAAAGGCCCGTGTGATGTTCATGGAAGGGAACATCACGTTCGGGCAGGCGCACCAGTTCTCGACGGCTCGGCATCGGTTTCGGAAGGTGCAACTGAACGACCTCACTCGTCGTCACATCGATCATCACACCGAGATTCTCAAGTCCCTGCCGTTCATCACGTACTCGATCCAGTCGGTCGATGATTTGATGCATGAGATCTCGCGTCTTCCGCGTGCGATCCAGCATGCGATCATGAGCGGACAACTGACTCTCGTGCAAGCGCGCTACGCTCGCGAGCGCTCGCTCGGACGCAAAGACATCGCGGCGCTCACGTCGCGCAACGCAACCGATCTCATCACCGCACCCGTCACGCGCCCGGTTCGCAAAGCCCCGCGTGACCTCGTCCCGCTCCGCCGCCCGTCCTCGCCGCGCATCCCCACGCGTCGATAGTCTCCTCGATCCTGATTCGTCAGGGTTTTTTTGTTGTGCATAACCAGTTCATAACAAGTGCATAAGTTTGGTTGATTTTCCTTGAGCCTTTTTCATTTTCGAGATACAGTTAAATTGCCTCCCGGGCTAGCGGGTGCCCTCAACTATGCCCTTCCAAGACGGTTTCGCGTTTTGCCTGCAAAACAAGAAACTCACGGATGTTTCTCATTTCGATGTTGGCGTCGTGGAGCGACCCCTCTACCTCAACCGCATCCAATGAGGAAGAGACGAATACTTCATCGCATTTTGTCTCTTCACCGATTTTCCTCATGGTCCTCGAGGAACACCCGTTTTCCCGCCAGGCGCCAAAAAATCCTCTTCCCTTCGGAGAGGATTTTTTGATTTTGATTGGATGATCCTTGGATTTTGGTAATCAACCAAGATTGTTTGACAAAAAGCCCAAAACGCGATAGTCTTTTCTCTCGCGTTTTTGTTTTGCGAGACGTATTGTCATAACCACGGAGGAGAGATGATCTACTGTCTCATGACGTCCATTGGTCTTACCGAGGAGATTCGTTGGTGCTTGTTTGATCAAGCACGTGAATTGATCAGTCTTGGTCGGGAGCGGTGCAACATCGCCTCAGATTTTTTGGAAGGATATGTCGCGACAACTGGTAAGACCTGTGCACTTGGTGGAGTGATCGGCGTTCAGTTCGAGGCGTATGTGGAATCCAATCGCGGCAAAGGCTTGGTGCGATACCTCGTCCGTACGGGCGATCTTCCGGATCGCGAAAAACTCGCTTGGGCCTCACTTGATCCCGAACAGGGTACAGCCAAACAGGACGTGAACTAACCTTACAGACGCATGAATGCGTCTGTTTTTCTTTTGTTTGACATATGGTTTTGTATCGCGTATGTTGAATGTAACAAGTTTATGTTGAAACAAGTATTTCTCAATTCCGTTCACCATATTCGCCCTTCCGCCTGAAGGTCTGTGTTTCTGTTGTTTAAAAAAACAAAAACACCCTTCCAGGTCGGAAGGGTGTTTTTGTTTTGGGCGTCCCAGCCCCCTCTTCTCATCGAGGAGAGGGCGGGGGGAGAGGTGTCCCATGCGTATTCGTCGATTGAATTTCAGTGATCTTCGGCAAGTGGTTCTGTTGTATTGCGGGTGTTTCACAGAAGCTCCGTGGTTCGAATGCTTCGATCCGGAAGAAGTGTGGCAAGAGTTCGTGTTGCTGTTTGCGCAAGCGCTTCCAAAAAAGGTTCGTGCAAAACACAAAGAACGCGCAGAGTTTCTCGTATGTGAAAATGAGGGTCAAATCGTGGGCGCTGCGATCGGATTTCCAATGGCTCAGAAACCAGATGTCGCCACCCTTGTGACGACAGACACGGAACACACATTTTATTTTTCCGAACTGTTCGTGAGTTCGATGTATCGCAAGCAAGGTGTCGCGAAAGCGCTGATTCGTGCGCGTATGAAAAAAGCTCGCGCGCGCGGGTTCACACACGGCGTGGTGCGCACCTCGATTGCGCAGTCCGTCATTCAACATCTCTATGTCGACGAGCTCGGGTTTTCGATCGTTGCGACACAAGAGGTCACATCGACAAAAGTGATCGATGGCGTGAAACAGGACGTCCCTGACACGCGTGTGATCATGGCCGGAAAAATCTAGGAGAGGGAGGGGCATGCCCCTCCCTTACGTAAACGTACAGGCGCACGACATGCGCCTGTTTTTTGTGTATGAAAAAACCATCTCGAGATTCGAGATGGTTAGAGGTTGACTTCTTCGATCCAAGCCGTGAGGACAACGTCCGCAGGAGCGCGCCAGTCACCGCGAGGCGAGAGCGACACGCTTGCGATCTTCGGGCAGTCCGGCAGGTTTTGCCGTTTGAATTGTGCGTTCGAGAATCGCTTCAGGAACGCGAGCAACCATTTCAGAATCGTGGCGCGATCGAATTCTCCCGCGAACGTGAGTTCGGCGAGCCAAGCAATTTTTCGCGGCGCGTATCCATTGCGGATCATGTGCCAGAGGAAAAAGTCGTGCAGGATGTACGGACCGATGATGTCTTCGGTTAGTTGCTCGATTTCGCCAGCCTTCTTTGCTTTCACAAGTTCTGGCGAAACGGGCGTCGCGAGAACGTCGAGGATCGACGTGCGGATTTCCTTGAAGAGCTCGATGTCCGCCGCGTGGCGAACAAGGTATTTCACGAGCGTTTTCGGGATGTCGCCGTTTGGATTGTACATCGACTGTTGATCGCCGTTGTACGTGCACCAACCTTGCGCGATTTCCGAGAGATCGCCCGTGCCAATCACGAACCCGAGGTCCATGAGAATGTGCGTGCGTTCACGCGCTTGCGCGTTCTCACACTGCAGGCACGTCCAGCACGGCTCGTGGCCAATGCTGCGAAGATGAGTCGTCACATTCTTCACAATCGAAATGTCTTTCCAGGTGACGCCGGTTTGCTGAATGAGCTTCAGCGCATTTTTCTTTGTGCGCTTCGAAGTGCCAGCGCCCGGCATCGTCACCGCAAGGATGCCCTTGCGATCCCAACCGAGTTCGTCAAACGCGCGAAGTGTGAAGAGAAATGCGAGAAGCGAATCGAGTCCGCCCGAGATGCCGATGACAACCTGACGTTTCGTCACGTTTTCGACACTCAAGAGTTTTCGCTTGAGCGCGGTCACGGCGTGGGCGAAGATGTCTTCGCACCGTTCGGCGCGTAGCTTGTCATCCGACGGAACAAACGGGAGTTTGTTCAGGGGGACGATCGGACGCACCGCGATCGCATCGTCGGACGATTTGATCGTGCACTCGATCCGATGGAACGTTTTCGGATCGACCATCGAGGTCTGACCGAAACTTCCGGACATGAATCGCTCGCGTTCGAGCTTCTCGACATCAATGTCTGTGATGAGGAGTTGCGATTCGAACTGAAACGGTTTGGAGCGAATCCGCAGATGGCCGTTTTCGGCAATCATCGCGTCGCCGTCAAAGATGACATCGCCGGACGATTCCCACGGACCAGACGAGACGTACAAGTACGCACTCATGCAGCGCGCCGACTGTTGCGTCACGAGGTCTTTGCGATACGCTCCCTTTCCAATCTCGCTGTTTGAAGCAGAGAGATTGGTGAGGATCGTCGCGCCCGCATTCGCCATGTGCGAACTCGGAGGAATCGGCATCCAGACGTCTTCACAGATTTCCGTGCCGAGACAAAAGATGCGGTGCTTGCTCGAACCCGTGCCCACGAACACATCTATCACGTGATTCGTTCCAAACGGAACACGCTGTCCGCAGAGTTCCACTTCCGAAATAGTCGCTTCATACGATGGTCGAAACCATCGGCTTTCGTAGAAGTGCTTGTAGTTCGGAATGAACGTCTTTGGCGTCACACACAAGATCTTGCCCTTGTGGCAGGTCACTGCAACATTGAACAACTTTTGGTTCACGAGCAGTGGCATGCCGACTTGGATGATCATGTCGATCGCGTCTGTTAGATTGAGAAACAACTGAAGTTCCTCGACGGCTTTCTTGTGGAGAAATGGTTGCAAGAACAAATCGCCGCAGGTGTAGCCGGTAAGCGAGAGTTCTGGAAACGTGAGCAACTGTACACGCTCATGTTCAGCATTCCCAACAAGTTTCATCATCTCAAACACATTCATACGTGGATTTGCAACGTGCACTCTCGGCACCGCAACCGCCACACGAACAAGACCAAACGTATTCTTGGGTTTCATGTTGTCTCCTTCCTGATTTTCGCATACCGACACGATTGTCAGTGGGCGAAGAAAAGGGGCGATGTAAACATCGCCAGATCGTATCGTGTCCGTAGGGGAGGGTCGCGACCCTCCCCTACGAATGCGCATCGCATCAATACAGAATATCGCCGTTGTGATCCCAGTTGCGGTAACCGTGACCGTCGGGCTTGTGCACGATCGACTTCATGACCGTACCGCCGTTTGCTTCTTCGCAGCGCGCAAACGTGACGTTCACGCCATGCGACTGCTCGTCGAAAATCCCGCCGACCAGGAACACAGGCGTGCCCCACGGAAGCGGATTGCCGATGCGGACGCCGTGTTCCTTGTTCATACCGAACTCGGTGAACGCGGTCTGGAGCGGCGCGATGTCGATCCAGTTCGTCGCATTCCAGTCGATCACTTCCTGCGTCGCGCGGCCAACCGATTCCGGTCGCCATACTTCGCGGATGACCACCATTTGCACGCCGAGGTTGCCGAGCACACGAATGTACTCGAGAATCCCAGCCGTATTTTTCACACCTGACTTGTTGATGACAAGCGACGCGCGAACCATGAGTCCAAAGCTTCGACAACGTTGAATCAACTCCGCCGGCGACTTCTTGATCAACATGAGTTCACGATTCTGTTTGAAGTCGTGACTCGCGATCGAGAGCGTGATCATGGTGAGACCAGCATTGACGAGATCCGGAAGTAGATATTCTCTTGAAATGGACGGTGGTAGATTGGGTTGGAACAAGTAACCGTTCGTATGCATGTCCACGAGCGGAAGATAACGACTGCATTCTTTCACAACACTCACGAGGTACTCAGCTTTTTCCTGACTTGGATCCGCACGCCCTGTGAGGATCGCGTGCGTTGCGCCCGTGCGTTCTGCAAATCGCAGACCGACACGAAGACGCTTCAAGCCACAGAGCTTCACAAGCTTCTCGTCTTCAACCTCCGTCCCGGGCGTTGTGCGACTGATGCAAAACTTGCAACCAGCTGTGCAACGCTCGCGGGTAGAGAGCTGAATCGAAATGCTTTGTGCGCGCATCTGTCCAGAACCGTGAGCGATTTGCTGATGGTCTGCCATTGAATGAACTCCTTCACCTTCACACGTCGACGAAATTGTCGGCGGGTGGAGAAAAGGATGATGCATGTGCATCATCAAGCCTGTTAATCCATTTCCACTCCATGTTCTTCGCCATCCATATCGTCATCACCGCGCTCATCTTCGAACGGATAGGCGGCATCGTCGCTAGAGACACCCTCGCAATCACAGGAGTGATCGATGACCTCGTTCAGACGAACGATCTTGCGTTCGAGGAGCTTCAAGCGAATGTATTGAATGAATGCGAGCACGCGCAGGTCGTCGCAGACGAACGTTTCGAGATCTTTTGTTGAGACCCAGTGACGGGTGATCCCTTCGTTCTCGCCTTCCGCGCTGCGAACGTCATCGTCCTTGCCCGTAAGTTGTTCGGGGCGTACCTCGGCATAGCAAAGGTATGCACGTTCGGTGAGGACACCAATCGATAGCACCATGCTTTGGCCGAAGTTCAACATCTCGATGTCATCCTCCGTGAGGTCAACTCCGACTTCTTCCATCGCTTCTTTGATGAGAAGTTGTTTGGGCGAAAGTTTTACATCGAATCGACCCGCAAACGGCGTGACGAGCGTGCCGTGCGGATTCTCGTCTGACATCGCCGCAACGTGATCTTGCCTGATGAGCAAAATGCGTTCGTTGACGACATCGTGGAGAACTCCCGCAACAGAATCCGTTGTCCGGATGAATTCATTCAAGAATCGATTGCCGGGTTTTAGCCAGCGCTCCAGTATGACAAACCCTTTGTGAGGGATGTCGACCAGAACGGGAAGCGGTTTGTTTGCCATCGTTGTTTCCTTCACCTTCACATGCCGACACAATTGTCAGCATGCGGAGAAAAGGGGTGATTGAATCACCCAGGTTATGGGCGGGGTCACCAGACCCCGCGACGAATCAGACCAAACACGTAACATTTACATGTTCGTATCGATCGTAATTCGTCAGTCGTTTCACACGCAGTACAGCAGATGTGCGGCCGGTCAGTTTCTTTCGGTTGTCCGAGAGTTTGACGGTTGCGCGTCCCGAGATGTGAGTGAGCTTGCAGACAATCGAGAGTGCTTTCAGTCCGCGATTGTTTTCGTAATTCTGGAAACCCATGTTGTTGCCAAGGTTCGTGCCCCAGCCAAACGCGAGTTTGATGCGACCGCGGAAGTGCGCGTTCAATTGCACGATGAGTCGTGCGTCGAGACCGTCCGAGAAGACAATGAGTTTCGTCTTTGGATCGATTCCGATCAACTCGTAAAACTTGATGATCTTTTCGCCGTATGCAAACGGGTCGCCGGAATCGTGACGTGTTCCGATCCACAGCTCGGCAAACGCCTTGAAGTGTTCGAGGAAGTAGTCCGAGCCGTACGTGTCCGAAAGCGCGATCGAAAGGATGGTGCCGTAGAGTGCAAACCATTGTTCGAGGAGCAGATCGTGCGAGTACATGTACCCGCGTGCGTCGTCCTCTTTGTGGTAAATGCCTTGATAGCCCATGTCCATTTCGTGGGCGATGGTGCCGATCGCTTCAATGCCGAGTTCAAGCGCGATCCAGATGTTGGATGTGCCCGCAAATTGTTTGCCCATTGTTGCAGCACAGGTTGCAACAACTTCGAACTGCCAATCATAGCTCCACCGACGACGCGTGCTGAAATCTGTGACGACGGCGTCCGATTCCATGACAATGTCGATGTTCTCGATGAGCTTGTCGCGGCCCGAGGCAATGACTTCTTCTTCCGTGAGCCCGAGCTCTTTGCACTTTGCGCGGAAGTAGATGCGATTGACCACGTTCATGATGAACGTTTCCCACATCGTGATTGCGGTCCACTTGCCCTGCGCGTAAATGGCGAGCTTGCCTTTCACCACGCCGACATGAATGTCCGAGAGCTTGTAGCTGCGAAGCCACGTAAGGAACGCAGGCTGCAGTTGTTTGCCAAGGGTTGGATGATTCCGAAGGCGTTCGATCATGCCCTGCGTCATCGTCATCTGCTTGATGTGGTCGAGTTCCGCTTGGACTTGTTCGACCGTCATGTAATTGAGCAGATTCACATCTGTCCGATTTTTGAACGTGAAGCGTCCCTTGCGTTTGCGCTGATGGAGCCAGATGAACTGGAGCATCATCAGTTTGTACTTGTCTGTATCGAGTAAGTTCTTGACGATGTCGAACATCGTGCCTCCTGTTTCAACGCTTACTCATGAACCCCGTGTTCATGAGAGAAATGTGCCCCCGAATGCGTTCCACGAAGCCCCTCCTGCGAAGGAGGGGTTGGGGGAGGTTGCGCTCAGGAAAACGTTTCTTGAAGGAAAAATGTTCCCGGGGCTGAATGATTCAACCCCGAGACGAGATGACTTACAATTCGCTGATGCGACGTTGCAAATCTGTTTCTGGAAAGAAGGCGAGTTCTGCGGTTGCGGTTGCGCTTCGACGAATATTCATCCAGTTTAGTTCGCCAAGCGCGACGCCGTCGCAGAAACCGCGCATAGGGCGCTTTTCTTGGTTCATGGCTTCGAATCGAATGCTTGTTTCGATCGGAAGCGGTTCGTTCTTCCAATGATGGGAGCACACGCAGCTTCCAACAAGTTGGAGCATTTGTGTGCCGGGGATGAGGCGTGATCCGCCCATGCGGTACGCATACCCCGTTGATCCAGCCGCCGTTGAGACGAGCATGATGTCTGACATGATGGGATCGAATTTCACTTCGCCGTTCATGAGGACACGTGTCCAAATTGTTTGCCCGCTGAGGCGATCCACCCATGCATCGTTGAATGCGAGCATGTTGGATTGTGTGCCGTCAACAGATTCCGCCTCTATGTATAACAGCGATTCTGTGTACGTCTTGAGTTCGAGGTGTGATTGCAGTTGATCAACAATCTTCGTTTCGTCGAAGTCGTTGAGCAAGAATCCTTTCGTGCCGCGATTGAGTCCGAGGAAGGGAACATGGTCACGCCACAGACGACGAATCGTATGAAGCATGAATCCATCGCCCCCAATCACGACAATGCAATTGTGTTCACCGATGGGTGTCTGAAACGCATCTGATAATCTCTTGCCGATCGCAACCGTACTTTCATTGCGGTCGTTTGCGACAACAAGCGGTCGAAGTGTTTCTTGAAATTCCGCAGGACCTCGCATGATGCGTCCCGTGAATAACTGATGTCGTGCGATGTATTGACCAATCGCTGGTGACACAAGATCGTCGATTGACTGATGCCTGAAGATCCGTTCGCGAATTTCCGAACTGGATCCACGGAGCGTCGGTTCGATGATCGTGTGGTGTGGCGGAAGATCTTCGGGCACGCATTCGATTCCATGGCGCATGTGCACGAGGAAGTGAAGTGTGTTCCAGACTTCCTGTCCGCAAAACCACGTTCGATGAATCTCGGACAATCCATGCGCGCCACCGGCAACGATGTCGGCGCCGATCACGTGACAGATTTCATGATTCGGATACAGCGCACGATAGCGCTGATCTATGTCGAACGAACGCGTAAACACAGATTGCTCGAGATCTGTGAGATCAATTTCGACACGCGGGATGCGGCCGAACGCGAGGTCACAGAGTGCTGCACGAGACGCAAGTGAAAGATCGTTCGTCGTCTCTTTGTCCGGTCGCGGCCCGCACGGAAGAACGATGAGACGATCATCCGGTCCGAGCTTACTCGCAAGTTTCTGAACAATCGCCTCATGATGCAATCCCGGAGGATTGAAACTGCCACCGTACAGAAAAATCTTTGGCATCTTGTACTCCTGTGTTCGAAGCCCCCTCTCCCTTCGAGGGAGAGGGCTGGGGAGAGGGTTTGTCCTTGCATTAAGCGTCTCACCTCTTGAGGCGCTTAAGAAAAGGGCAGAGCTTTGGAAAACTCTGCAAGTTGGAAAAAGTTCGTGCTACTCTTGGATGAATCTTTCCGCGATCAGGAGTTTACGGAGGATATGCGGGCTCGATTTGTCGACGACGTAGAGGTTCTCTCTTTTATCGGCGAACGTGCCAGCGACGAGTTCGGCGGCGATCTCGTCTGCCGCACGACCCGAGCCTTTCACCACAATGGTGGGCCAACCTTTCTTGATCGAGCGCATGACTTCATCGCGCGTGATCGCACCGCCGTTCCAGGCAATGACGCCGGCGCGGTGGAAGCCGCCGTATTGCGTGAGCTGATCCATGAGTCCGAACGCGGCATCCAAGTCGCCATCCCAACCGAGCTTGCCTTCCGCCCCGTCTTGAACGAGGAGGATTGCGTTCATGCTCGGGTTTGGCGCGGTGCCGTAGTCGTCGAGTACGAGGCGAGACTCTTCGACGAGACGCAGAACGTCCGTGCGAGGAGTCGAACCGAGTGCGACACACTTTGGATTGCCCGCGGCAACAACGCCAGGAACATCTGTGACCATCGGATCGAGGTTGCCGTCTTTGTCGAATTGGCGCGTGCCACCCGACCAGATCATGCCCTCGAAACCCTTGAATGCGATCTGGAAAAAATCCATCATCGCTTTCTTATCATCGGCATTCATCCCTTTGCATCCGCCGCTGATGCGAATGCAGACTTTACGCGCCGCACGCGTTGCCATGAGGGCGAACGTTGCGGGGAGTTGAGCTCCCTTGTCTTGAATGATCAGAACAGTCCTGCCGTCCTGACCAGTTACCGTTTTTGCGGACATGAACACCTTCGCACTTCCTAATTTTCCACACCCATGATTTCACGGACGCAGTTACTCCGGGGGAAGCATCCCGAAGGAAATGAGATGTTGGCGAATGTCGCGCGAATCTTTTTCGGCGACACGAACGTTTGGATGTGCTTCGAGAAACGCATTGTTGCTCGCGTACTCATCCGCCTTGCGACCACTTCTTCGTATGAGGAGGACGGGCCAACCACGTTTTGCGGTTGCGAGGATTTCGCGTTCCGTCACGCCACCGCCGTTGTAGACGATGAGCAATGATTTGAATTCCGCGAACTCGCGCAGGTCTTTCGTGATCTGCAAGCACTCTTCGAACTCCGCGTCCCAAATGGCCGGTTGATCCGGCGACACTTGAACGAGCAGGCACATATCTTGGTTCGGATGAATGATGGTGCGATAGGTATCCGCATCACTCTCCGAAACCACGAGTCCGTGTTCCGTGATTTTGATCTCCGACGTCCTCGGCACAACGCCGAGTGACACCATGTTTGGACACACGTCGCGAATGTGCGACGGAATCTCGGTGATCCCAGGCACAATCTGCGACACGTCTTGTTTCTGAATCATGCGCGTGCCACCAAAGAGCATGGCGCCTGCAAATCCAGCGAATGCATCTGCGAAGAGCGAAAGAAAATCCCGCGCATCCTCGGCGGACATGTATCCACATCCGCCCGTGAGTCGTACAACAACTCGATTGCGAGCGGTCGTGAGTCTCAGAGCGATCTTTACTGACCGGTCTCCTTGATTCTTCACGAACAAGGAGGGAATGATGTGTGACATCGTGTTCTCCTTGTGTTTGTGAACCTTCGATTTCAGAACCTCATGGTTGAGGTGCTGAAGAAAAGGGCTCTGTCATTTCTTTTTGCGGATCTGTATGTGCAAGCGGAAATGGAGAGCAGGGGAGAGTTGAGAAAGAGCGAAGAGACTTAGACGTGGATCTGATTCGAGTTGATGCACTCCACGCCGCGAGCGATGAGGCGCGCTTCCATGAAGGCAATCGAACCCGGGTAGTCGCCATCGGGAGGCAAGCCAACCGAACGCGTGCCGTCGCGGACGATGTAGGACTCGAAGCCTTCGAGTGCGGCGTCTTCGGCCGTGAAGCCAACGCAGAAGTCGAACGCGAGACCGACGATGAACACGCGCCTGATGCCGCGCTCCTTCAGAATGCGACCGAGTCCGGTCGGCATCCAAAGCGTATCGCGAAACGCGCTGTAGCTGTCGACACGCGGATCCGTTCCTTTCGGAAAGTGCAGAACGAACGCGCTCTCGAGATCACGCAAGCCATCGAAGAGACGAATCTCGTTCGTGGTCATTTCGGCATGTTCGTCCCAGAGGAGCGTTTCGTGCCGATTCAGGCGCATGAGGTAAGCGATCAAGTCTTCATTGGTGAAGAGTGCATGTTTCGCGATCTTGACCTTGTGACCCAAAACTTCCGTGATCGTGAGCGGACCGCGAGCCCGCTTCACGTAGGAGGTTCGATAGTTGATGTGTCCTTTCGGATGCGCGTCAAAGACGTTGTATCGCTGATTGCGCTTGAATTTCAGAACGAGCTCTCGGATGACATCGACGATTTCAAGGGCGCCAGGCACGGGCAGTCCGCCATTTGGACCGAATGCATTTGTGACATCGACCACGATGACAGCATCGCCTTTGCCGATCTGAATCAAACCATCAAGGTTCCGCATGACTTCTCCTCATTCCCCACATGGGGGAGTTTAATGAACAGCAGCTGCGGGAAACCCTGTGTTTTCCGCATGTGAATTCATTGAAAAACGTATTTTTAGAACCCGAGAGAATACCAGTTTTTGGCGAAAATGTCAATGGTTTTTGGCCTGTTTACACGAACGGATCCTCGGGCGCCTCTTTCATGGATTTTTCGGTTGGAACGAACGTTAAATTAAAGTAAGTGTAGTACATACACTTACTTGTGTCAAGACCCAATAAAAACGCACCAATCTTTCGATTTGGTGCGTTTTGTTCCGTTGACTTTTCGTTACATTATCTCTACATATTCCAGCTTCTTGTGCTTGAACTTATAGAGCTCCGCCGGGCGGTTTGCCTCGCCGCCTCGTTTCTTTCCAATCGGAACGATCAGATCAAGAGCCAAAATGCGCTTACGGAAGTTGCGTTTATCAACAGTTGTATCAAGAATAATCTCGTAAACACGCTGTAAATCTGTGAGGGTGAACTCTTCGGAAAGCAGGCTCCAGGCGATGTTTGTGTACTGGAGTCGGCTTTTGAGCCGTGTAATTGCTTCTTTTGCGATGTGCTTATGATCATAAGCCAATTCCGGGAGTTTTTTCACGGGCCACCACTTCACGTCTTGGTACTTATCGGTTGTTTTGAGCTCGACTTCCGATGAGGAAATAAGCGCAAACGACGCGACCGAGATCACACGCTCGAGTTGATCGCGTTCAATGGAATCAAACGTTTTGAGCTGTTCGAGGTAGACGTTCGAAACACCGGTTTGTTCTTTTAAGATCCGAACGGCCGTCTCTTCGGTTGTCTCTGTATTCTCGACGCGTCCGCCAGGGAAGGCCCAGAGTCCTGTATACGGCGACTTTTTCATTTGGATGAGAAGGGCGCAGAGTTCGCCGTCTTTGACGGTGAAGATGACGGTATCAACCGCGACGATGATCGATTGCTTTGGGGGATTGGGCATATTTGTTTGTGTAAATTACACACAAAGTACCAGAGAATGCGCGTTGCGTCAAGCGGGTGGAAAAAAGCGCGCGAGTCTCGTATACTATTCTCACTATGTTTGATCGAGAAAAATCACCATACATTCCACCCATGACCGGAGAAGAAGCGCTCGCCATGTTTGGCGATCGTTCACTCCTTACGCTTGAAGAGCAGCGTGATCGTCTTGGTTTGCTCACAAATGAAATGGCACAAGAACTTGCCGCACTTCGTGAAGATCCCGAAGCAGATTGGGAGGTTGTTTCAAGATTGGAATCTGATTTGGATGAGGTGCGTGAAACATTAAGCAGAACAAACAAAGAGATTCGAAAATTAGGACAAGATTTTGGAAAGAAGCGCGGTCCGCTTACGCTGCATTAACTTATGTCTGTTTTTCATGTCACCGGCGGGAAACCTCTCATTGGAGAAATTACTGTTTCTGGCGCAAAGAACGCTGCGTCCAAAATGTTGATCGCAACATTGCTCACTTCGGAATCCGTTGTACTCAAAAATGTTCCGCGTCAACAAGAAACACAAATCACGCAAGAGATTCTCGAAGCCGTTGGGGCGAAGATCGACTGGCGCGCGCAGAATGAAGTGTGTGTAACAACAGCGTCGATCGCATCCACAAACGCTACATCACTCTCGCGAAAAAATCGCATTAGTATTTTGGCACTCGCGCCACTCTTGCATCGTGCGGGCGAAGCATTTGTTCCTCGGGTGGGTGGCGACGCGATTGGGCCGCGCCCCGTGAATTTTCATATTGATATTTTGACGAAGATGGGTGCGGAAATTTCCGAAACAGAAAACGGATATCACGCAAAAATCTTGAAACGATTAAAAGGAACACTCATTGAGCTCGCGTATCCATCCGTCGGCGCAACGGAAACCGCTATTCTCGCCGGTGTACTTGCTGAAGGTCGCACCACGATCAGAAACGCGGCGGGAGAGCCGGAAGTAAAACAGTTGATCATGATGCTCCAAAACATGGGAGCGATTATTCAGATCAATTCTGGACGTTGGATTGAAATTTTCGGCGTTGAAAAATTACGAGGAACAGAAGTCACAGTGATGCCGGACCGCATCGAGGCCGCATCGTACGGATCGATGGCGATCGGAACGCGTGGCGAAATTCTCGTCCGCGGCGCAGAGCATGCGCATATGATGACGTTTCTCAATGCGGTGCGTAGAATCGGTGGGGAATATGAAGTGAAGCCGAACGGGATTTTGTTTCGCGGAACGCGGCCGCTGAAAGGTATTGAGCTCGAGACCGACACACATCCAGGCTTTATGACCGACTGGCAGCAACCGTTCGTCACTGTTCTTACACAGGCCGAAGGAACTTCGGTCGTGCACGAAACGGTTTACGAAGAACGCTTCGGCTACACAGACGCACTCAAAAAAATGGGGGCGGACATCACGCTCTTCTCGAATTGTCTTGGTGAAAGTCCGTGTCGATTTAAAGGCATGAATTACAAACACTCGGCGGTGATCAACGGACCATCGAAATTGCACGCCGCCGAAGTTGAAGTCCCAGACATTCGCGCCGGCCTCGCGTTCGTTGTTGCAGCACTCATTGCAGACGGCACATCGACCCTTACAGGAATCGAACATCTTGATCGTGGGTATGAGAACCTCGAAGAGAAACTGCGGGGAGTTGGCGCGGATATAAAAAGAGAGTGAATAAGTGATGGAGTGGAAGAGTGAAGGAAGAAAACAATTTTTGTTTTTGTAATGCCTCTTCTGCCGATTTACTAAATAGAAAAATTGCCCCCCTCGATCACTCCTCCACTCCATCACTCATTCACTTTGTCTCTATGTTTCTCACCCTCTTATTTTCCTCCCCACCTCTCGCCCTCGCCTGGATCCTCGCGATTCTTTTTTCGCTCACCATTCACGAATTTTCGCACGCTCTCGTCGGCAAGCTGAAGGGCGATCACACGGCCGAGCGCGAAGGTCGACTCACACTTAATCCAATGGCACACTTAGATTTATTTGGATTTATTCCGCTTTTGCTGTTTGGATTTGGTTGGGCAAAACCCGTTCCGTTTAATCCGTACAATTTAAAAAATCCAAAATGGGATTCTGTGCTCATTGCGCTTGCTGGACCTGGATCAAACTTGATCATCGCGGCTGTGTGCTCCGTCGCATTTCGTGTGCTTCTCGAAGGGGGATTGTCACCTTATAGTTTGCTCACTGCGTTTCTCTTTTTTCTCATCCTCCTCAATTTGTTTTTAGCGCTTTTCAATGTCATTCCAATCGCGCCACTCGATGGATCCAAATTATTTTTCGCGCTTTTCGATGCGCCAAAGTATGAACAGCTCAGGAACTTCGTCGCGTTTCGCGGCCCACAAATCTTGATGTTCGCTGTACTCATTTCGCTTTTTACAAATTTTAACATCTTCTTTTTTATCTCCACGCCAGCATACGCGATTTGTGACACACTTACCGGTGCAAGTTGTGCGGCGTATCAAGGGATGTTGTTTGGATCGTTGTAAAACGGTTCACGCTTTGACTTTTTTCCTCTTCGACTTTATGCTGCCTCCAGCTCTTTCCTGGAGGATTTCATGTTTTTAAGATTTGGGGAGCAGTTTTATCCCGTGATCCACGTTGTGGATGATGTACAAGCGCTCCGCAATGTCCGCATTGCGTTTGAAAACGGTGCGCATGGGGTGTTTCTCATCAATCACGAATGTTCTGCGCAAACCCTGCTCGGTGTTTACCAAGCTGTGCGTTCGGTGTTTCCGAATCGTTGGATCGGTCTCAATTTTCTTGATCTTGATCCGCTTCAAGCGCTGACAGTTGTACCACAAGACGCAAACGCTCTTTGGGTTGATTCCGTACGAATCAATCTTGCGGCAGAAGATCCGGTGCAACACGCGCGTCGTTACGATCTGTTTCGTCGCTCGACCGGTATACGCTGGCGCGGCGAGTTGTTTGGAGGCGTTGCTTTCAAGTACCAACCGCAAAACGGCGATCCTGCACGCGAAGCCGAACTCGCTGCTCCGTTTGTGGACGTGATTACCACAAGCGGTTCCGGAACGGGTTCCGCGCCGGACATCGAGAAAATCCATCTCATGAGGTTCGCCACACCCCTCAAACCACTCGCGATTGCAAGCGGCATGACCCCGGAAAACGTCCGTGATTTCATCCCGCTCGCAAGCAAGTTCCTGGTCGCAACCGGCATCAGCGATTCCCACACCGAACTGAATCCCGCCCGCGTCCGCGCCTTCGCAGACGCCGTCACCGCGTACACCCTCGAACTCTACGACCTTCAATCCTGAGACACCTCTCAGGTTTTTTGTTTGAAAAACCCACAAAAACCCCACAAACCATTGACAAAATCGCATTTTTGTGGTATATTTATCCGTCAAAAATTGGGCGAAGTGCGCCCTCTTTTTGCACGATTGTTCGCTAAAATCGAACCTTTATTGTTTCAGCCAAAGAGGTGACACGTGTCGAATCAAGAGAAAAAAGGTGCATTCGGGTTCATTGTGAATGAAGCGGTTGGAAAAGTGGAACCTGTTCTTGTCGTAGTTGATAAGAATGGGGATGCAGAAGTGTTCGATGTTCTGAGTGTTCGTCAACAAGCATCAAAAAGTCTTCCGTTCGACGATTACGAGGCTCAGTTCCTCGATCTTGTGCGACAGAATCAGGTCGTCATCCTCGCGGCCGAAACCGGCGCGGGGAAGTCGACCAAGGGTCCGCTCGCGCTCCTGCGTGCAGGGCTCGGTGGCAGCAAGTTGATCGGGGTTTCCGAACCTCGTCGACCGGCTGCAACCTTGCTTGCAAAGTGGGTGGCGGAACTTTACGGAACTAAACTTGGTGACGAGGTTGGTTATCAGATTGGTCAGGATCGCACGCTTGGATCCTCGACGAAGCTCGTGTATCTGACCGAAGGCGTCCTTCTGAACCAGCTCCACTCGGATCCGCTTCTCTCGCGCTACAGCGTCATCGTCCTCGACGAGGTGCATGAGCGTGGGGTGAATCAGGATTTGTTGATGGCGCTCGTGAAGAACGTGCTTCCGAAGCGGCCTGACCTCAAAGTTGTGGTCATGTCGGCCACGATCGATACGGACAAGTTTTCAAAGTACTTCGGCAATGCTCCTGTGCTCACGGTTCCCGGTCGGGTTTTCCCGGTTGAGATCCGTTATGCAAAGGAGACTCCGGAGAATGGCAACATGGTCAAGGCTGCGATCGAAAAGGTTCTCGAGATTTTGCATAGCAACGAGCCGGGCGACATCCTCGTTTTCCTCCCGGATCAGTCCACCATCATGCAAGTTGTGAGCGCGCTCGAAAAAGAAATGGAGCGCGAACTCTCGCGTTACCGGTTCCTGCCGCTTTACGGCTCGCAGGCACCGGATGATCAAGCCGAAGTCTTCGTGGTCGATCATCGTCGTCGCGTCATTGTGGCGACGAACATCGCGGAAACCTCGCTCACGATTGATCCTCTTGGACACACCGTCGATTCTGGGCTCATCAAGGCGACGGTCTACGTCGATGCCAACATGTCCGCGCTGCAAGTGACCGAGCATTCGAAAGCTGGTTGCAATCAACGCGCAGGACGAGTTGGTCGAACCAAAGGTGGTATCTGCCACCGTCTGTATACGAGAGAAGATTTCGAAAGCCGCGTGGAATTCACGAAGCCCGAGATCTTGCGCATGTCGCTCGATCAAGTGCTTCTGGACCTGCGTTGCATGAAGCATTCGCTTGCGGAAATCCTCGCTCTCGACCTCATGGATGCTCCGAAGCCCGAACAGTGGAAGGACGCCGAAACGCGTCTGAAGCTGCTTGGTGCGCTCGGCGCGGACGGGGAGGTCACGAAGGATGGGTTCAGGATGAAGAAGTTCCATGTGGAGCCGATGATCGGCCGCATGATCCTTGAGGGCGAAAAGCACGGATGTCTGGAAGAAGTGATCGTGATCGCTGCGTGCCTTGCAAGTACGCGCCCGATCTTCGTCGCTCCGAAAGACAAGCGTGAAGAAGCTCGCAGGGCAAAGAAGGCCTTCGACGATCCGAACTCGGACTTGCTCACCTTTCTCAAGGTGTGGAGGATCTGGGATCAGTCCGAAGGAGATCATCGTTGGGCGAGGGAAAATTTCCTCTCGTCTCGTGCGCTCAGTCAGGTGGATCGCATGCGCGACCAGCTGATCGATACGCTCGAGCGTGAAGGGGTTGAATACTCGTCTTCGAATAACGAGCTCGCGCTCCGTAAGGCGGTTGCCGCGGGACTCATCGTGAATATTGCGCAGAGGACAGGCGAATACAATTACGCATGGAACGGTCGCGGAACGTTCATCTCTCCAGGCTCCGCGCTGTTTGGAGATGATCCGCCGCGACTGCTCGTGTGCACCAAAGTCATGGAATCCACTTCGACCCGTACGAATAATCGAACGGGACGTCCGGAACAGGTGACACGTGCATACATGCACAACTGTCACGCGATTGAACTTGCGTGGCTGAATGAACTCGTGCCCGCGGAAGCGTGCGTGGTTGATGTGACTTTTGAGACGGATTATGAAACGAAGAAGGATCAGTTGGTGTATCGACGTTCGTGGAACGGAATCGAACTCGAGCGTAAAACCTTGGAGACGATTCCGGAATCACTCATTCCGTTCATTGCCGCTTGGGTGACCAAGCAGCTTGCAGACGGGTATGGATTTTTCTGTGATAGCGCGCCGCAGCTCGTGAAGATAAAGAAGCGGATCGCTCCAGCGATTCCGTTGTATGTCTTTGGTGACGAACGGCGTCAGCTCATGCAGCCGACCATGGAATTGTTTACGAAAGCGATTGCGAAGAAGATCGCGGGGAAGCCCACGATCGAACTCGTTCTCGCGGCAGTGAACGCAATCACCGCGGAAGACATTTTGATCGGTGACGCACTCAAGGTTTACCAAGCGCAACACGCGGCAGAGATGCAACGTGAGCGTGAGGAAACCGAGGCGCGTGCTCGTCGTGAACAAAACCTGCGCGAACAACAGGAACGCATGTTGGAACAGCAGCGAAAGTCTCGCGAAAAGGCCGCGCAAGAGCGAGCCGAACGTGAGCGGATTGAAGCTGAGCGGTGCGTGACGGTTCGTTCGAACGTGGTTCGTCTTCCGGAGTCGCTTGTGGATCAACGCGAGTTGATTCTCCTGTGGCTCTCGGAGCTCGAAGAGGCAAAGACCGCGCTTCAAGCCGAACTCGCATGGGTGGAAACACTCAAGCGTGGTGTGGTGAAAGGTGAGATCATTGCTCTCACGTTTCGTGATCGGGGTGACGGGTTCATGGTTGCGGATTGGAAACGTGAGTTGGTCATGGCTCCGGCAAACGACCTCGCTCATTATCCGAAAAGCAACGAATCTTGGTGGTGCCACGTGATTCCTAGGAACGGTCCGACGCAAATTTTGCTCTGCCGCAAGGTAGGCAAGAAGCGGGCAGACATCGAGAAAATCCTTCAAGATGGTCTCGAAATGTTCCCCGGCCTCCCGAGTCAGCTCCTTCAGTAGAAGGTTTCTTACCCCAGATGTTCACTGAACACCTGGGGTTTTTCTTTTCCCCAATATTCTTGACGCTTTTCCCCCTCCGTGATATCTTTTGGCCACATAAAACGCTGCTGAAATTCAGAAATTCGTCGACCTCAATTTATTTGAGTTTTATTTTTCTTATAACGTCTTTATTGGCCCAACGGGTCGTCTGGCTTTTCCGAGCCTTCCACAATTATGCCAACAGTCAATCAACTTATTCGTAAAGGCCGACATCCAAAAGGATCCAAGACAAAATCTCCAGCCATGCAATACACCTTCGATTCTTTGCACCGCAAAAAAACAACCCTCACAAAGGGAAGTCCATTTAAGCGCGGTGTTTGTGTAAAGGTTGCAACCATGACTCCAAAGAAGCCAAACTCTGCTATTCGTAAAATTGCGCGCGTGCGTCTTTCAAACGGAACAGAAGTAAACGCTTACATCCCAGGAGAAGGACACAACTTGCAAGAGCACTCAATCGTCATGATTCGTGGTGGTCGTGTAAAAGATCTTCCGGGTGTTCGTTATCACATCGTTCGCGGTGTGTATGACGCCCAAGGAGTAAAGGGTCGTATGCAAGGTCGTTCAAAATACGGCGCACAACGTCCTAAAGTCAAAAAAGCTTAACATTTATTCATGAGTGGAGTACCTGATTATTGAGTCAGGGAATAAATTCCATTCGATTATTTCATAACATTATGCGCGGAAAAAAAGCTACTCGACGTGAGATTACTCCAGACCCAAAGTTTGGAAATGTTGTTGTTGCAAAACTCATCAACACCATCATGCAAAACGGAAAGAAAACCGTTGCACAAGGAATTGTGTATGACGCGTTTGAACTCATGAACAAAAAAACAAACGAAGATCCTATTGAAACATTTGAAAAAGCTTTGAAGAACGTCATGCCTTCGCTTGAAGTGAAGTCAAAGCGTGTTGGTGGTGCTAACTATCAAGTTCCGATGTCTGTTCGTGGTGATCGTCGTTATCTTTTGACATTTCGCTGGATTATTACAGCCGCTCGCGCAAAGAAAGGTCGCCGTATGGCAGAAAAACTTTCAGACGAATTGCTCGCAGCTGCAGCAGGAGAAGGGGACGCCGTAAAAAAGAAATTGGATGTTCAACGCATGGCAGAGGCAAACCGCGCGTTTGCTCACTTTGCGAAATAATTTTTTCCATTCTTCTATTCTATTTCTGTACGGGCGACTCGTGAGTCGCCCCTACGATCATTTATGCCTCGTGAATACCCACTGCAGGACGTTCGTAACTTCGGAATTTTCGCTCACATCGATGCAGGAAAAACAACCGTTTCTGAACGCGTGCTTTTTTACACAGGAAAGAAACACAAAATTGGTGAAGTGCATGAAGGTGCTGCAACCATGGACTGGATGGAACAAGAAAAGGAACGTGGAATTACCATCACAGCCGCTGCAACAACGTGTTTTTGGAAAGATCACCAATTGAACTTGATTGATACTCCAGGACACATCGACTTTACCGTTGAGGTGAAGCGCTCGATGCGTGTTTTGGATGGAGGAGTTGCTGTGTTTGATGGTGTTGCCGGAGTGGAACCACAATCCGAAACTAACTGGCGCTATGCGGATGATTTTAAAGTGCCTCGTATTGTTTTTATTAACAAACTTGATCGCACAGGAGCAGATTTTTACAAGGATGTTGCGTCTGTTCACAACCGTCTCACAAAGCGCGCATACTGCATTCAACTTCCAATCGGAACAGAAGGTGGATTCAATGGAATCATCGATCTTTTGAAAATGCGTGCGTTCATGTACCGAGATGAAACCGGACGTGAAATTGAAGAGACGGATATTCCAGAAGATTACAAAGCGAAAGCAGATGTATATCGCACCATCCTCGTTGAAGCTGTTTGTGAAAATGACGAGAAGCTCATGGAAAAATATTTGGCCGGTGAATTTATTACCGAGGCTGAAATGAATCCTGTGATTCGTCGCACAACCATCTCAAACGAATTCATTCCAATCATGTGTGGTTCCGCGCTGAAAAACAAAGGTGTTCAACTTTTGTTGGATGCGGTTGTTGCGTATCTTCCAAGCCCACTCGATGTTCCAGCCTTTCACGGAACAGATCCAGATGATCATGAAATCATCATTGATCGTCACTCCTCTGATTCTGAACCATTTGCCGCCCTCGCGTTTAAGATCGCAGCGGATCCATTTGTTGGAAAGCTCGCCTTTTTCCGCGTGTACTCCGGTTCGGTAAAAGCAGGAACATACATTTTGAACTCTTCAAACGGGGCAAAGGAACGTGTCGGACGTATCGTCCGCTTGCACGCAAACACCCGTGAAGAAATTCAAGAAGTGTTTGCGGGAGAAATCGCCGCAATGGTAGGACTCAAAGAAACATTTACTGGTCACACACTTTGTGATCCTGAAAACCCAATTTTGCTCGAGGCGATTGTGTTCCCAGAACCAGTTATCTCGATTGCGATTGAACCAAAAACAAAAGGAGACCAAGAAAAAATGGGAGTTGCTCTTCAAAAATTGGCTGAAGAAGACCCAACCTTCCGCGTTCGTACGGACGAGGAAACAAACCAAGTCATTATTTCCGGAATGGGAGAACTTCACCTCGACATTATTGTCGATCGTATGAAGCGCGAGTTCTCCGTTGACTGTAACGTTGGAACTCCACAGGTTTCTTACCGCGAAACCATTAAAGGAAACGCGGAAGGAGAAGGAAAATACGTTCGTCAAACCGGTGGAAAGGGACAATACGGACACGCAGTTGTGCGTATCGAAAAATTGCCACCAGGATCTGGATTCGAGTTTGAAGAAGAAATTAAAGGTGGATCCGTTCCAAAAGAATTCTTTAATCCAATCGAAAAAGGTGCACACGAAGCCGCAGATCGCGGAGTTATCGCTGGATATCCTCTTCTCGACGTTAAGGTTATCTTGACTGATGGAAGTTTCCACGATGTCGACTCTTCCGAAGCCGCCTTTAAAATCGCAGGATCGATGGCGTTCCAAGACGCAGCAAAGAAAGCTGGCGTGGAACTCATGGAGCCAATCATGAAAGTTGAAACAGTTACACCAGAAGACTTCATGGGATCTGTTGTTGGAGACATGAACGCAAAGCGCGGACAAATTCAAAGCATGGAAGACCGCTCAGGAGCAAAAGTCATCCTCGCGTTTATTCCACTCGCAGAAATGTTCGGCTACGCAACAACGCTTCGCAGCATGACCCAGGGCCGCGCAAGTTACTCCATGGAATTTGATCACTACGATTCCGTTCCAAGTAACGTGTCAAAGGAAATTATTGAGAAACGTGGAGGACAGAACAGACGTGTTGGAGGTTAAACGATTAGAAAAAGAAAAAACCGAGCCTCACACGAGGCTCGGTTTTAGGTTTTGATATATAATCTCACATTCTCAATTGTCTTCTCCTCTTTCCATTTCGGAAACTTAAATCCATTTGCTACCACTCTCGCACCAACCGGCAATTCTTTTTGTAACTTTTCTTCAATTCCTTTCATGGCGTAAGAGATCTGGTAGAGCAACACGAGATTTGTGTTTGAAACATCAACATGCCAAAATGATTCAGGACGTATTTCGATTTTGTCGGAAAGATGTTCGTTCTCGACCAACTCGCGAGACTGCTTCACAAGCCAATGTTGAATTTCATACCCGATCGATTTTTTCGCTCCAGCTTTTGCGGCCGCAATGAGCAATCGACCATCGCCGCTTCCGAGATCCATGACGATATCGTTCGGCTGGATATTCGCAAGTTCAAGCATGGCAGGAATAGCTTCGACGGGAGTGCCAACATAAATTCCGCCGCCGGCGAATGTTGGAATCATGACGCAAATCAAATCGCGTGTGGCGAAGAAGAGGTAAAAAAGCGCACCAATTCCAATGATACCCAAGAGAAGATAAAGAAAAACCATATGATTCCAAAAAAAGTGTTAGTTGCGTTTGGGTTTACGAGAGTCACTTCGACAAAACAACTCGCAAGCGGACTCATTCACCAAACATATCGCATCAAGAATGATCGGAAGCAGTATATCATCCAACGTTTACACCCGGTACTTGCGTCGAAAGAAATCGCGAACGATTTTTTGGTTGTCACAAAATATTTGAAGGAAGAAAAGTTCCTCGCACCCGAGTGTCTTCTTTCAAAAAAGGGCGAAGTGCTCGTCGATGATGGGGAATGGAAGTGGCGCGTACAGACATTTGTTCCTGGAAAAACCGTCTCCTTATTAAAGGATGCGAAGATGGCGACGGAAGCGGGGAAGATTTATGCGCGGTTCCACGAAACAGTCGCATTGATGCCGTATAAATTTCAATCGAAGAAAATTTTGCATGATACAGAGGCGCTTTTCGAAAAGTTTCGCCACACGGTTGATGCGTATCGCGACTCTGAACTTATGCTCGATGTTATTCATGATGTTGTGTTTCTTCTCGAGCAAACACCAAGATTTTTTTTACCTAACACATTGCCACTTCGCGTGATTCACGGTGATCCAAAAATTTCGAACATTCTTTTCGATAAAGTTGGAAAAGCAAAAGCGCTTGTGGATCTCGACACAGTGAATCGCCGACCTGTGCTCGTTGAGCTTGGGGATGCGTTTCGTTCTTGGTGTGGTGGAAGGGAAGATGACCCGAAGAGTGTGTTTTCGATCCCAATGTTCCGCGCAGCTTGGAAGGGATATGCCTCGAACGCAACATTTTTAACGAAAACAGAGCGTAAATACGTCGGAAAAGCAATTGGAACGATCACGCTCGAGCTTGCTTGCCGATTCATGACGGATTACTTTGTTGACGATTACTTTGGTTGGGATGCGTCTCGATATGCATCTCGACGCGCTCATAATCTTGCTCGCGCGCGGGGACAAATTGTCGAATTCAAAGATTACCTAAAAAAGCGCGAAATCATTGAGAAAATCATTCAAAAATCTGCTTGACAGGGGGCTCGAATCGACTAAAATGCGGACATATGAAAGATCAGCTCAAACGCATCTTGAATCTGGTTCGTAAAACCGGTGACACTATGATTGTTACGGATCCGGATGGGGAAGATGTTTATGTTGTGATGGGGCTCGATCGGTATGAAGATCTTCGCAATGAGACGGGTTTTGATGAAGAAATGGCTGAAGATGAGTGGAATCGGTTTGAAGAAGAGCAAAAACGTCTGGGTGATTGGGATGCAAACAGTGACTTTTTGTCCAAGAATGAGGAGCCTGAGGAGTCCGTCGTTGAAAACACTCCAGACATCTGGAACACGATGAAGCCGGCGGGAGAGGTGGGTGAAACCTGGGATTTGGCTCAATTATCTGAGGAGGAGGCGGTAAATCTTGAGGAACAGTATAAAAAGTATACACAGGAGTTCGTCATGGGTTCCGTTCCTGAATCTATTTTAGAGACAAAAATTGAAGAAATTCCACCAAAATTAGCAGAAAATGAGGAGGATTTTGGTGAAGAACAGTTTTATCTCGAACCGATTGAGTAAGACTTGCGCGATTTAAAAGGGTTTGCTATACTTTCGCCTGTCTCGAAAGGTCAACTCTTTTCGATAAATAAGCAAAAATTAATTTTGGGCGTTAAGCCCTTTCTCATCTTTATGGCAGAAGTATTTGCGCGCACCAAGCCGCACGTTAACGTTGGAACCATTGGTCACGTTGACCACGGTAAGACAACAACAACAGCTGCCCTCCTCGCCGTTTTGGGTGCGAGAGGACTTGCTGCACAATCAAAGGGAATGGACGATTTGGACAAAGCTCCAGAGTCAAAAGCTCGTGGAATCACGATCGCAACCGCTCACTGTGAATATGAGTCTGAAAAGCGTCACTACGCTCATGTGGACTGTCCAGGACACGCTGACTACATCAAAAACATGATCACAGGTGCTGCTCAAATGGACGGCGCAATCTTGGTTGTTTCTGCTGCAGACGGCCCAATGCCACAAACACGTGAGCACATTTTGCTCGCGCACCAAGTTGGAGTTCCAGCCATGGTGGTCTTCTTGAACAAAGTAGACATGGTTGACGACCCAGAACTTATTGATCTTGTTGAAGAAGAAGTTCGTGATCTTTTGAAAAAATACAAATTCCCAGGCGACGAAGTACCTGTTATTCGCGGATCTGCATTGAAAGCCCTTCAAAACCCAACAGACGAAGCTGCTTCAAAATGCATCATGGATATCGTGAATGCGCTCGACACCTACATCCCAGAGCCAGTTCGTGAAACAGACAAGCCACTCCTCATGCCAATTGAAGACGTCTTCTCTATTGAAGGACGTGGAACAGTGGTAACAGGACGCATTGAGCGCGGAACTATCAACTTGAACGATGAAGTTCAATTGGTCGGAATCCACGAAGAACCACAAAAAACAATCGTTACTGGAATCGAAATGTTTAACAAGTCTTTGGCTCAAGGACTTGCTGGTGACAACGCTGGAATTTTGCTTCGCGGAATCAAGAAAGAAGATGTTGAGCGCGGAATGGTCCTTGCAAAACCAGGATCCATCACCCCTCACACAGAATTCGAAGCAGAAATTTACGCCCTCACAAAAGAAGAAGGTGGACGCCACAAACCATTCTTTAAAGGATACAAGCCTCAGTTCTACGTCCGTACAACAGACGTAACAGGTGAAGTTATTCTTCCAGAAGGAACAGAGATGGTTATGCCTGGAGACACTGTTAGCGCAACCGTTAAACTCATCCACCCAGTTGCTTTGGAAGAAAAGATGAACTTCGCTATTCGCGAAGGTGGAAAAACAGTTGGAGCCGGAATCGTTGTAAAAATTATCAAGTAATTTAACGTGTAAGGGGCGCTTCCCGCTCCTTACACATCGTTCTTTCTTTCATAATTGTGAGCAATACAACTACAAAAAAAGAACAAGAGGACAAGCCACGCTTGCGCATCAAAATTCGTGCATATGATAGCAAGATCATTGATCAAGCTACAGAAACGATTTTGAAAACAGTTGAGCGTTCCGGAGCAAAAGTGATTGGCCCAATTCCT
Organism: Candidatus Uhrbacteria bacterium RIFCSPLOWO2_01_FULL_47_17; assembly: GCA_001791305.1. Lineage (GTDB taxonomy): Bacteria > Patescibacteriota > Patescibacteriia > UBA9934 > GWF2-40-263 > XYB2-FULL-45-11. Next base: position 458,207 of record MGEI01000005.1, read on the forward strand.
CTTCCAACAGAGAAGAAGAAATATACCGTTAACCGCTCTACGTTCGTCCACAAAGATTCTCGTGATCAGTTTGAAATGCGTATTCATAAGCGCATTATTGACATCACAGAAACAACAGACAAAACTATTGATGCCTTGATGAGTTTAAACCTCCCAGCTGGTGTTGATGTCGAAATCAAAACATAACCCTGACTTCGGTCAGGTTTCAGAGAAAAGAACTTTTCTTTCTTCTGAAGCCTGACTGAATCAAGCAATCAATTAAACAAGGAAGAAAGATCTTACGCATCTGGTACGTACTTGCAAGAAAACCTTCCTGAGCTTTGAGCGATTGTCCCGGAGATTATTACATTGTAAGCAACAATTCCTTCGTACAAACGGTATTCCTCCAGAATTTTGGAGATCTTGTATTAGGGGCTAGAAGCCGAACGTTATTTGTAAAAATGACTTTCGACTTCTAGCTTTTGTGCTAGTAAGCATTTGAAAACACGTATGCCATTTATCATCGGACGCAAAGTCGAAATGACACAACAATTTAAGGATGACGGTACCGTCGTTCCGGTTACGCTTATTAAAGCCGAGCCAAATATTGTTACCCAAATCCGCGAAGAATCACGCGACGGTTACGTTGCGGTTCAAGTTGGATCTGAGGTTACAACCAAATCACTCGTTAAGAGTGAGGCGGGGCACCTCACAGACCTTCCGCAAGTGAAAACATTGCGTGAGTTTCGTGTGGCGCGTGTTCCAGAAAATTACGTTCGTGGAGCAAAGATTCGCGTAAGTGATTTTGTTCCTGGTACAAAAGTTGATATCGTCGGTGTTTCAAAAGGACGTGGATTTGCTGGTGTGATGAAACGCCATCACTTCTCAGGAAGTAAAGCAACACACGGTAACAAAGATCAACAACGTATGGGAGGTTCCATTGGTTCTCAACGCCAAGGAAAAGTTATCAAGGGTCAACGCATGGGTGGACATATGGGTGATGTGCGTGTGACCGTTAAAAATCTTGAAGTTGTCTCCTTTGATGCAGATAAAAACTTACTTGCAGTAAAAGGTGCGATTCCAGGTGCACGTGGAGGACTTATCTTGGTTCGTTCACATGAAAGAAAACAATTATGGCAGTAGTATCCCTCCTCAATACAAAAGGTGAACAAGTCGGATCGCTTACTTTGGAAGCGAGTTTGTTTGACGTAAAAATGAACCCCGCACTCATTCACGAAGCTGTTGTTGCTCAACAAGCAAACTCTCGTGAGGCAATTGCGCACACAAAAACACGTGGTGAAGTTGCTGGTTCAAGCAAAAAACCATGGAAACAAAAGGGAACAGGACGTGCTCGTCATGGTTCCACAAAGTCCCCAATTTGGGTTGGTGGTGGAATCACTTTTGGTCCACGTAATGAACGAAATTTTTCTCTGAAGATCAACAAACGTGCAAAGCGAAAAGCGCTTGCTATGATCTTGTCTGAAAAGGTTTCATCAGAACGTTTTGTTGCCGTTGATGTTTTGGATCTTAAAGATGGCAAAACAAAAGAATTGGCAATGATTCTTAAAAATTTGCCAATTTCAAAAAAGAAAACACTCATCGTTCTTCCGCCAGCACAAAAGGATGTTGCGATTGCCGCAAAGAACATGAAGGGTATTGAGACAATGCCGTCAAATACATTAAACGTTGTCGATCTCTTAAAGGCAGACGTTGTGTTGATCTCAAAAGAAGCGATTGACATGATCACTCAAACTTACAAGCGAGCGTAACGGTATGGGAATTTTCAAAAAAAACAATTCAACAACGAAAGTGCCAAAAGTGGCAAAAGAAAAGAAAGAGGCTTCTGTTTCTGAAACAAAGAAACTTTTGCCATTTATTTCTTCTGTGCTTATTCGGCCGATCGTTACGGAAAAAAGTGCGATTCTCGCTTCAAAAAATTCGTATGTCTTTGCTGTAGCAAAGACTGCAAATAAAATCGAGATCGCGTCTGCTGTTCGTAAAATGTACGGTCTTTCACCTGAATCCGTAAACATTCAGAATGTACGCGGAAAATACGTACGTCGCGGAAAAGTTGACGGACATCGCAAAGCTTGGAAAAAAGCTATCGTTACATTGCCTAAAGGAAAAACTTTGAATATTTACGAAGGGGTCTAATCAGGGCTGCAACGAGAATTAACAACACTTATGCCAGTTAAACGCTACAAACCAACGACTGCAGGACGCCGCAATTCAAGTGTGGATACTTTTGAAGATCTCACAGCATTTAAGCCGTTGAAATCTTTGACCATTCACAAAAAGAAATTCGCTGGTCGTTCCAATGGAAAAATCACGGTCCGTCATCAAGGTGGTGGGGTAAAGCAACGCATCCGTCTCGTTGATGCGAAGCGTGATAAATTTGATGTCCCTGCTAAAGTGGCAACCATTGAATATGATCCAAACCGTGGTGCGCGTATCGCCCTCCTCTTTTATAAGGATGGAGAAAAGCGCTACATCGTAGCTCCAATTGGTTTGAACGTAGGAGACACAGTCGTTTCTTCAAAACAAAAAGGTGAAATTCAGACGGGAAATCGATTCTCACTTGAACACATTCCTATTGGAATTCAAGTGTATGATATCGAACTTCAACCTGGAAAAGGTGGACAATTGGTTCGTGGAGCAGGTTCTACCGCTCAGCTCATGGCCGTTGAAGGCCCTTACGCAACCGTGAAGTTACCATCCGGAGAAATTCGCATGGTCTTCAAACAGTGTATGGCGACCATTGGTCAAACCTCAAATCCAGATCGCCGATTGATTCGTTGGGGAAAAGCAGGTCGAACACGCCATCGCGGTATCCGTCCAACCGTTCGTGGAAAAGCCATGAACCCAGTGGATCACCCACATGGTGGAGGAGAAGCTCGAAACTCAATTGGTCTCAAGCATCCAAAGACACCTTCTGGGAAACCAGCCCTTGGTGTGAAGACGCGTCGTAAACAAGCGTCTGATAAATTAATCATTCAACGTCGTAAGAAGGGCCGATTCGTCGGCGGTAAGTAATCCTATGTCACGCAGTTTGAAAAAAGGTCCCTACGTTCATCCGAAGCTGATCAAAAAGATCGGTAAGTTGAAAGCGGGTGATCAAACACCAATCAAAACATGGGCACGCTCTTCCACAATTACGCCAGAGATGCTCGGTTTCACCTTTGCTGTGCATAACGGAAAAGATTTCATTAAAGTTCGTGTCGTAGAAAACATGGTTGGACACAAACTTGGAGAATTTTCTGCAACACGTAAATTTGTTCGCCATGGCGGTAAGCTTCAAAAAGAGGCTGAAGCAGGTGCCGGTGCTCCAAAAGCAGCTCCAAAAACAGCAGCAAAACCAGCTGCAAAGAAAAAATAGTGATTGAACATGTATGCAAGTGAAAGCTCACGCTCGCCATATTCGCATGTCATCTCGTAAGGTCCGTCTCGTGATTGACCTCATTCGCGGTGCTCGTGTGGAAAAAGCGCAAACACAACTTCGTTTTGCCAACAAACTCGCCGCTGAACCGGTGCTGAAACTTTTGAATTCGGCTATCGCAAACGCGGTGAATAATTTTCAACTCAATAAAGATGATTTGAAAATTACTTCCATTACCGCAGACGAAGGTCCTATTTTGGATCGTTGGCAGCCTCGCGCACATGGACGTGCCATGCCAATCCGTAAGCGCAGTACACACATTTCCATTATTCTGGAAGCAATTCCACAAAAGGAAAATGGGGAAACATCTGCTGAAAAGCCTGTGTCAAAAAAGCGTGTTTTAAAAAAGTCCGTAACCACTAAGACTGAATAATCACTTCTATGGGAAATAAGGTACATCCAAGAGGGTTCAGAATCGGCGTCACACAAGGGTGGGACAGTCTTTGGTTCGCAGATTCAAAAAACTACGTCAAACTTTTGCAAGAAGATGTCATGATTCGAGCTCATCTCATGAAGACATTGAAAGATGCATTGATTGACAAGGTGGAAATTGAACGCACACGCCAAGAAATCAAAATTACGATTTACTCCGCAAAGCCTGGAATTATCATTGGTCGAGGCGGAACAGGAATCGAAGATCTTTCCAAAAAAATCAAAACAAAATTTTTCGCTGGAAAGCGTGTAAAATTGTCCATCAATGTAAAAGAGGTTCAAAATGCCTCTCTTTCATCTCAAGTGGTTGGTCAACAGATTGCCGCGGACATTGAAAAGCGTATGCCATTTCGTCGTGTGATGAAAGGAACGCTTGAGCGCGTCACGAAGGCTGGAGCAAAAGGGGTAAAAGTTGTCATCAGCGGACGTTTAAATGGTTCTGAAATCGCACGTCGCGAAATGCTTGCGCAAGGAAAAATTCCTTTGCACACCCTTCGTTCAGATATTGACTACGCTTCCGTAACAGCTCGAACCATCTGGGGAGCAATCGGAATCAAAGTATGGATTAACCGCGGAGAAGTTTTTGATAAGAAAGCTTAGGATCGAAATTTATGTTAATGCCGAAGAAGGTAAAACATCGCAAATCCCACAAAGGACGCGCTCGCGGAAAACGTCTTGCAACTCGCATGACAACTGTTGCGTTCGGAGATTTTGCGATCAAAGCAACATCAGAAGCATGGGTCACCTCACGTCAGATTGAAGCTGCTCGTCGCGCGATGACACGTGCCATCAAGCGCGGAGGAAAGATCTGGATCCGTATTTTCCCAGACAAGCCCGTCACCTCAAAGGGTTCAGAAATGCCTATGGGTAAAGGAAAAGGTGCGGTTGACCACTACGTCGCCGTTATCCGTCCAGGAACCGTCATGTTTGAAATGGGTGGAATTTCTGAAGACCTTGCTCGTCACGCGCTTACGCTCGCGGCAAGTAAGCTCCCGCTCAAGACCAAAATCATCTCTCGTGAAATTGCTTAATCTGTATGGATGCAAAAACTCTTCGACAAAAAACTCCGGATGCGCTTTTGCATGATATTCATAATGCAGGAGAAAAGCTAAAATCTCTCGAGTTTAGATTGTCTTCAAACCAAGTAAAAAATGTGCGCGAAATTCGTTTGATTAAAAAACAAATGGCACGTATGCGCACACTCGTCCACGAATCTCAAAAGAATACATAACGTATGAACACAAAGATTAGCACAATTCGACGCGCATTTACTGGAGTTGTCACATCCAACAAAATGGAGAAGACGATTGTGGTTCGTGTTGACCGAACACTCGTGCATCCAAAATATGGAAAGCGTTATGTGCGCAGTGAAAAGTTTCACGTGCATGCCCCAACGGGAACATACGAAATCGGACAAACGGTTTCCTTTAAGGAGTGCCGTCCACTTTCAAAAACAAAACGTTGGACCGTTGTTGCGTAAAACAAACAGTTCGTCGTTCGGCCTGAGAAAATGAATCTTCGTTTTCTGAATCGAACGACCAACGACAAATCATTCAATTCTATGGTACAAGAACTCTCAGTGATCAAAGTTGCAGATAATACAGGAGCAAAAAAGCTCATGGTTATTCGCGTACTCGGAGGTTTTCAAAAGCGTTATGCACACTTGGGCGAACTTGTTGTTTGTTCCGTCAAAGAAGCTGTTCCACATGCAGCCGTCAAAAAGTCTGATGTTGTGACAGCAGTCATGGTGCGTACACGTAAAGAGACGCGTCGTAAAGATGGAACTTATATCCGTTTCGATGAAAATGCTGCGGTGATCATTGATAAAAAGACCAAAGATCCAAAAGGAACACGTATTTTTGGACCGGTTGCTCGTGAATTGCGTGCAGGTGGATACAATAAAATTATTTCTCTTGCACCAGAAGTGCTTTAACTCACCCATCTTATGAAAATCAAATCTGGCGACAAAGTCCGGGTTTTGACCGGCAAAGATCGAAACAAAGAAGGGAAAGTGCTTCAGGTATTTCCTGTGCTCGAGCGTGTGGTTGTGGAGGGTGTGAACATCCTTACAAAGCACATGAAAGGCCGCGGAGAACATGCGGGCCAAAAGATTCAGTTTCCCTCTCCCATTCATGTATCGAATGTGCAGCTCATTTCTGAAAAAACAGGGGCACATGGTCGTATTGGATATAAGATGATTGATGCAGAAGGTGCCAAAAAGAAGATTCGCATCCTTCGTAAAAAAGGAGCTGTCGAGGATATTGAATAAACATTATGTCACTCAAAGATTCATACAAAACATCTGTCGTCCCTGAACTCATGAAAGAGTTTGGGTACAAAAATGTGAATGCGGTGCCTGTGGTCAACACGGTGACACTGAATATTGGAGTTGGGCCTGGCATGAAAGATGCAAAATTCCTTGAAACCGCACAAAATACGTTAAAGCGAATTACCGGACAAAAGCCGGTTACCACAAAAGCACGTAAGTCCATTGCAGGATTTAAAATCCGCGAAGGAAGTGTGGTGGGTGTCATGGTGACGCTTCGTGGAAAGCGTATGTGGGACTTTTTAGAAAAATTGATCAATGTCTCTTTGCCTCGCGTACGTGACTTCCGTGGTCTTTCAAAAAAATCTTTTGATGGAAACGGAAATTACTCAATCGGGTTTAAAGAGCACATGGCTTTTCCAGAAATTTCAACAGAAGAAATTGAAATCACGCACGGAATTCAGGTTACAATCGCAACATCCGCAAAAACAGATAAAGAAGCAGAAGCTTTGCTCAAACACTTGAGACTTCCTCTCAAACAAGACGCATAAATATGGCAACAGAAAATCAAATTGCGAAATCTAAAATGAAACCAAAGTTTTCGACCCGCATTCACCGACGTTGTTGGAAGTGTGGAAGAAATCGTGGGTTTATGCGTGCCTTTCAGTTGTGCCGTATTTGTTTTCGAGAATTGGCTAACAAAGGAGAAATTCCAGGTGTAAGAAAATCAAGTTGGTAATATGATCACAGACCCAATCTCAGACATGCTCACACGCATCCGTAACGCGCAGGCTGTTAAAAAAGCCTCGCTTGCTTTGCCGTACTCGAACATCAAGTTCGCGATTGCAAAAATTCTTGAAAAAGAAGGATTCATTGTAAAAGCTGTGATGACAACGGAATCAAAATTTCCGATGATTCAAATCGATTTGAAATATACAAATCACATCCCTGCTATTCAGTCTATCCAACGCGTGAGCAAACCAGGACGTCGCGTCTATACCAAGTCAGAAGACTTGCGTTCGATTTTGTCTGGACTCGGTATCTCCATCGTATCCACGTCAAACGGACTCATGACCAATAAAGAAGCACATGCTCGCCATCTTGGGGGAGAAGTGCTCTGTGAAGTTTATTAGAAAACAATCATATGTCACGTGTTGGAAAAAAACCTATTCTTATCCCTCAAGGCGTCGATGTAACCGTTGATGACAAGTTCGTCACGGTGAAAGGACCAAAAGGATCATTGTCACGGACTGTTCATCCGCTTGTTTCGCTTGCTCTGAGTGACGATGCAGAAGGAAAACGTCTGATCGTTTCTGTGGAAGATGAAACAGAAAAGGTGAATCGATCTCAATGGGGAACCGCACGTACATTGATTTCTAACATGATTATGGGCGTTACGGTTGGATTCAGTAAAAAATTAGAAGTAAACGGAGTTGGTTATCGCGTAAATCTTCAGGGACGCACATTGAATCTTGTTGTTGGGTATTCTCATGAGGTTCCATTTCTTCTTCCGGAAGGCATCACGGCAACAGTTGATGGAAACGTCATTACGATTATTGGAAGCGATAACGAATTAGTTGGAGAAATCGCCGCACGTATTCGTAAGGTGCGTAAACCAGAACCGTATAAAGGAAAAGGAATTAAATATACAGATGAAGTAGTTCGTCGCAAGGCTGGTAAGTCACAAAAGGCTGCCGCTTAATATAAACGTATGAACGGATTGAAAAAACAACTTGGTCGCGCACGACGTGCACATCGTACACGTATCGTGATGCACGGAACGGAACTCAAACCTCGTTTGAGTGTTTCGCGCAGCTTGAAGCATATTTACGCTCAACTTATCAATGATGATAAGGGTGTAACCATTGCTTCTGCATCAGACATGGAAGTGAAATCAGATGCACTTCCCATTCAGGTTGCAAAAGCGGTTGGTGAAATCATTGCAAAGAAGGCAACAGCTGCCGGAGTTGAAACTGTTGTGTTTGATCGAGGTTCATTTCGTTATCATGGCCGTGTGGCCGCTTTGGCAGAGGGAGCACGTTCAGCAGGTTTGAAGTTCTAATTTTGATATGACAAACGCACAAACAACTTCACGACCAAAAACATCTTTTTCTTCAAAACCCGGCGGAGCCGGATCCACTTCAGGTGGAAAATCTTTTGGTGGAAAAGGTGATACTCGCGGAAAAGGCGGAAAACGCCCGGACCGTGAAAAAAAAGAACCACGAGAATTTGATCAAAAAATTCTTGATCTTGCACGTGTTACACGTGTGACCGCCGGTGGAAAACGCATGTCTTTTCGTTGTGCCCTTGTGATTGGTGACCGAAAAGGACGCGTTGGATTTGGTGTCGCAAAGGGTGCAGACGTTCAAATTGCGGTTGATAAAGCGTATCGCCAAGCCAAAAAGAATTTAATTACCGTGCCATTGGTCCAAGAAACATTGCCACATGCGGTAACCGTCAAGCTTGGTTCCGCAATGATCATGTTGAAACCAGCTCCAAAAGGTTCTGGACTAAAAGCAGGTGGGGCTATTCGTGTGATCTTGGAATACGCCGGAGTTCCAAACGCGGTTTCAAAAATTTTGAACTCGAACAATAAAATTAACATTGCTCACGCAACGTTTCTCGCCATTCAATCATTGAATGATTCCAAAAAATAATTGTATGTCACTTTCACTTCACACATTGAAACCAAGCCCACATTCAAAAAAGGATCGAAAATACATCGGTCGTGGTTTGGGTTCAAAAGGAACTTACTCCGGTCGTGGAGTTAAAGGGCAAGGGGCACGTTCTGGTGTTTCTGGATTGAAGTTGAAAGGAATGCGTAAGATCATTCTCTCTACACCAAAGTTGCGTGGATTTAAATCGAAGAATCCAAAAGCTCAAGTCTTGAATCTTGACGTTCTCTCGAAAGCTTTCCCAGAAGGAGGTAAAATTACCCCAAAGCAATTGGTTGCAAAGAAATTGATTTTGGATGCAATGGCCGTGACCAAAATTCTTGGAAACGGAACCGTTACCGCAAAGTTTATCCTCAAAGGATGTCTTGTTTCTGCGTCAGCAAAAGAAAAAATTGAACAAGCAGGCGGCTCCGTCGTGTAATATTTCGAGGGCACCCACAAGGGGAGCCCCTACAAATTTTCTATGAACACTCTTCTTCGCATCTGGAAAACAAAAGAGCTTCGCTCAAGCTTGCTCTTTGTTCTCCTCATGCTCGTGATTTTTCGTATTGCAGCGCACATTCCAGCTCCTGGAATTGATGCAGCGGCTCTTGCGCAGGTGTTCGCAAAAAATCAGTTTTTGGGACTCCTGAATATTTTTTCTGGAGGTACCCTGCAAAATTTTTCGATCGTCGCAATGGGAGTAATGCCTTACATCACAGCCTCTATTATTTTCCAGCTTCTCGGCATGATTGTTCCTGCATTTGAAGAAATGCAAAAGGAAGAATCCGGAAAACAAAAAATTAACCAATGGACACGATGGCTCACGGTTCCACTCAGCTTTATTCAGGCATACAGTTTAATCCTTCTTCTTTCTCGACAAGGTCAATTTTTCACAGGAGCACAATCTACCACCATTCTATTTGCGGTGATTAGTATGACTGCCGGAACGGTGTTTCTCATGTGGCTTGGTGAATTGATTTCGGAAAAGAATATTGGAAACGGAGTTTCTATTTTGATCCTTGCCGGAATCGTGGCTGGACTTCCAACGCTTTTGAGTCAATCACTTGCGGTGTATGACAAGAGCCAGCTCGTGACACTCATTTTGTTTATCGTCGTTGTGATTGTAACCGTGATCGGAATCGTTATCATGAATGAAGCTCAGCGCAACATTCCTGTGCAATATGCTCGTCATATTCAAGGGTCGCGACTTGCGGGTGGATCCAGTTCACACATTCCTGTTCGCTTGAACATGGGTGGAGTGATTCCAATTATCTTTGCTATTTCCATCATTTTGTTTCCAACGGTGCTTGCGCAATTTTTCTTGAATGCAAAAACAGCATTTTTGCGCACGGCCGCAACAGAAGTTTTGCAGATCTTCCAAAATCAACTCTTCTACGGAATTTCTTACTTTGTCCTTGTCTTCTTGTTTGCCTACTTCTACACAGCGGTGATTTTTCACCCAGAACAAGTTGCAGAAAACATTCAAAAACAAGGTGGATTTATTCCAGGAATTCGACCAGGAAAACACACAGCGGATTATCTGAGTTTTGTGACCAATCGCGTCTTGCTTCTCGGAGCAACCTTCCTCGCGATTATCGCCGTCTTACCACTCATCGCTCAGCAGTTTACAGGTAGTCAGAATTTGGTGATCGGTGGAACATCTATTCTCATTATCGTCGCGGTGGTCATTGATAGTGTGAAACAGATTGAAGCGCAGCTCACCATGCGAGAGTACGATCTATAAATGAAAGAAAACAGCTCTTCGGAGCTGTTTTTGATTTCTCACTACTCTCGTGTTTTTTTCTCGCCAAAATCCCGCTTTTTGATATACTGCTTGCACTATGCACCAACTCACAAACAAGCCCTACAAGGTCATTTTATTTGGCCCACAAGGAAGCGGAAAAGGAACGCAGGCCCATTTGCTCTCGAAAGAGCTTGGCATCCCAACATTCAGTATGGGACAGTTGATTCGCGATGAAATCGCGACTGGTTCGGATATGGGAAAACGATTCGCGCCGATTGTCGAAGAAGGGAAATTAATTTCGGATGTTGATGCGGCGGTATTGCTCAAAAGACGCTTTGCAAATCCAGATGCAAAAGACGGCTACATCCTCGACGGCTTCCCGCGTGACCGCGCGCAGGCGAAAGCGTTCGACTTCGATCGTCCTTCACACTTGATCATCATTCACATTCCGCACGACGTCTCGCTTGAACGTTTGAAAGGGCGATTGACGGACGACAAAACCGGAAAAATCTACAGTACAAAAGACGGACACATTGCCGGAGAAAAAACGCCGGATGGCGGAATATTGTTCGTGCGAAAAGATGATGTCCCTGAAGCCATTGAAAAACGATTACAAATTTATCAAACAGAAACATTCGCCGTGATCGATGAATACGTGAGTACTGGAATCCCGATTCATCATGTAGACGGTCTCGGCACTGTTGATGAAGTCCAAAAGCGACTCGTCGACGCCATTGAACAATTTTGCTATGTCCCTCATTAAGACTCCACAAGAAATCGACGCCATGCGCGAAGGTGGCCACATTCTCTCGAGAGCACTCAAAGCTGCGGTTGATTCGGTTCGACCAGGCATAACGCTTCGAGAAGTCGATGCGATCGGCGAAGCCTCGATGCGCGCTGAAGGAGCAACACCGTCTTTTCTCCACTACAAATCATCTCCATCCGACACACCATTTCCAAGCACGATCTGCCTCTCGGTAAATGAAGAAGTCGTGCACGGTCTCGGTAACCGCGATCGCGTTCTCCTCGAGGGCGATGTTCTCGGACTCGACATTGGTTGTTGGTACAAAGGGTTGTGTACGGATATGGCGATGAGTGTGTATGTTGGTTCGAACTGCCCGCCGAATATATCGAAACTTCTCTCCGTTACAAAAGAAGCATTACTCGCCGGAGTTGCGGCCGCTCGAGTTGGTGGTGATGTGAAAGATATTAGCACGGCAATCGAGAAGGTTGTCACGCCACACAAGTACGGAAATGTCCGCGCACTCGTCGGTCACGGGGTCGGACATGAAGTCCATGAAAATCCGCATGTTCCGAATTATGTGGATGCGCGATATCCATCCGTGAAGCTTGTCGATGGGATGTGCCTTGCGCTTGAACCGATGTTTGGGCTTGGTGGAGATTATCGTGTAGACACCGCTCCAGACGGTTGGGCGATAGTGATGAAGGATGGGTCGATCGGGGCTCACTTTGAGGTGACGATTGCGATTACGAAGAACGGGACGGAGATTCTTACGCCATTGCCTGTTTAAATTGTGCCAAAGAAATCCAAATTTCAATCGGATAAATTCAAAAAAGCACGCGGAGGATTTTCGCGCTGGCTTCAGGTATTTTGCGAATCGTGTAAGACGCCGATTGTAACGTATCAAAAAGACGGCCCGGGAATTTTGAAACGGATGTATCTCGATCGGATGATGGGCATCGATACTCAAAAGTGGCTGAAGCCCAATCTCGAATGTCCAAAGTGTAAAACCCTTCTCGGGGTTCCAATCATTTATAAAAAAGAAAACCGCCCGGCGATTCGATTATTCGCGGGCGCGGTGGGAAAGAAGATTATTTCTTCGAAAGAACTTTAAGTATGCGTTTACTTGGTATTGATTACGGCAAAAAAAAGATTGGCCTTGCGTTTGGGGATACGGAGACGAAAATAGCCGTCCCGCTTTTTGTTGTTCGGGCACAAGGTGATAATGCGATACGCGAGATTGTCGAGACGCTTCGCAAAGAAGAGATGGAAGGAATTGTGATCGGAATCCCGAGCGCGGTTGGATCACATCCGAATGAAAAACAGATCGCGATCGTTCGCGCGTTTATCGATAAGCTTAAAAAGCACACAGAGCTTCCGATCGAGGAAGAAGATGAGTCATTCACAACGGCGGAAAGTCGACGTCTCATGTCCGAGGAAGGTGCGGAAGCGGAAGAAGATGCGCTCGCAGCGATGATTATTTTGCAAAGTTATTTGAATCGATCCTGATGTGTCCGTTCTCTTCGAAACAACTGCGCTCGTGCTTTCGTGGCGGCCGTATCGCGAACATGATCGGTCGTATTCGGCGTTTACACGGGATCATGGGAAGATCGAGTTCGTGGCGCGCGGAGGATCGAAACCTCTCGCGAAACTTACGCCACATCTCGAAACGATGGCCGAAGTTCGACTACTCCTCGTTGACGGTCGACAATACTTTACGGTCGCAGGAACGGATCGGTTGCGCGGCTTCCGCTCGGTGTACGAGAATTTAACGAAGACCACGCTCGTGCAAAACGCCTTTGCCTTCGTGGATCTCGGTACGCGCACTCACGAACTCGACGAAGACCTCTACGATTTTTTGATGAATTGGCTTGAATTTATTGAAAAAATCCCTGAAATTACGGCTGAACGCGCCGGATTCTTGCTTGCGACCTTCGCCTTGAAATTTTTGTCCCATCTCGGGTATCATCCAGAATTGAGCCACTGCCTCGTGTGCCGCCTCGCGATTCGCGAAGGGAACTACCGCTGGCACGCGCTTAAAGGTGGGGTCGTCTGCGCAACATGCTTCGATAAAGATCGCGAGCAATGGTTTGCCGCAAGACTTATCGACGATGTTACGCTCAAGTTACTCCGCTTTGCGCTCACACAAGAATTCACAGAACAACTTCGCCCGCACTTATCTGGAAATACGCTCGCGAGTTTCCATGAAACAATCGAATCACTCATCATCGCCCACTTTCCAGTCATTCCCGCTGTCTCCATGCGAGAAGCGTGCAAACATTTATGATCACAACTCTCATCAAATCCATCGGCCAATACGTTGGACAAGAAGTTCAACTCCAAGGTTGGGCGTACAATTTCCGTTCAAGCGGAAAAATTTTCTTTTTACAATTGCGTGATGGTTCTGCTCGTGTACAAATTGTTTACTCGAAGGCAGATGTGTCGGAAGAAACATGGAACGCACTCGAGTCGATTCGCCTTGAGTCATCTGTTCGCGTATTCGGTCGCGTAAAAGAAGATTCACGCGCGCCAAGCGGATTCGAACTTGACGGACTCAGTCTCGAAGTGATCTCTCTTGCGATGGATGAATATCCCATCGGAAAAAAAGATCACGGTCCAGATTTTTTGCTCGACAATCGTCACTTGTGGTTGCGCTCTGACAAGCAGTGGGCAATCCAACGTGTGCGCGATACGATCATCACCGCAACGTACAACTACTTTCACGAAAACGATTTTGTAAAATTCGACACACCAATCCTTACACCAACTTCGTGTGAGGGAACAACCGAGCTTTTTGAAATGGATTACTTCAGTGATGTTACGAATAACGAATCTGGCTACGAATCTACGAATAAAAAATCAAAGGCGTATCTCTCACAATCCGGTCAGCTTTATCTCGAAGCTGGAATCATGTCTCTTGGCCGTGCGTTCGACTTTGGACCTGTATTTCGTGCAGAAAAATCAAAGACACGTCGCCACCTCACAGAGTTCTGGATGATGGACGCGGAGGCGGCGTTCGTCGAACATCAAGGAAATATGCAGATTCAAGAGGGACTTATCTGCCGCATCGTTCACGATGTTCTTGCGAACTGCCAACATGAACTCAAAGTTCTCGAGCGCGACACAAAGCCACTCGAAGCGATTCAAGCACCGTTCGTTCACATGACGCACCAAGAAGCGATTGCAAAACTTCGAACGCTCGGATCGGATATCGGCGACATGGATGATCTCGGAGCGGATGATGAGACGATTCTCACACAACAATTCGATCGCCCGATTTTTATCGAAAAATATCCCGCAGCCGTGAAAGCGTTTTACATGAAGCGCGATCCCGAGCATCCGGAATTTGTGTTGAATAACGATCTTCTCGCTCCGGAAGGGTACGGTGAGATCATTGGAGGGTCACAGCGCGAGGATGATTACGAGACACTTCTCGAGAGAATGCTCGAACACAATCTCGCCATCGAACCGTTTCAATGGTATCTTGATTTGCGCAAATACGGATCGGTGCCGCATTCCGGATTCGGCTACGGTCTTGAGCGCATCACCGCTTGGATGTGTGGATTGCAACATATCCGCGAGACGATTCCGTTTCCACGATTGATTAATAGACTGACACCTTGACGTGTCGGTCTTTTTTTGTTAGGGTTTTTACAACTTCGAAAAACAAGGGGTAGAAACATGAATAGGCAGGGGATCGAGTTTATGCGTGAGTGGGTTGTTACGCTCGGCGCGTTCAAGAGTGTCGATGAATATCGCGCGGCGCTTGTGGCCTGTCGTGTCGAAATTACAGAAAATGCTCATGCATTTCTTTCAACACTTTTCATCTCACCTGTTGTAAAAGAAGTTCGTATGGTCGAGAGTTCGCTTGAGGATCTTGGACTTGAACACAGAAGTCCATACGAAAAGATTTTGAAGCGTGTACGAGAAATTGGTGGAATTGTTCCACCAGAAGCGATCTTTGCTCGTCATGTACAATTCCCGCGGGGAAATTTGTACGGACCGCAGTTTGCCGTCATTGAGCCTATCGAAATAGATGGTACATCGAGAGTCTTAGTCACAAACGATGTCAATTACGTAAATAGTTCTTTGATGCCACATCGCACATTTGTCTCCCATCAAAGGATTGGTGCCACGAGCGTTGCAGAAGCCGGGTGCCTGGACATCACAGAAGATGGTATTTTGCTCATTCTGCCAGACTAGTTTTTTCTCAGTGCCGATCCTGTCGGCGCTTTTTTGTTTGACCTTTTTCTCATTATTTGTTAGGTTTTTTTTGAAATGACCGAAGATCGTGTCATTTGGAGGTTCTTTATGGCAGGTTGGCGTACCGTTTCTTGCTCAGACTGCGGAGACGAAATTCGCGTTCATGAAGATTGGTCAAATCCACCGTCGATTTGCAAGTCGTGCAAAGAGAGACGACAAGAGATGTGGTATGACAAGTCGTGTGAATCTTGTAGCGCGACAATTCGTGTTCACAAAGATTGGAGTAATCCTCCGCGTTTCTGTTCGTCTTGCAAGGAAGCGCAGAAAGCTAAATGGTATGACAAACCATGCGAAGGGTGCGGGGGAACGATTCATGCGAATCGCGATTGGGATCATCCGCCGGTATTCTGTAAAGAATGCAAGCAGAATCATCCGCCTCAGTACAAACCTTGCGCACATTGCGGATCCACTTTTACTATTCCGACAGGCACGCTCATCAATTGTGAAAAGCAGGGTTGGGATGCGCCCAAGCGGTGCAAAGATTGTCGGGAACTCTTTAAGTACAAGCCGTTTCGTACAGAGAAGGGAACGGATGTGTTCAACAATGTAGTTACACGAACCTACAACAGTCGTGGTCAATTCTTGAGTGAATCACGTGACACAGGTGGACTTCCTGGTGACAACTATCGTGAACATCGCTCCGGTTCCGGTCAGGTGATCGGTCGCACACGCGAGCGCGAAGGTGTATTTAATGATCGGTATCGCGAGACACGTGGCACAGACGGTCAACTGAAATCAACATCTCGCGATTGGGAAGGGCCGCTTGGAGATCGCTACAGCGAATCCACAGGAGGCAGTTCGAACGCAACCCATCGAACACGTACGCAAAATAACGTACCGGGACCGGGGAAACATCGTAAAACGGATTGATCGGTAAATTTTCTCTGCCTGCTTTGGAAGCAGGTTTTTTGTTTGACAAGAAACCCACCCTTTGCGACAATACCTGCACTTATTCAAGGTTTTTTTGGGTAGAAATTAAAGGATCTATGAATCAAATTTTTGATGACCCAACTGAAATGTTTGATGATTATCAAAATGCGCAAGCATTAAAAGTTTTTGTTCAATGGGCAATGGAAGATTTGGAAAACGGTCGTATTAAAACCAATTTATGAACAGAACATTTATCTCAGACACCCCCTCAATGGCCGGCCAAACGGTTCGTGTAAATGGTTGGGTCAATACGCTTCGTAAAATGGGCGATAAACTTGTGTTTATTGATTTGCGAGACGCTTCTGGGCTCGTTCAAGTCGTTGCGTATAAGCCAGACCTCGACGAAGCAACCGCGGCTATTGTCGACAGCCTCAAGCCTGAGTATGTCCTCGAGATCGAGGGTGAAGTGAAAGCGCGTGGTGCGAAACAGATCAATCCTGAGATGTTGACTGGCACGATCGAGATCGGTATCAAGTCGATCGTTGTTTTGAATACATCCGAGACGCTTCCATTTCAAATTGATTCTGATACACGTATCGTAAATGAAGAGCTTCGCTTAAAGTATCGTTATCTCGATCTTCGCTCGGAACGCATGCATCGCAACTTGGTTCTTCGAGACAACGTCGAAACATTTTTTCGCAAGTTTCTTCACGAGCAACGATTCACAGAAGTTGAAACCCCAATTCTCACAAAGGGAACACCAGAAGGTGCGCGCGAGTTCCTCGTCCCGTCGAGAGTTCATCCAGGCAAGATGTATGTTCTTCCACAATCCCCACAACAGTTTAAACAATTGTTGATGGTTGGCGGAGTCGAGCGTTATTTTCAAATTGCGCGTTGTTTTCGAGATGAAGACCAACGTGGGGACAGACAACCGGAGTTCACACAACTCGACATGGAAATGTCGTTCGTCTCACGTGAAGACGTCATGCAACTCGTTGAAGCGGTGATGATTGAAATGGTCAAAACATGCGCGCCAGAAAAACGCATTCAACAAATTCCGTTTCCGAGACTCTCGTATGCAGAAGCGATGGAGAAGTACAGAACGGATAAACCGGATCTTCGCGAAGATAAAAACGATCCGAATCTGCTCGCGTTCGGTTGGGTGATTGATTTTCCATTCTTCGAAAAAACAGAAGAGGGAGGATGGACGTTTACACACAACCCATTCTCTTCGCCAAAGCCGGAGGATATGGATAAATTGATGGAGAAGAAAAACATCGGCGAGATTCTCACAACACAATACGATATCGTGCTGAACGGATATGAAGCGGGTGGAGGAAGTATTCGCAACCACAAGCCGGATGCGCTTCGACGCGTATTCGAGATCATGGGATTCTCGAATGAACAAATTGAGGAACAGTTCGGTCATATGCTTGAAGCATTCTCGTTCGGTGCGCCGCCACACGGAGGAATCGCGCCCGGCATCGATCGTCTTGTCATGATTCTTGCAAACGAACCAAACATCCGCGAAGTCATTGCGATTCCAAAAACAGGCGACGCGCGCGACGTCATGATGGGTGCGCCAAGCGAGATGCCAAAGCGGGCGTTAAATGATGTGCATATCCAACTGAAAACCTAGATTCTCGTAACCCGAGGCTTCAGCCTTGGTTTACACAATCAACCGAAAAACCTGGGGGAAACCCAGGTTTTTTGTTTTGCGTGTTGTCTCTCGATCAGGTAAAATACAGCCACATGTTCGAGATTCAGTCTGAACAATTTACCGGTCCGCTTGAACTCCTCCTCGAACTCATTGAGGCCGAGTCGCTTTCGATTTCTGAAGTCTCACTCGCGCATGTGACCGAGTCGTACCTTGAACACATCGAGAAGAACGAACCGCCTCCAGACGAGCTCGCGGATTTTTTGATTGTCGCCACACGACTTCTTCTCATCAAGTCTCGCTTGCTCTTGCCCGACCCGATCGTCGAGGACGAAGACACCTCGGATCTCGCGGCACAACTCAAAATGTACAAAGCATTTGTGGAACTCTCGGCGCATCTCGAAAAGCAATTCAACGCAAAGGTTGAATTGTTCCCTCGTGAGAAACCGGAAGCAATTAAGATTCTTGAGCTCGTGATTCCAGAAGGTGTCTCGACAACATCCTTGCGCGAGTCATTCGCGAAGATGCTGAAAAACCTTGAACCGTTTTTTAACTTGAAACAAGTTGCGCTCGAGCGTGTCGTCTCGGTGAAGGAACGTTTCGATGAAATTCGAAACGCGATTATGGAACGTGCTCGATTCACGTTTCGTGATATTGTCGGAACAGGTAGATCGAAAGTGGATACGGTGATCAGTTTCCTCGCGCTTCTCGAACTCGTGAAGCAGCGCGTGGTGCATGTGGCGCAGTCGGACGCGTTTCATGATATCGATATTCATCGGGTGGATTAACAATTCGAATGGGTACCCACAAGGGGTACCCCTACAAACATTTATGTTAACGACTAACATTGAATCCATTCTCTTCGCCGCCGCGAAACCTATTTCTCTTGATCAGCTGAAAAAATATTTCGATACGTCTGCGGAAACAATCGCAGAAGCCGTCGAAGATATTCGTACACGATACAATCGTGGTACTTCGGGAATTCACCTCCTCGAACAAGAAGGCAAGGTTCAGTTCGTCACGAATCCTGATGCTTCAGAGGATGTCACAAGCTTCTTAAAGAAAGACGCGACCAGTCTTCTTACCAAGCCATCTCTCGAAACACTGACAGTGATCGCATATCGTGGACCTGTCACACGCCCTGAGCTTGAACAGATTCGTGGGGTGAATTGTGGAATTATTCTTCGCAATCTTCTCATACGAGGGTTTATCGAAGAAACACAGGATCGCGTGCGTTTGCAGCCTGTTTATTCGGTTTCGATCGATTTCATGCGTAAGCTTGGGCTTACCCATCTCGAAGAACTTCCCGAATACGAATCCTTCCACACAAACGCGTCTATCGATGAGCTTCTCAAAACGACTCCGGAAGAACCTGTTGTATGATTTTAAAGTTCCTTACGCACATCATTTTTGCTTCCACTTTGTTGCAAGTGTTTCCCGTTGATGTGAACGATGTTCAACGACTCGCAACACAACCGAAAGATCAAGCGCCATCGCTTTACAATTTTTTCACATTGCCAAATGCGAAGTTGCCGCGTTCCGCAGACGCCGCTCCAACAAAGATTCGTCCAAACAGTCTTGGGGTTGTGACTTCGGCGGAGAGCGCGATTGTTGTGGACAGAAAAACAAAACAGGTTTTGTTTCAAAAGAATATTGATGCACCGCGCTCGATCGGATCGATCACAAAGCTCATGACCGCTTTCGTGTTTTTGAGTACGAATCCGAATCTGCAAGCGCCGGCACGACTCGAATCCACAGATTATCGCGCAGGTGGAGTTCAGCATGTTGGATTTGGTGATGACGCGACCGTAAAAGATCTCATGTACGCAAGTCTTATTAGTTCGGATAACTCCGCAACTGCGTCCCTTGTTCGATTGTCTGGACTCAGCATGCAGGACTTTGTTGTGAAGATGAATAAAACAGCGGTGTCGATGGGGATGGAGCACACACATTTTGAAGATCCAACTGGGTTGTCGCCGCGCAACGAATCGATCGTTTCAGACCTTGTGAAGTTGCTTGATGTGGTTGCACAAAATGAAATTATTCGGGATGCAACGGCACATGATCAATATACGATTACAACCGCATCCGGAAAAACGTATCAATTAAAAAGCACAGATCAACTTTTATCGAGCTTTATCAATCAGCAACCTTACGGGGTGATTGCGGGGAAGACGGGATTTTTACCGGAAGCGGGATACTGCCTTGGAACGGTTTTGCATCGTGAAGGGGCGGGGGAGATCATTGTGGTCGTGCTTGGATCCGAAACAAACACCGATCGATTTCAGGATATCAAATCTCTCGCCGTCTGGTCGTATCAAACATTTAAATGGCCAGAACAGCTTTCGTATGATGCAAAAACTGATCAGCGTGATCCACTTCTTACCCAATGAACTTACGATCGCATTGCTTGCCGCCATGCCGATTGTTGAGTTGCGCGCCGCGATTCCTGTTGGAATGGGTGTGTTTCATTTTTCACCTGCGCAAGCGTACATTTGGTCCGTTCTCGGAAATCTGATTCCGCTTGTTTTACTCTTTCTCTTTTTGCCAAAATTGATTACGACCCTGTCTCGGTATTCACCAAAGATTCACCGCATCTTTGAACGCTATTTTTTTCGTCTTTCCACAAAACACGCGGACGCGCTTGATCGATACGGCGCTTTATTTCTTGTCATCTTCGTCGGTATTCCGCATCCAGGCGGTGGAGTCTGGACAGCGAGTCTGCTTGCAATTTTGTTTCGTATGCATCCTAAGTTTGCCGTCCCAGCGATTATTGGTGGGGTTCTGGTGTCCGGTTTGGTTGTTCTTTCCTTAACGGAAGCGTCGATAAAATTATTTTGAGTATGCGAATTGTGATTGATGGAGAAACACTCTGCGATGCATCCGGCGGTGTTGGGGCAGGGATCGAACACTATACGTGGGAAATCACCACAAGACTTTTACGGTTGAAAACGGAGCATACCTTTTTGTTGTACGTTCCGAATGCGCTTTTACTTGAACGCATTCGTGTATTGGTTGAAGGAGCGCAAAGCAAGTTTATTATCATCCGATCGCACATTCCACACGTGCCGTTTTTTTCACGACACGTTTTGCTTCCATTGCGCTGGCTTTTTTCTCGGGCAGATCTGGTGTTTAGTCCGTTCGGTCAGATTCCGCTTTTGTGGCTTAAACCTTCCGTCATTACCATTCATGACGTTGCGATTTACGAACATCCAGAATGGTTTGCTCCGCTCGGCAATCAAGATTTTTCTGTGCGGACCATTGTTCCGCGATCGATTGCGCGTGCGAGCCGCATTTTAGCTGTTTCGAAAACAACCGCCGAGCGTCTTGTGAATCTTTTTCCATCCGTTGCCGGAAAGACGGCTGTTGTGTACGAAGGAGTTGGTGTGCCAAAAAATCTTTCATTTGATGCGTCCTCAAAGCGTTTCCCATTTGATCGAGACGTTGTGTTGTTTTTAGGAACGATCGAACCGCGCAAAAATTTGCCGTTTGCCATCGAGGCGTTTGATGCTTTTTTGCGTCAGCATCCAGAATGCGTTTCAACAGTTCGATTTATTTTAGCGGGAAAAAAAGGATGGGGGACGGAGGAAGTGTCTCGACTCGTTCAGGAAGTCAATCAGGTTTGGTCTGATCTTGCGCCAGAAGGAGTCATTCAGTTTTTGGGAGCGGTGACAGAAGAAGAGAAATGGATCTTGCTTGCGCGTGCATCTGTGTTTGTATTTCCCTCATTTGATGAGGGATTTGGATTGCCCGTACTTGAAGCCATGGCCGTTGGAACGCCTGTGATTGCCTCACGAGCAGAGGCGATCGTCGAAGTCGGTGGAGATGCTGTGATGTGTGTTGATGATGTTGAATCGTTTGCGCTTGCGATGGCGCAATGCCTTTTGCTTCCCGAGGGGGTGAAGATGTTGCGAAAAGATGGAATCGATCGCGCAAAAGAATTTACATGGGAAAGAGCGGCAAGGGAGACATTGCAAGTTATCGAGTCTGTAGAACAAAAAAAATCACAGAAATAATTCTGTGATTTTTATTACAATTTTGTTTGTAAATACGCGATCAACACGACTTGCGCCATGAGGGCGTAATACAATGGAACTTCACCTTTGCGCTTTACGAAGAAGTCATGAAAGTAAAAGTGCATCTTGAAGAACCATTTGAGCAGGGGTGACTTGGTGAGGTCATAGAGTCCAACAAGGAGATCTGGAAGGACTCCACCGATAATACCCCAGGTGAAATTGCGAACCGACATGATGTCACGCGTGTTCGCAAGCATGAGGACAAAGAAAATGGCGATGATGGCGTCCACGGCGACATACGCGACCGCTTGTTTGCGGCGGCGTTTGTGAACACGAAAGTTATCAGACATGCCTGTGTCGCCATGCGGAATCATGTCTACAACAAAGTGAGAAATGAATCCAAAGATGAATGCGAGTACGGGATTTCCAGCAGCTCCAGCAAGAACCGCACCTAAAGTCGCGTGAGTGGTCAGGGTCATAGATTTGGAAAGTATAGCATAGATTTGGCTGGTCGGGAAGGATTTGCATGGTTTATGGAATGAATCCAGAACCTGGACGAATTTCTACGATTCTGGTATCTTACCGCTACAAACAGGCCGACATGGCGGAACTGGTATACGCGCACGACTCAAAATCGTGTGGGGAAACTCATGTGGGTTCAAGTCCCACTGTCGGCACCATACAATTCGAAGTATTAGAAAACTTTCTAAATTGGATGCAAAATTGATGCAGGCCGAGCACCGCAAGTGAGCTGTACAGACAGTACTGCGAACGCGGAGCGCAAGGACAAATCAATTTGGCGCCGATTTAGGAAGTTTTCGTGGCTGGGTAGCTCAGTTGGTTAGAGCGCGGGACTCATAAGCCCGAGGTCGAGGGTTCGACCCCCTCTCCAGCTACCACTCTACTTCGATTGACTTTGTATCTGAAGTAAGATACATTTCACGCGCCAGTAAACATTACCGCGGGGTAGAGCAGCCTGGCAGCTCGTCGGGCTCAATTTCTAAGATCTCTCAAATTGCATGAACACCAAACTGAAGGGTGACATTGCGGAACAGGCCACGATTCTCAAGGCATTGCAAAATGGCTGGGGAGTCTTGCGCCCAGTTGGCGATCGTCTTTCATACGATCTCGTATTCGATATACAAGGTCGATTGGTAAAAATTCAAATCAAGAGCGCTTGGAAAAACAAAACGGGAAATTACGTTGTTGATAATCGTCGAACAAAGACGAATCGACGTGTAATGAAACGCGATGTTTACCAAGAATCTGACTTTGACTTTGCCGTGGTCTACATCGAAGAATTAAACCTCTTTTATGTCTTCCCAGTAAACGTGTTCATAAAATATGGAAGCGAGATTCATATGGTTGAATCTCAAAAGCGTCAACGAAAACCAACCTCTGTTCAATTTCGTGACGCGTGGAATATTATCTTAGAGTGGGCTACACAGAAAGTAATTTCTGTATGAATTCTGTCAAATTCGGGGAAGCCTTTTGAACAATGGTAATCCCGAGCCAAGCTTCGATAATGTATCGAAGAAGGTGTAGAGACTTAATGGCAGACACCCGAATCCCGCCGATGGCGGGAAGGGTGAAGAGAAAGTCCAGACTCCAAACTCGGTTCGTCCGAGGCAGTGAAAACTGTAGAAGTATGCATAACCCGAAGGTCATTGGTTCAAATCCAATCCCCGCAACCAAAAAATCCATCACTTCACGTGGTGGTTTTTTGTTTGCGATTACATGGATACCCACAAGGGGCATCCCTACAAACATATTATCTGCTATAATTCTTTCGACTATGGCACACATTATTTCGGTCGTGAATCAAAAGGGTGGTGTGGGGAAGACGACAACCACTCTGAACCTTGCTGCGTATCTTGCGGAAGCGGGGAAGTTTGTGTTGCTCGTTGATCTTGACCCGCAGGCAAACGCAACGTCTGGAGCGGGTATCGATCACCGCGCACTTTCGGCGGGAGTTTATGAAGCATTGATCGGATCGCATTCGCTCAAGTCGCTTATTCTTCCAACCGCACACGTAGGTCTTCGTGTGCTCCCAGCGACCGAGGCGCTCGCCGGCGCATCTGTGGAACTCGTGAACGTGGAAGAACGCGAACATTACCTCCGCAAAGCATTGCTCTCCGTCCGCAACGACTACGATTACATTTTGATCGACAACCCACCATCTCTCGGCATGCTCACGCTCAATGGTCTCGTCGCATCCGATTCGATCCTTATCCCAGTCCAAGCCGAGTTTTATGCGCTCGAAGGACTTCGTGACCTCATGAACACCGTGAACCTCGTCCGCGCAAACATCCATCCGAATCTCGAGATCATGGGAGCCGTGATTACCATGTATGACTCGCGTACGAAGCTCTCAAAAGAAGTTTTACAAGAACTCTACCGACACTTCCCAGACAAGATTTTTCGCTCCGTGATTCCTCGTAGTATCCGCCTCGCAGAAGCGCCATCGTTTGGAAAAACGATTCTCGGATATGACCCGCTCAGCAAAGCTGCAAAATCTTACGAAAGACTCGCTCATGAATTTATCTTACGCGCTGAAGGTGTTCTTTAACCGACCGCTATGAATCATCCATCTGCTTTGGGAAAAGGCCTTGGCTCTCTCATCCCACAAAAACATTCTTTGACTGAACGCATCATTCCGTCCGCACGGAAAGAGATTTTGGAAATCCCGCCGAATGACATTAAAGAAAATCCACATCAACCGCGTCACCACTTCTCACCAAGTGATCTCGAAGACCTTATCGCCTCGATCAAGGAACACGGCATCCTCCAACCACTTGTCGTGACTCGCTCGAATGGCGAGTATGAGTTGATTGCGGGTGAACGACGTTTGCGATCCGCTCGTGCACTCGGGCTCGAGACGGTTCCGGTGATTGTGCGAGAAGCCAATGAGCAACAGAAGCTCGAACTCGCCCTCATTGAAAACATTCAACGCCAAGACCTGAACGCAGTTGAAGAAGCGATCGCGTACAAAGCACTCATCGACGAATTTAATTTGAAACAAGACGAGGTTGCGCGGCGTGTCGGAAAGTCCCGCTCAAACGTTGCGAACATCATTCGCTTACTTGATCTCCCGCCCGAGATTCTCGACGCGCTCAAAGAAGGACGCATCTCGAAATCACACGCCCGCACTCTGCTCGCCGAGACGGATCCAAAGAAGCAACATGACCTCTTCGAACAAATGCTGAACGGGGGAGTGACGGTTCGACAAACAGAAGCACGCGTAACAGGAATTACTTCGAAGCGCTCCGTGCCGATCGGAAAAGATCCGAACATTGCGGCGCACGAAAAGAAACTACGCGAGATTCTCGGAACCAAGGTTGATATTACCGAGTCGAACGGGAAGGGAAAGATTGAGATTACGTTTTATTCGAGACCGGAGCTGATGGATCTTCTCGAATTATTGTCCGACAAAAAATAGCCTTACGGCTATTTTTTCTTTTTCCCTTCCTTCTCCTTCGGACTCAACATTCCTGTCAGCCACAACCTTACACTCGAGTTCGTTGCATCACGAATCTTACTCTTCGCATGCCGAGTCTTCACAAACTTCAACCAATCCGGATTTGGTCCTTTGCGATTCTTATCGGTAATGATGTCGACAATGTCTCCCGAGTGGAGCGTGGTGTCGAGGTTTCGCACCACGTCATTGATCTTCGCAGAGGAGCATTTGTTTCCAATCTGTGAGTGAATGGCGTACGCAAAGTCGACGGGAGTTGCACCCTCGGGCAAATCGATGACATCTCCCTTCGGCGTAAACACGAAGATGCGGTCTTTGAACACATCGATCTTCATGATCTCGAGCTGCTCCATGAAATCTTTTTTGCTCTCGAGTTCTTTTTGGATGAGCATGAGTTCTTCCATCCATCGCATGTTTTGAACATCGCGTGAGCCGTCTTCTTTGTATCTCCAGTGAGCGGCGACTCCATATTCGGAGAGTTCATGCATTTCGCGCGTACGAATCTGAAACTCCACGATCGTTTTATCGTCGGCAAAAATGGTGGTGTGGAGCGATTGGTATCCGTTTGGTTTTGGTTGTGCGATGTAATCTTTAATGCGTCCAGGAAGCGGGCGCCAGCGTTGGTGGATCATGCCGAGCACAGCGTAACATTCTTCGACACTCGAGACGATCACACGAATCGCGATCAAGTCGTAAATCTTTTCGATGTCGTCGTTATAACGCTGCATCTTTTTGTACAAACTGTACAAACGCTTCACGCGACCATACACCTGAAAATTCAGAATACGACTTAGCGCGATCAGCTTTTCGGTCTGATCGATAATACGACTGACTTGCGCTCCGCGCTCGCGAACCTTCACGTCCATGATTTCTTTTACGCGCTCGAATTCCTTCGGCAAGATGTACGCGAACGCACCATCCTCGAGTTCTCCCTTAATCTCGCTCATGCCAAGACGGCCGGCGATTGGAGCATAGATCTCAAGCGACTCGCGCGCGATGCGCAATTGTTTGTGTTTGGGTTGTCCGTAGAGCGTTTGAAGATTGTGCAATCGATCGGCAAACTTCATGAAGACTACGCGGACGTCTGATGCCATCGCCAAAAACATTTTACGCATGTTTTCTGCATAGCGTTCTTCGCCTCTGTAGTGCACGGCATGTTTCAGTTTCGTGACGCTCTCGACAAGGGAGGTGATATCGTCTCCAAACTCCGCGCGCATCTCATCGGATGTCATGCCTGAATCTTCGAGGACATCATGAAGCAACCCGGCGGCAACCACATTCACATGCAATCCCATTTCCGCGAGTCGGTAAGCGACCGCGAGGGGGTGCGTAATGTAGGGTTGGCCAGTTAAGCGAACAACTTTTGCGTGCGCGAGGTCAGCGCGTTCGTATGCTTTGCGCAAAAGAGGAAGATCCGGATTTTGATATTGTGTTTTGACGAGGCTTTCAAGGTCCTCGTAGGTGCGTACGTTATCCATAGCGGCTTTTCTAAGATACCTCGCAGCCGCGTTCATGTAAAGATTTTCGTTTGGACAAAATGCTGTGCGTATGCGAAAATAAAGTATCAATTTTTCCCATGTATGACTGAACGCGAGCCAGGTGCGGAACCTCCTTTCGAAGCGGAACCAAAAGGTTCGGATGTTGTGGTTCACAGAGAAATGACAGATGAGGAATACGCTGCCCATAAGAAAAAACAAAAAGAAGCCGGTCAAGCGGATCGTGATGCGTATGATGCCGAGCGTGAACGCTTGGATAAATATTTGAATCCGGATGTTCCACCAGAAGTTGATGAAGGGATTGGCGGGCCAAAACCAAAAGAACCCATTTGGGCAACAACAACGTACTTGGCCGCAAAGACGGGGGGCGTTGCGGGAAAAGTGCCAAAGTGGTTGGGATATAAAGGAAGCAGTTTTTTGACAGCGATTGAAACATGGGGCAAAGACACGATGAAAAAGAATGCGCCATGGCTCGCGAAGATTCCAATCGCTGGCGGATTGTTGCTTGGAGATGTGAAGAAGACGTGGGAGGAGCGCGATAAAGAAGAAGCAAAGAAACGTGAAGCGACGGACAAAGCAAATAAATCCGCAGCAGAAAAAGCAAAGAAAGAGTTGGATGCAGCGGCAAAGAAAACAGACGCAGATTTGAAGAAACAGCAAACGAGTGAAAATAAAAAAGCGGATCAAGAGACAAAAAATTATGAGAAGACGCTTCAGTCACTCATGACGCCACTTGAAGAATACAACTATAAGCATGGTGATGATGAGGCGAAGAAGGCGATTTTGGAAACCGTTGAAAAAGATTTGCCGGCACGTGAAGCAAAACGAAAAGAGAACGAACACACGGCCTTGCTCGTACAGCATATGACTGCGGCGGAGCAAGAGAAGTACCGAGCTCCGATCCCTGCTGTCCCCCCAGAGGGGGATCCGAATCGAGCAGACATTATGGCGCAGATTGAAGCCACGACGGCGGCAAAGGCAGAACTTCTTGTGCATGTACAAGAGAGTTTGCATACGCCTGAGCGTGCAGCCATTGCGCAAGCGAATAAGGGAGGAGGAAAGAAAGGGAAGAAGGGTGGCGGAGGAGGAAAGGGTGGTGGTCGAGGTCGATCGTAAACAAAAACTCAGGCTATTCAGCCTGAGTTTTTTTTTGTGCGCGTTTGCCAAACTTTTTGACGGGTGCTGCGCGTTTTTTTACGAGGATCTCGACGGCTTCATCGTGCGTAAGCGTGAGAGGATCGATGAGCTTCCCGAGGGAAGCGTTTGTTTTTCCGTCAGTGACGTACGCCCCGAATCGGCCTGTGCGTACGACGATCGGGCCTTTTGTGGTCGGATCTTCTCCGAGTTCCGCGAGCGGACGCACAGAGATTTCTTTGAGCGCGATCAATTCCTCGGCCTGATCGAAGGTGATCGAAAGAGGATCGAACGGTTCCTTCAAGGAGGCATACACTTTTCCGTCCGTGACGTATGGACCAAATCGTCCAACAGCCGCTTTGAGTGTTTTGCCTTTTTTTGTTGTGCCGAGTGTTCGAGGGAGCTCGAGACACTTGAGCGCTTCTTCGAGTGTGATGGACTCGATGTTCATCCCTTTCAAGATCGACGCACTCTTCGGTTTATTCACTTTCGCCTTTTGGTCTTCCTTACTCCAAGGACCAATCTGGACGAACGCGCCGTAGCGGCCGGTCTTTGCAATAATGTCGAGACCGCTCACAGGATCTTTTCCGAGGATGCGGTCCGGCATCACGTCATCACGTGTGAGGGTTTTGTTTTTGTCGACGAGGTTTTGATGAAATGGTTTGTAGAATTGTTCAAGCATCGGACCGTATTCGAGTTGTCCCTCTGCAACATCGTCGAGTTCTTTTTCGAGCTTCGCAGTGAAGGTGTAGTCGACGATTTGTGGGAAGTGCGCGACAAGAAGATCGGAAACGATCATCGCGATATCTGTTGGCGCGAGCTTCTTATTATCGTCACGTTCAACGTATCCACGATCGATGATCGTGCTGATTGTCGGCGCGTAGGTGGAAGGACGACCGATGCCATATTCCTCGAGCACTTTCACGAGCGTCGCGTCCGAATATCTTGCAGGAGGTTCTGTAAAGTGTTGAATCGGTTCGATAGACTTTGAGTTCACGGTGTCACCTTGTTTTACATCCGGCAAGAATTTTTCTTTTGTTGCCTGATAGATTTTGGTGTAGCCGTCGAAGAGAATGCTCGAACCATTCGCTCGAAACACATGCTTCTCAACATCCATATCCACACGCACTTGGTTCACGCGTGCGTTTGGCATTTGGGACGCGAGCGTGCGGCGCCAAATCAAATCATACAATTTCCAAAGTCGTGGCTCAAGGTCTGCTCGAATGGATTCTGGAGTTGTGGCAGGATCTGTTGGACGAATCGCTTCGTGGGCTTCTTGTGCGCCTTTTTTATTCGTTTTATATTTTTTCGATCCGGTTGCGTAGTCCTTTCCAAATTCAGATGCAAGGAAGACTTGTGCTTCGTCGAGAAACTTATCGGCGAGGTTCACGGAGTCAGTACGCATGTATGTGATGCGACCCGTTTCGTAAAGCTGCTGCGCGAGCGTCATGGTTTGCTTCGCGCTCATGCCGAGTTTGTTGTTCGCGTCGATCTGCAAACTCGAAGTCGTAAACGGTTGTGGAGGCGCTTTCGAAACTTCTTTCTTCACAACATCGATAACCGTGAGTGGTTTGTTCGAGACGGCATCAACAATTGCACGCGCTTCTTTCTCGGTTTTAATTTCGAGTTTTTCACCCGCGCCTTCTGATCCACCGACCGCAACTTTTTTGCCGTCGACTTCAACGAGCTTTGCAGGGAAGTCCATGCCAAGTTTTTCGCATACGCCTTCGATCGACCAGTACTCTTCAATCTTAAATGCCATGCGTTCGCGTTCACGCTCGACAACAAGTCTCATTGCGACTGACTGTACGCGTCCAGCCGAGAGTCCGCGTCGAACTTTGTTCCAAAGAAACGGAGAGAGTTCGTAACCAACGAGACGGTCAAGAATACGGCGTGCTTGTTGGGCGTCCACGAGATTCTGATCGATTGATCTTGGATTCTCGAGAGCTTTCTCAATGGCAGTCTTTGTAATTTCATGAAAGGTAATACGCTTTGCCTTCGCAGGATCTATTCCGAGAACCTCGGCCACATGCCAAGAAATCGCTTCTCCTTCGCGGTCTTCATCGGATGCGAACAGGACTTCGCTTGCGTCTTTCGCCGCTTTCTTTAATTCGGTGACGTGTGGTTTGCTGTTTGGGGGAACAATGTAAGTTGGAACAAATCCGTTTTCAACATCCACACCAATTTCTTTTGTCGGCAAATCACGAACATGTCCAAACGAAGATAAGACGCGGTACTCGCGTCCTAAAAATTTCGTAATGGTTTTTGCTTTCGTTGGAGACTCAACAATGATGAGTTTGTATGACATATTTAGAGGCATCATGCTTTATCAAAATTGTTTCGTCAACTAAATGTTATTTTTGCCGCGTATAATAACGGCCTCCTTCGTGTTTGATGATTCCTTTCATCTCGAGCAGTGTGAGTGCACTTCCAAGCGAATCGATTGGAATGAGTGTTGCACGCGCGATCTCATCAACATGCATGGGATCACGTTTGAGTTGATCGAGAATGACTCGCTCTGTTTCAGAGCGAGGTTCGTAGGTGAACGTGCTCGTAGTTCCCTCTCCCTTCGAGGGAGAGGGCTGGGGAGAGGGGTCAAGCCCGAGCATATCCCCCGCACACGTTACAGGAATCGCTCCCATCTTAATCAGGTTATTCGGCCCCTCGCTCATTTCTGAATCAATGTCACCTGGAATGGCATACACATCACGTCCACCCTCGAGAGCCGCTCGAGCTGTGATAAGTGATCCGGATTTTTGTGCCGCCTCCACAACAAGGGTTCCGTGCGCAAGGCCTGCAATGATGCGATTACGAAGAGGGAAGTGAAATGGAAGCGGAAGCGTGCCGACCGGATATTCTGAAACGATGGCGCCACCGTGCGCGAGGATTTGAGAGACAAGATGTCTGTTGCCCGCAGGGTAGATGGACGGAGCATCCACAGCACTTCCAAGAACCGCAATGGTTGTGCCACCACATTTCAATGTTGCTTCATGTGCGAGTGCGTCAATTCCGTACGCAAGTCCGCTTACAATCACCACGCCTGCTTCTGCGAGATCGCCAACAATTTTTTCTCCGACGCGCAGACCATATGAGCTTGGATGACGCGTTCCAACAACCGCAATGTGTTTGCGTGAAGGGTCTGGGAGTGTGCCGCGATAATAAAGAACAGGAGGTGGATCGTAAATTTTTGAGAGCAGCGGTGGATATGCTGGATCGCGACGTGTGACCGCATGAACATCTGTTGCAAGAAGTTTCTCAAGTTCCTGATCAGGATTCACATGAAGTCGTTCCTGCAAAAATGCATTCGCAATGGGTGGTTTAAATCCCGCCTCGAGTAAATCCACAACCGATGCCGAAAACGCGCGCTCCATTGTGGGGAACGCGCGAAATAATTTGTTCATGTGTGCACTCCCAAGATTCGGGATGCGCGCAATCGCAAGCCAGTATTTTAAATCAGGTTGGGACATGGATGCGTTCGTTGATTTTTTTTATCGTCGCTTCGATGATTTCGGGTAATTTCTTTTCTTCTTCGCTTGTCCATTTCTGGAGAACGAACGCATCAAGCGGAATGTCTGGATTCGGTGGGCGACCGATTCCAACGCGAATGCGCGCAAGCGGTGTTCCTTTTGGAAATTGATCCATGATGGATTGCATGCCGTTGTGTCCGGCGGACGATCCACCTTCACGGAACTTTACCGTTCCAAACGGAATGTCCGCATCATCATAGATCGCGAGAATTTCGGATGTGTTGCATTTGTGTTTGGTGAGAAACGATTTTACTGC
This sequence comes from Candidatus Uhrbacteria bacterium RIFCSPLOWO2_01_FULL_47_17, assembly GCA_001791305.1. Taxonomy (GTDB): domain Bacteria; phylum Patescibacteriota; class Patescibacteriia; order UBA9934; family GWF2-40-263; genus XYB2-FULL-45-11. The sequence continues at coordinate 490,157 of MGEI01000005.1, forward strand.
ACGCCCACTGATGTTCATAAACGTCTGCGGCTTCATGAGCGCGATCCCTTCCGCTTCCGCCACCTCCGCCTCAAGCGCGGTTTTGTTTTTAAACGTCGCGTTTAATTGGCGCGCGAGTTCTTCAACAACAAGAAACCCAATGTTATGTCGGGTGCGTTCATATTTCTTTCCTGGATTTCCAAGTCCAACAATGAGATGCATATGAGGGGATTATGCCATATCATTGACAAAAAGGCGATTCGTTGATTATATGCAGACACAAACTTTCGTTCCTTGGAGGAAACAAGATGCTGAAGCGTTTCGTGGGAATTTTGATCATGATGTCACTTCTGGTCAGTCTCGCATCCTGTGCGGACAACAAACGTATCAATGGGGTGATGTATGAGACGTACGGCCTCTTCAACAAGGAAGAAGTACGAGATCCAAAGATCGCCACGAACTTTCTGTGGGAAATGTGATCTGGGGCATTCTGCTCGTGGAGACAATCATCGCGCCCATCTACTTCTTCGGCTTCTCGCTTTACGAACCAGATTCTCAGAAAGTGCTTCCATCCCGAGACACAAACGACCGATAATTTCTTCCTCTTTGCATTCATATACTGAATGCATTTTTTTATCCAACAAAAAACTCGATGCGTGATGCATCGAGTTTTTCTATTTTGAAACGGCTGTTGCGATTCTTACTTTGATGTTGATGGGAGTTCCACGGAAGTCGTGGAGTTCACGCAAGCGATTCTCGATAAATCGGAGATAGCTTGGATGAAGCGCATCTGTACGTTGCGCCTTCAGGGTGAGGTCGAACTTCGGTGGTTTTGTTGAAACTTGCTTCAGTCCCATAACCTTTGGCGGATTCTTTCCTTTGCCGAGCGAAGGTAAGTGTGTACGGAGTGCTTCGCGCAAGAAGCCGTCGAGTTCTTTCATGTCGAGCTGGATGCTTCTGTTGTGTCCTACGTCATCGATCATTTTGAAAATCGTGCTTGTGCGTTGTTTGGTTTTTGCACTGACAAACATGATTGGTGCCCAGGTGATGAACGGAAGTTCTCCCGCAAGATATTTTCTGTAATCGTTCATGGTGGACACATCTTTGTCTTGAACGAGATCCCATTTGTTCACGATGATAATCACACCCGCTCCCGAGTCACCCAAAATTCCGGCGAGGTGTTTTTCTTGTGATCCAATTGGCTCGGTGGCATCCAAAACGAGCAGCGAGACGTCGGACTGTCGGATGACCCATTCGTTTTTATCAACGGCCATTTTTTCGAGTCCTCCCGCTTGATTGATGCGTGCGTGTTTACGCATGCCGGCCGTGTCATAGATCAAATAGTTTTTGTCTCCGATGTGAAGCAGGACATCATTCGGTTCGCGTGTGGTGTGTGCGATTGAACTTGTAATGAATCGATCTGTTCCAAGAAGTGCGTTTAACAATGTGGATTTACCAACGTTTGGTTTTCCAATAACGGCCACGCGCGTTGCGTCCAATTCTGTATAATCAACCGGGTGTTTTCCGATCTCGTTGAGTTTCTCATACACAAGGTCGAGCAAATCTCCAACACCCGATCCTTGTGTTGCAGATACGGCGATTGGAGCCGGGAGTCCTCGCAAACGCCAATCTGGTTGGTGAGCACGTCGGCGTTCTGCAGCTTTCTCTGCCTTGTTTCCGACAACAATGATGGGAGTTTTTGTTTTCCAAAGTTTGCTTGCAAGTTCAAGATCAGAGGGGAGTGGGGGATTTTTTAAATCAACCACGAACAAAATAACATCCGCTTCTTTCATGGCGAGTTCGGATTGGATCAAAATATTTTTTTCAATTTCGTCGCGCTTGTTTACGTCTAATCCTCCGGTATCAACGACACGAATCGTTTTTCCGCGCCACAAACACTCACCATCATTACGATCGCGTGTGGTGCCAGCAGTTGCAGAGACGAGGGCTTTTGATTGTTCAATCATGCGATTAAACAACGTAGATTTACCAACGTTCGTGCGACCAATGAGCGCGACGGTAGGAAGATTGTTAGAGGTCATAGGGGGAGG
>MGEI01000005.1:492237-527553 GCA_001791305.1 Candidatus Uhrbacteria bacterium RIFCSPLOWO2_01_FULL_47_17
GCTTTTTGATTTTGGAAAACCGTTTTTTTGTATTTCAAAAAATAAAAAGTTGCTTTTCTTCTTTCACTTTTCCACTCTATCACTCCATCACTTTGCCGCTTCTTATTTCAAGACGACATCCCGCGCACTCTGCCCGAGAATGACCAAAAAGTCAACCTTGGAACCTGTTGGGACCGGCTTTGAGTCGTCTGGAGTGACGGCGACTTGTTGTGGAACAACGTCACTGTTTTTCATGAAACCAGAAGCAGAAGCGATATCTGCTTGAAAAAAAGTCTTGAGCGTTTGTAATTCATCTGTTTTCGCGCCATTTGTCAGGTCATAAATGACCGTGTGATTGTAATCGCGCGTGACGGCATTTCCGACTTTAATGACCGTGAATGCTTCGTGTGTGGCAAGGAGCTGAGATGCTCTGACGCCAAGGCCGGCAACGTTGGTTCCGTTTTGGATTTCGACGCGAATAAGAGGATTCGCGATTTTAGGTGCTGTTGCGGTTGTGGCAAGGTTTGTCCGCTCGTCACTTCTTGGATCTGGTGTGTAAATGTATTGCGCCATTTGTTGGAGCGTAGTCCAGTCATCATTTTTTGGAAGAAGAACGTACGCACCGTTGAGGTTTGTGGCGTAAAGAGGTGAATTCGGAGAATTATCAATGACATGATTGACGACTTCCTCTGAATCCAAATCACGAAATTCTTTTCCAAGTCGCATGAGTTGTGAGACCGAAAGATTTGTGGAGATATTTTTTTGGAGTGTCTCGAAAATACCTGTGATGCGAACAGGATTCAAAAATGTGGAGGCCGAAAAGACCTTGTCTTTAACGGCGAGCATAATTTTTTGTTGGCGATGTGAACGCGCGAAGTCCGAACCCTCACCATTATTTCCATGACGAGAACGCACAAACGCAAGCGCCGTTTCTCCATCCATGTGTGTCATCCCTTTTTTAAAGGTGAGGACTTGAAAACGGCATCCGTAATCTGGTGGCAGAACAGCGGGGCCGGAGGACGGGTTTAGAAGATCTTCCGGGGTTGCGTTCATGGAGGCTTTGCTGTTTCCACACGTGTCTTTTTCTTTTCCAACAATCGGATACGCGGGATCGGTGAATGGATGTTCAACGTTTACATCCACTCCACCAATCGTATCGATGAGTTCTGCGAATCCGCTAAAATCAACACGCATGTAGTAGTGAATGGGTTGTTTGAGTGTTTTGCCAATGAACTCGGCTGTGGCAACGGCTCCCGTGCCAGGTTTTTCTTTTTCCGCGTAGGCGTTTACATGGTTGACCTTTTGATATCCGTATCCAGGAATCTGAACAGTCATGTCACGCGGTAGTGACATCAACGCTAATTTTTTGGTGGAAGGACGATAACTTGTAAATAAAATAGTGTCCGTGAGTTGTGCTCCTTCGTGTCCTGCTCCGCCAATTCCTGTTAACAAAACGTTCACGCGGTCCTCTGTTTCTCCGTCCAAAACGTCATCACCCGGTAAAACAAAGTTTCGGATAATGGAGAAAAGCGAGAGTTCCGTTGCTTGCGTGTTTCCATCGGTCGTTGTATCAACGCGAAACGAAAAAGCCGCACCCACAATCGCGAGTGTTAAAAAAGAGGCGATGAGCGTCTTGCGAAAAAAAAGAAACGGTTTCTCATCCGGTTTTTCAAGATCGTATTTTTGCTTCAAGAAATCAATTTTTGGATGCTCCATAGCTTGAACCGATTGTATCAATTTTGTGTACATGAATCAAGGTCGTTTTCTTGACGCGCTCCCGTTTTTTCGATAGATTACGTTATCGTTCTTTTATGCGGGAGAAACCCATGGAATATGAATTCAACCCACGCCTCGTGGACGAGCTCTTTGAACGTCGAACAACCCAAGAGATCACCGATACGATCGCCGGAATGGGGAGGTCTGTGGATGGATCGATTGATCGATCGCGTTTTTCAAACACAGCAATCGCGGTTGAACGATTGATTGGACACAAAGATTATCGTCAGGCGCATGCGTCAGATCCGCATGCCCCGTACGGCCGATTTCGTGGTCGTCATATCATTGGAACCGGAACACGCGTTCTTGGGGGAGTGTATCTTGGGCACCGGCCACGCGAGGCGATCACACTCAATGCGTCGAGTCCGTTTCTCAAATCGCTCCTTGTCGCGTTTGTCGACGATCGTCTGAATCTCATGCGGACAAAGTTGTTGCGCGGTGATCTCCAATTCGAGACAACGCATGAAGGTGTGGCTCGAGCGTTTGTACAAGATCTTCCCCAAGATTTGTTCACGCTTACCATGGCGTGTTTGCCGTATGATGAGCGAAAGACTGCGGAAGTGTTTCGTGCGGCAAAACTTGAACCAGACGCAGAATTGTCGCTTGATGTGTACCTTGAGGCAAAGACCGGGGTGTGTCGGCACATGGTGCTGTTCTTGGTTGGAGTGTTCGAGCTTCTTTCCAAAATGGGCTTGACACAAGGAACCATGTCTGTGTGTCGCTGTTACATTCCCAACTTGTTTAGCCATGCTTGGGCACGGTTTGAGCTTGAGGGAACAGAGCCCATCATCCTAGATCCCGCTCAAAACTTCTTTGGCACGCTTGAAAAAGGGGGAGAAATGGGCAAATTCGTGTACGACCACGAACTCGCCAAATTTCTTTCCGCGGAGTAATGACACGCGCATCAGACGTCCTACACGACCCTTGCTTAGGGTCTTTTTTTTTGATATCCTGAAGAGGATTTACTGCCTATCCATCATTTTATTTTTATGTCAAAGACGTTTCAGAAGCTGGAACCACTTTTTCTGAGAAAGTTCGGCCCCGTCGGGGCTTCGGTCGCGCTCTTTTTTGTTGAAGTGATTCAGATCATTCTCATCTCCTGTGCCATCATCATTCCGATCCGTTACTTTCTCATTCAGCCGTTTTATGTGAAAGGCGCGAGCATGGAACCAAACTTTTTTGACTCGGAGTACCTCATTATCGACGAACTCTCTTACCGCATGCGCGTGCCGGAGCGTGGAGAGATCGTTGTCTTCCGCTATCCGCGTGATCCAAAAGAATTTTTTATCAAGCGCATCATTGGACTTCCAGGAGAAACGGTTGAAGTAAGTGGAGGGCACGTTACCATTTATAATACAGATCACCCAAATGGCATTCTTCTTACGGAATCATATCTTGGAGACGTTACGACAGACGGCATGAAAAAGACGACGCTCGGCGCACAGGAATACTGGGTGATGGGCGACAACCGTCCAGAAAGTATGGACTCACGCAGTTTTGGAGCTGTGAATCGTAAACAGTTCATTGGTCGCGTCTGGGTCAGAGGATTGCCCCTAAACCGCATCTCCACATTTTCAGATCCTGATTTCAATCTATAAATGGGTAGCCGCAGACTTTAGTCTGCGATGCACCCGAACGCAGGCTGAAGCCTGCGGCTACCATGAAAATTATGCCATTCAATAAAAGAAAAGAACAACCTAAACCGGTTCCTGTTGTAAAGAAAGTGGAAAAGGCGGATGGAGGAGAAGAAAAAGAAAAGAAAGGTGGGGCAAAAGCACCACCAGAGTTGTTGCGTGGTTTTCGTGATATTTTGCCAGAAGAACAAGGGAAGTGGAACTTTGTGCGCGACACGGTCAGAAACTTGGCGGAGGCGTATACATTCGACCGCATAGATCTTCCAATCCTTGAGCGCGCGGATTTGTTTCAACGCACCGTTGGAAAACAAACCGACATCATTGAAAAAGAAATGTATGCATTCGTAGATCCGTCTGACAGAATGGTTGCGCTTCGCCCGGAAGCAACGGCATCTGCTGCTCGCGCGTACATCAATCACGGAATGTTAGATCGTCCACAACCGGTAAAACTTTGGTACGAAGGAGCGATGTTCCGTCATGATCGTCCACAAGCTGGGCGTTATCGCCAGTTCTATCAAGCTGGATTCGAAGTTTTTGGCACACACGAGCCAATCATGGATGCACAGCTCATTGTTCTTGGATATCAAATTTTCAAAGATCTTGGATTGAACGTGAAAGTTCAAGTGAACTCGATTGGAACACCGGAAACTCGCCAAGCGTATTTGGCTGAGCTTACAAGTTACTTCCGCCCACATCGCAATAAATTGTCCGAAGATGACAAACGTCGTTTGCAAAAGAGCCCACTCCGATTACTCGACAGCAAAGAAGAGGGAATGAAAGAACTTCTTGCGGACGCTCCGCAAATTCTCGACTGGCTCGACGACGCTTCAAAAGAACACTTTACAAAAGTCCTCGAGTTCTTGGAGGAAATCCAAGTTCCATACGTCTTGAACCCACACCTCGTTCGCGGACTCGATTATTACACACATACCGTGTTTGAGTTTGTTCTCGACAGCAATGAACCAGAGCGAGCACAAAGCGCGCTCGGTGGAGGCGGACGATACAACGGACTCGTTGAACTTATCGGTGGACGCCCAACACCTGCATGTGGATTCGCAATTGGAATGGATCGTGTGGCAAAGGCGCTTGGAGAAATGGGAATCAACCCACCACAACGCCCAGACCCACAAGTCTTCTTTGCACAACTCGGAGACGCCGCGCGTCGCGTAGGACTCAAGTTGTATGAAGATTTCCGTATGGCACAAATTCCGGTTGCAGAAGCGTTTGGAAAGAACGCGCTCAAGGCACAACTTGAAGCCGCAAATAAACTCGCGGTTCAATACACCATTATTTTGGGACAAAAAGAAGTGCTCGATGGAACCATCATTATTCGCGATATGGAATCCGGCGCCCAAGAAATTGTCGACATCAATAAGATTGTTGCGGTCGTCAAAAAGAAATTGAGCACGGAAAAAGAAAAGAAAGAAATTGTCCGTCAGTCACCGGTTGCAAGAGAATAAAGAAAAAACCATCCCGCCATGGCGGGATGGTTTTTTGATGGTCGTTTTAGCGTACCACCTTGATTGCTGTTCCGCCTTCTGGGTCACAAGCTCCGACTTCGATGGTTCCCGTTGTGCTACGAATGACGTAGTAGTCGGTCTTGAGGTCTGTTCCGGAACTTGGGTCTTTTGGAACAGCACCGAGATAACCTCCTGTCACAAGGGCAACCATATCTACACAAGAAGCATTGGTGACTTTTGCGGTACAACCAGCGTCACAACCTGCGGCTCCGTTTGTTCCGATGGTGTAAGCCGTTCCGGCAGTAAGCGCAGAAACGACAGCTGGGTAACTTCCATTGTTATCCACTTGATAGGCTTTCAGTCCAGCAACGACAGCCTCTGAGTCTTGGTTACGTTTTGCGTCACGTGCGTCTAAGAAACGTTTCGCTGGGTTTAAAGCAACGAATAATGCTGCGGCTAAGATGGCGATGATCGCGATCACGATCAAAAGCTCAATCAAGGTAAAACCTTTGCGTTGTACTTGCATACGACAGAGATAAAAAATTAAAGAGTAAAAGATACCTATAGTTTAGCACAGGTTTGCATATCTGTGTGGATAACGTTTTGTCTTGCGTGCGTTTTACGATATGATAGAGAGGGAATAATCGTGTTAAGCCTGAACGTATGCCGAGAGCAAAAAAGAAAATAGAAAAGTCTATCAAAGACGATGAGCCAAAAAAAATGACTAAAATCATCCAAACCGCGAGTTCAGAGAGGCCTCTTCGTGAAGAAGTCAATGAGCTTATTGTAAAAGCGCAGGGAGAGAATAGTAAAGATGCGGTGGTGAACCTCTTTGATGGGCTCATGAATTTTGCCCATACGGTTCGCGCGTCCGATATTCACATGGAGCCATGGAAAGACCATGGCATGATTCGTGTGCGTATTGATGGAATTTTGCATGATGAATTTGAAGTTCAGTTTCCCCTCCATGTGCAATTGATTGCGCGTTTGAAGATTTTGACACGCATGAGAACGGACGAACACCATGCTCCACAAGATGGTCGTTTTAAATATACAAATCCTCTTGGGGATGTAGATGTTCGTGTTTCTGTGCTTCCAACAGAATTTGGCGAAAAGGCTGTGTTGCGTCTCCTCTCGAGTCAGTCGCACAAACTTTCCCTTGAACAGCTCGGATTATCACCAGAAGATCTGGCGCGTGTTCATCGAGCTGTTCGTAAACCTTGGGGCATGCTTCTTGCAACTGGTCCAACCGGTTCTGGAAAAACAACTTCTGTCTATGCGATTCTTGAGGTGTTAAACCAGCGCGAGGTGAATATCTCAACCATTGAAGATCCGGTTGAGTTTGAAATCGAAGGCGTCAACCAAAGTCAGGTTGATCGTGTGGCGAAACTGACATTTGCAACAGGACTCCGTTCACTTTTGAGACAAGATCCAGATATCATCATGGTGGGAGAGATTCGTGACCAAGAAACGGCAAAAATCGCTGTGAACGCCGCAATGACGGGTCATAAGTTGTTATCCACCCTTCACACAAACGACGCCGCAACAACAATTCCGCGTTTGATTGATATGGGAGTTGAACCATTTTTGGTTGCCTCCACCCTTATTTGTGCGATTGCCCAACGTCTTGTGCGTCGCGTGTGCCCGGATTGTAAAAAAGAAAAGCAGATTGAAAAAAAGGATTTTCAAGAAGTGTTTGGTCCGGAAGTCCTTGAAGCTTTATTTAACAAAAAAGATTCCGTAACGGTTGCACAAGCCGGAACATGTGAAGCGTGTAACGGAACGGGGTACAAGGGACGCATTGGAATTTACGAAGTGTTGGAAAATTCACCAGCCATTCAAGAAAAGATTTTAGCGCATGCAAGTAGTACGGACATTGAAGCGCTCGCGCGGCAAGAAGGAATGACCTCCGTTGCGCTTGATGGGGTTCGTAAAGTTTTGAGTTTAGACACAACCGTCGAAGAGTTAATTCGCGTGATGCAAGAATAATATGTCCTTTTCGTTCAGGGAGCCGCGTCTTACGCACGTGGAGCTCCTCTTGTTTACAAAATACCTCTCGGTGCTGCTTCGATCTGGACTCCCGATTGATGACGCACTTGATATTTTGTTGCAACAAGCGAAAGGTCCGCTGCAGAAGATTTTGACCGTGCTTAAATCTTCTGTGCGCACAGGAAATACGTTGTCTGACGGGCTGAAAGAATTTCCGCACACGTTTTCACTTGTGTATTTGAATTTGATTAGTGCGGGAGAAACATCCGGAACGCTTCAAGGAAATTTGGATCAGATCACCATTCAGCTCCAAAAGGAACATGATCTGAATCAAAAAATACGCGGAGCCATGATGTATCCGATGATTATTTTGACGATCGGTATCAGTATTACGGTTGGGATTGTTGTGTTTGTGTTGCCAAACATTATTGGTATTTTTGATTCCTTGCATGTGGAACTTCCGTTATCTACGCGCATTGTTCTTTGGATTTCAAGAACGGTCGAGGCGCACGGGTGGCTGATTCTTGTTCTCGTCATTGCGGCGAGTGTTGGGGGAACGTATCTCACACGACTTCGTCCGGTAAAACCATTCACGCACTGGATTATTTTGCATGCGCCTATTTTGGGACGCATTGCCCGCCAAACCAACTTGGCGCGCGTGATGCGACTGATGGGAACGCTTCTTCAAAGCGGGCTATCTATTAGCGAAGTTTTGCAAATCTCCAGCGGAATTTTAAAAAATGTTCACTACAAAGAGTTATTTGCAAAAATTCAAGCGGGCGTTGGTCGTGGAAAAACCATTACAGAGCTCATGGAAGCGTATCCATTTTTGATTCCGCCCCTTGCGCTCAGATTGATTCGTGTGGGAGAGGAAACCGGAACGCTTGGGGAAATGTTTATTTACCTCGCAGATTTTTATGAACAAGAGGTGGATGACTTAACACGCAATCTCTCATCTCTTCTTGAACCAATCCTGATCATCTTTATCGGTCTCATGGTCGGAGGTCTTGCTCTCTCGATTCTTTCGCCAATTTATAAAGTCGTGAGTTCGGTTTAACCTTTATGCATTCTCGTGGATTCACCCTTCTTGAAGTTGTTCTTGCGATTGGAATTCTTCTCGTGATTTTTGTGGTTGGATTTCAGGCCGATAGCGTGTTTCAAAACGTGCTTGCGGGGCGTGGTTCTCGACAAGTGGAATCTGTGTTAGGACTCGCCGCCATGCGCGCGCGCAACGGAATGAATGGATCAAATTGGGGTGTGTATTTAGCGTATGATGATGTAACGCGCGTTGCGTCCGAGGCTGTTCTTTTTTCCGGCGCGTCTTATGCGTCACGAGACACAACACAAGATATTTTGTTTCCGCTTGGCCGCACGCTCAAGTTTCCCTCCGTGCAACTGAGCGGGGCATTGCCATCTTCCGGGAATGATCATGAAATTCTTTTTACCTTTTTGACCGGGGAAACGCCGCACTATGGATCGCTCACTGTTTCAAGCTACGCCGCAACGACTCAGATCGATATCCCTGCAACCGGAATTCCGGTTCGTCACGAATAATCTATGCGTTTTTTTTCGCACAATTTTTTCAAACGGAAACCGAGCGGATTTATTTTGCTTGAGGTGTTGTTAAGTGTCGGTTTGCTCGCACTTATCCTTTCTGTTTTGGGAGGAATCGTGAATGTGTCCGGTGGGGTGTCGCGCGGAGGGCAGTCGATTCGCGCTGCGTGGGCTGCGCAAGAAGGATTGCGCGCATTGCAATCGGTTTCGTTTGCAGATTTAACAACAACGGCTGTAGGAAGCCTCTCCTTTTCAAACAATCGATGGCTCCTCGGAGCAAGTGCGCCGCAAACAATCACAACAGGAATCACACGTACGGTTCGGGTGAAAGATGTGAACCGCAACGCAAGTTGTCAGATTGTGTCATCCGGTGGAACGCTAGATCCAGACAGCAAAACACTCGAGAGCGATGTTGCTTGGATCGATCTTGCAGGGCGCACGCACGCGATGACGTTCTCGACATTGCGAACACGCTGGGATGACCCACAAGGTTCGTGTTTTCAACCTTCGCAGGCTAACTGTTCGAATATTGATTACCTGACAAATGGTCAGTGGTTTGGAGGAAAACAATTACGCACCGTCTATTTCTCTAACACCTGTTCCGGTGCGCCGATTGTGATCGATAAAATGATTTTTACTTGGGATAATGGGTCGGAAATTGAGCAGGTTTTTATTGGCTCAAACAAAGTGTGGTCTCAAGCGGGCCCAGGAACGCCGTCTGGGGATCAGGAGAGTGGAACAATATTGGATATCCAAAATTTTACCTTGAATCCTGGTGTTGAGTACGAATTGAACAAAACGCAGTTTGAGGATCAGATGTCCGGTTCAACCATCACGATTACGCTTATCTTTGCAGACGGCACAAGTTTTACCACACCGCCATTTGTTCCGTCTGGATAGCCTATGATGCGCAGGAAATTACACAAAGGCATAACCTTGATCGAAACGCTTTTGTACATTGCGCTTCTGGTTTTGATTCTTCCGCCACTCGTGTTGTCGCTTGTTCGCGTTACACGACAAGTGAGTCTGCTTGATGTGCGCAATCGCATCAACACCTCTTCATCTCTCATTTTGTCACAAGTCACGCGCGACATTACACAAGCAACACAGATCAAAACATCGCTTTCAACCCTTGGAACAACGCCCGGTACCCTCATCTTCCTTGACGCAACAGGACAGACCATCACCATCGATCGCCAAGATCAGGTGATTGTCTTGCCCGGAGGAAATCAAACGGTGCATCGGTTGCGCATGACGCGTGGAGCGTCGCCCGCGTTTTATCTGACGGATCCGGATTTAGATGTGCAGTCATGGCAGGTGGATGTTGTGCGCAACAGCGCGAGTGTTCTCACAGGTCTTCGATTCCACTTAGATGTTGCAACCATGAACCCTTCCACCCTTGATCCATATCAGAATGCGCGTCTGGTTGCGGATACAACCGTTGATCTTCAGCCACACACAACCGAAAATTAGGAGGTCATTATGAAAAGCAACAAATTACAAGTAACAAATCACAAAGTGGAGCAACCGCGTCGTGGGATGATCCTTTTTTTGACGTTGCTCATTTTGGGTGTCACCGCAACGGCCGTTGTTTTATTGCTTGCCCAGAGCAGTGTGAATGGTTTTTTGAGTATCGATGAGCAAGCAAAATCTGAACAAGTACGTTCAGAACTGTTTGGGTGCTTGGATGAGGTACTTATTCATTTTTATGCAGATAGCAATTACAGTCCAACCTCTGTCGATCTTGCTTCGTACACATGTGTTGCTTCGGTTATCGCAAATGGAACCGAACGCACCGTTACATTGACGCGAACAAACTCGGGTCTGACACGACGAGTGGTTGTTGTCTTGAACACAAATGTCACACCTCTTACCGTTTCCTCTGTCTTAGAACAATAAACATCTTATGACCATCTTTCTTCTTGTCGCGGCAGGATTTTTTATCGGAAGTTTTCTGTGTCTTGTGGTTGATCGTTTCGGAACCGGTCAATCCATGGTTGTCGGGCGATCTGTCTGCGAAAAATGTCACGCCACCCTCGAGATGATTGATCTTATTCCCGTTCTCAGCTTTCTCTTTTTGCACGGCCGATGCCGCCGATGTCATGAATCGATCTCTTGGCGTTATCCGATCATCGAATGTGCAACTGCGCTCTTGTTTGGTCTTGTCGCGTGGCGATTGACCGTCCCCGTGCTTCTCCCCATTGGATTTGTTCCGGATCATGCAGCGCTGTTTCTTTTGCGCGACCTTGTTTTTTCTTCGCTCCTTCTTGTCTTGTTTTTGATCGATATACGTCAAGGAATTCTTCCAGATCAAATCACGCTTCCCGGAATTCTTTTCATCGCGATTTTCAACTTCTTTCTTGGAATTCCTTGGATGACGATTGCGGTCGGTGCCGTCGTGATCGGTGGATTTTTTGCTCTGCAGTTTTTGCTCTCCCGTGGAAAGTGGGTGGGGGATGGGGATATTCGATTCGGCGTGTTGCTCGGCGTAATGTTCGGTGCCGCACAGGGGATGCTTGTGCTTGCGTGTGCCTATATCATTGGAGCACTATTTGCCGCATTTCTCATTTGGAAAAAGAAAGCGCAATTAAAATCTACGCTTTCATTCGGACCGTTTTTGGCGGTTGCTGGATGGATTGTGTTGATTTTTGGGTCGTATTTGGCTGAACAATTTCTTTTGTTTTAGCGAGGGCGGGCACAAGACCCGCCCCTACAAATAGGTTCTTGACGTATTTTCAATATTCCTGCATAATCCCAGCATTATTCGTAAACACTGAAAGGGTGTGAAAAATTTGTGGTAGATGTTAAACGTCGCAAAGGTGAAAGTTTCGAAAGTTTGCTCCGTCGTTATTCTCGCCGTCTCCAGCAGTCTGGAAACGCGCTTGAAGCACGCAAACTCCGATACTTTGCCGCCGCGCCAACCAAAAACAAGCAAAAAGTCAGTGCGATCCGTCGTCTTGAAATTCGCGATAAGCGCGAGTACTTGGCACGCATCGGACAACTTGTGGATGAACCTCGCACGCAGAAGCGTCGATAGTGTAGAATAATAGGGGACGTGAAAACGTGCTCTATTTTCTTTCAAATAATTTACTAGAAAGTGAATGAGTGATGGAGTGGTAGAGTGAAGGAAGTAAGCCTTTTTTCTTCTCGTAACAAAAAAAGAAAAGTCATTTTTCCTTCACTTTTTCACTCAATCACTCTTTCACTCTGCCTTTATGTCCCTCCTCGAACAAATCTCATCCGACCTTAAAGACGCGATGCGTGCAAAAGACGAATCGACACTCTCGACGCTTCGTATGTTGAAGTCTGCGCTCAAAAATAAAGAGATAGATCTTATTCGCCCGCTCACAGAAGTGGAGGTTTTGGACGTGATTAAATCTCAAGCCAAACAACTGAAAGAAGCGATCGATCAGTTTGAAGCGGGTGGACGATCAGATTTGGCAGAAGGGAACAAAGTGGAACTTGAGGTCTTGAAAAAATACATGCCCGCTGAATTATCGGATGCGGATCTTGAGGTTGTTGTGAAAGAGGCGGTGACGCAATCTGGTGCGGCATCAAAAGCCGACATGGGAAAAGCGATGGGCTTTGTGATGAAAGCGGTTGCGGGGCGCGCAGACGGAACACGCGTAAAAGCGTTTGTGGAAAAAATGCTCGGCGTTCTCGTATTTGCCGTGTTGGTAAACACCATGGTTGTCTCTTCTGCGCATGCAGAAATTGGCATGGCGACGCTTCCAGAATTTGGAACCGTTTCCTACGCTCCCTACCTTGAAATGGGAATTCGTCTCATTCGTGTGATGTTCTTGTTTGCGGGACTATTCTCCATTATCGAAATTTTGCGAGGGGGAATTGAAATGACGGTCGGATCCGCGCGTGACGAAGTAAAAGACAAAGCTGAGCAAAAAATTATTCTCGGATTTATGAATACAGGTGTCGTCGTCGCCCTCTTTTTGGTAACGACGGTGGTGTTGAAGCAGATCGGAGCATAGCACGCGCCTTATCCCCATCTTTTTCTGTTCCGCTGATCAAAAATACGATACAATATCTGTGTCGTATTTTTGATATCTCATGAAACGTTTCTTTGACCCAAGGAACACGTCTCCTTCTCGTGTAACAGCCTTTATAGGTGTGCTGTTGTTTTTCGTTTTTGGCTTACTTGTTGTGCAACATGTTGCACTTGCGGGAGCGGCACCTCTTGATACTGTTGGAGCAGCCGCAGGTCTGCCACAACAAAGTTTGCCTATCTTGATTGCGCGCATTATTCGAGCCGTCCTCGGAGTGCTTGGAATTATTACGGTGATTTTGGTGATTTACGCCGGATTTTTGTACATGGGGTCACATGGAGACCCGGCAAAAGTTGCAAAAGCAAAAAAGATTATTACCAATGCAGTGATTGGGCTCGTGATCATTTTTTCTTCCTACTCCATTGCATCTTGGATTCTCGGCAAACTGCTCGAAGCCGCGACGGGTTCAGGAACAATCGTGTCGGTTGCAAAAAAATACACAGAACCGCTTGCCGGTTCGCTCGGGGCCGGTATTCTCGAAAGTCATTACCCAATGCGCAACGCAACAGACATTCCACGCAATACAAAAATCTTTGTGACGTTTAAGGAACCGATCAAGCCTGAAACCATTATTGACGGCTACGTCAAAGATTGCACCTACGTTGTCGCAAACCCACAAACACCGCCACTTTGTAAAACAAACATCAAAATCACAAATCCCGCTTCAAAAGCGCTCGCCGTGAACATTTTTGAAACCGCAAAAGGAGAAACAACCGCGCTTGCAAGCGATAAAGTGGTCGTAACGGTCAGTAGTGATTTTAAAACATTCGTCTTTAAACCTGTCGCGTATCTTGGAGATGGTCTCAAAGATTTTAATTATTCAGTTGCTCTCAAGCCAAGTATTCAAAAAGAGGACGGTGGTGCTGCGTTTACGGGGGTGAATTCTGCCGGATACGGATGGAACTTTACGGTTTCAAAAAACGCCGATTTAACACCACCAACGCTTTTGTCCATCATTCCATCCGTTGCAAAGCTTCAGCCTCCAGGAGAAACCGTTGCAAAACCGCTTGCGCCAAACATTTCCGTTGAACTTACGTTCAGTGAGGCCATGGATCCTATCGCAACAACCGGCATCTTCGCCCTGAACGGCGGACCAACAAAAAGTTTTCAGCGCATTACCGTCACAGATGGCGGAGCCAATCCTGTTAATGGAACGTATGATGTCAGTAATGCCTACAAGACCATTGGCTTCACAACAAATGATGCGTGTGGAAAAGATCCGTGCGGGGGAACTATTTATTGTCTTCCGGGCGGAAAGAAAATTACCGTGACCGCAAAAGCGGCAAGTATCGATGAAACGACTCCTCCACAAGGGATTCTCACAGGGGTGAACTATGACGGAGTCGTGGACGCAGCTGGAAATTCGTTTGATGGTAACGCGGATGGAAAAGCGTGTGGAAGTTCCACGGATAAAGTTGCGTGTTCTGGTACGCAGACCAATGATGATTACATCTGGAGTTTCAACACAACCAATGATCCAGATCTCACGGTTCCGCGTATAGAATCTCTTGTACCAGACATTTCCACAGGAAATATTGATGTGTCAAAAGATATCACCCTTACGTTCAATATGTTGTTGAAAGGGTCGACCGTGAATGCCACAAACGCTTCACTCTGGCCGGATCCAACGTACCCAATGTGGTTTGTCCCAACAAAAACAGATGTTCCAAACACACTTCCAACAGACATTCCCGTGAAATCTGTTGTTCGCCTCGCTCATCCTCCGTTTATTTCGAATGCAGAAGGCGGATCTTCTTACTGGCCGCGTGTGACACATGACATCAAGAGTGCGTACCAAATTTGTATGTTCCCGGCGATGGGTGACAATGCAAGCTCCGCAAAAGCATGTAACGGCGCGGATCCAACGAAACCCTATTGCTGTAACGGTGTTCCTTCATCACTCGTCTGTTCCATTCCTCTTCCACAATAAACGACTTACATGAATCTTCGTAGATTGTTTCAATCGATTCTTGTTCTCTCCGTCCTTGCTTGTACGGGAATCTTTGTTGTGCAACCAATCCTTGCGGCAACGGGACCGGTTGACCAAACCGCGTTTGCTTCGTTTGCGGCAAATGCAGGGTTTGCTGCAGGACCATCTGTCACCGTCATCATCGCGCGGCTGATCCGCACCGTCATCTCATTTCTTGGGGTGATTGCGGTTGTGATTGTTGTGTATGGCGGATTCATGTACATGACCGCAGGAGGAAATGATGAACGCGTCAAAAAAGCAAAAAAGACCATCACAAATGGATTGATTGGTCTTGTGATTGTGCTCATGTCGTTTGCGATCGCGCAATTTATTGTAAGTAGATTGGTTGGAGCGACAGAGGAGGCGGATATTATTGCGTTTTGTAAAAACAACCCAACAGATCCAACGTGTCTAAAGAATCCTCCGTTTCCACCGCCCAAGCCTGAGTTTACGCTTTCTTCTCTGAATACGGACTGTGCAAAGGCACTCAGGAATTTTCAATTGCAATTTGTTTTTTCTAAGTCCGTAAAAAACGCGACAGGGATCAGCGTCAAGCAAGCGGGAGTGGCTGTGCCCGGAGTCTTTCAGTTTGCGGGTCCAAAAGTCACATTTACTCCAGACGCTCTTTGTGAAGACAACCCAACGTTTCATTGTTTTCAATCGGGAAAAACATATGAAGTTGTGATCGACAATACAAAATTGACCTCTGCGAGCGGAGCGACATTAACGTGCACAGCACAAAAGCCGTGCTGTTCCGCCCTGCAGCCTTGTTCCTTTACGGCTGGATCCGCGATCGATACGCAAGCACCAACCATGGTCATGAAAGAACCCGCACCAAAAGTTATTCTTGGTGTGAATAAAATGCTGCAAGCCGCAACGAAAGATGACTCCGGAGTTTCGTTTGTTGATTTTTTTGTGGAGAATGGAAATGACCCCATCTTTACGGCAGGTCTCGATTTATCCACAAACAAAGTTCTTACCGGTGGAAACGTGGAGAATAGTTTTAACACAGATCCAGATGAAGCTTGGAATACAAGCGGACTCATTACAAATAAATCGTACACGCTTTTCGCAAAAGGAAACGATTGTGCCGGAAATTTTGTGACATCCAATAAAGTTTCCGTGATGGTGTACGCACCAAACTGTGACAACGATCAACCGGACGCTGCGGCGCCCTATAATGAAACAGGAAAAAATTGCGGAGGCGACCCAACGAGCCAATATTATTGTGGAAAGTGTATCCCGTCAGCCTGTACATCAAATGCAGAATGCGCTTCCGGATTTTGTATAAAAGGATTCTGTCAGGATGTTCCGGTGATTCAATCTGTTTCTCCAGATAACGGAGCTTCCGAGAATCTTGTTACTATTTCTGGTTCTGGGTTTGGGACAACCCCAGGTTTTGTTGATTTTCTTGGAACGGAAAAAGCGGGTGTTTTGAAAACGGCGAGTGCATATCAATGTGGATTGAAATGTGTTGGTGGAGCAAACAGCGGAAAAACATGTTCCGTTGGTGCTGATTGTCCAGGCGGAGCTTGTAATCCAAACATATCTTGGTCAGAAAAAGAGATTGTTATTCAGGTTCCAGTTGGCGCGGTTGATGGCCCAATCAAAATTAATATTCCTGCTACAGGAACGGTTCCTGCACAAACAGATCGATCAGATGACGCTGTCGGACCTGTGATGTCAAAGTTTGACGTAAACGCCATCAAGCGTCCTGGTTTGTGTGCCTTAAATCCTGTTGCGTCAGAAGTGAATAAGCCGTTCTCACTTGCTGGGCTTGCATTTGGAGGAACACAAGGAACGTCATCCATCTATCTCGCAAATTTTGAAGCAAAATCTACGGCATGGACGTCAACACAGCTTACTGCAACGGTTCCGGGAGTTGTAAGCGGGACCTATAACGCGCAAGTGTTTACGGGGGATTACTTCTGCTTGAATGCAAGCGGTGCGAAGGTAGATCCAGCGAAGACGTGTTTTTCAGATGATGACTGTAAAAAAACAGACGCATCATACACATGCGGGATGTCTTGGTGTTCTGAGTCGTTGAAATTGTGTTCGGCAACGGCTCCGTGTGCGCAAATAAAAACAGCAAAGATTTGTAATGTGGATGCAGATTGTGATGTTGTGAATGATGAATTTTGTGATAAAAAGGCAAAGGTGTGTGTCAAAACAGATGGAGTGTGTACCGATGTTCGTGCAGGATCAAACGCAAAGACGTTTGTTGCCACAAACATCCCAACCGCCTCAAAACCAACGATCAACTCCATTGATACAGGTTGGAAGGCGTGTTCGGGTGGGGTAAATAATGCAAAGCAATGTGCAAAGGATGCAGATTGCGGTGGGGCAGTTGGATCTTGTAAGTCGCAACCAACTTGGGGTCCGGCTGGACAATATGTCACGATCTACGGTTCTGATTTTGGAACCGCAACGGGGTATGTAAAATTTGTGCATATCGCGTCGAGTGAATCCGCGAACGGAGAGGTGGATTTTCCAAAAGTTTGCGGAGGGTTGTTTTGGCGTAATGATTCCATCACCGTGAAAGTTCCAAAGACCATTAACACGAAAGCAATTCTTTTTGGGGATTATCAAGTAAGCGTTGTTCCACAATCGGGAAATGCCTCAGACGCAAAAGCGTTTACGATCGTGACCGGAAAACCAACTCCAGGTATTTGTTTGTTGAATCCAAATGCCGGACCTGTTGGAACGGTTGTAAATATTTTAGGAGAAAATTTTGGAGAGACAAAAGGAATCGCAACATTTAATACAGGGTTGTCGGTTGTTCCAGGAAGTTGGATAGGAACGGATATTGGATCTGTGAGTGTTCCGACAGGGGCAAAATCTGGGCCGCTTTTTGTGACAGATGCCCTCTCAAATCAATCGAACTCGATTAATTTTACAGTTGGAAATTGTCAGCAAACACCAAGTTTGTGCGCCTCGGGTCAAACATGTTGTGCAAACGGTTCGTGTTCTTTGCCAAATCAAGCCTGTCCGTCTGATGGTCCAAAAGTTGCACACTTCGCTTATAAAGTTTCCACAAGTCAAATTCCTGTTGCGCCAACCGTTGTCATCAACTGTTCTGATCCTGCGTTTCCCAAACCATCTCCTTCACCATCACCCCTTTGGAGTAAACAAGAAAATATTTGTGTCTCAGCGGCTGTGACGGCCTCCTTTGGTCCGATTGGAGTAAGTATAGATCCAACAACACTGAATGGCACAAACATTAAAATTCAAAAATGTCCACCAGCAAAAGAAGCACAAGGAACATGTGCAGCTGCAGATTGGCAAGATGTTCCGGGATCCTTTCAGCCTTTGAACGCACAGGCCGCTGTGACAACATTCCAATGGTCTCCTGCACAACTTTTTGAAACAAGTACGCTTTATCAAGTCACCATCAAAGGTGCATCCGCTCCGGGTGGTGGAGTGAAATCAAAACCCATTGGACAGGTTCCGGGCGCCTCGCTTGCGCAAGATTTTTCTTGGACGTTTCGTACATCCACATCCAACGCTCCGTGCGGAGTGGGTGCTGTAACGGTTTCGCCCAAAACATTTACGGCAAAAAATTTAGGAGAATCCGTTTCGTATCAGGCTCAGCTTCTTTCTAATCAAGATCATTGTGTTGTGCTTGCGTGTGCGAAACACTCGATTGGTTGGAGTTCATCTCAGTGGGCCGCAACATTTTTGCCAAATAATACCCTTGTTGCGAATCCTGCCGCAGGAGTTTGTACGACAGCTGTGAATCCACGTTATAACACGCTACCCGGCATTCCCGCTGAAATCAGTGCAACGGTTACCAATGCTCCTAACAAACCAACCGGCAAAGGAGAACTTACGATCGCGCTTGCAAATCCGCGTGTCAGTGATTATTTTCCAAATTGTTCTTCTGCCTGTGGAAACGTGGAGCCGTGGGTCACCTTTAGTGTCCCGATGAATGATGCTTCTTTAAGCTCGACAAACGCCATTCGTATTTATCAATGTGAAAATTCTCTTTGTGATGAAAACCAGCAAACGCTTTGGGATCATGTTACGAGTATTTCCTACGACGAAGCAACGAATAAGGCGATGGTTAAAACGGATGGAACTGCGTTCGTTCAAAATACGTGGTATCGCGTTCGTGTTTCAGGAAAGGTGAAATCTTCCGTACAGGCATTGCTTTCAACCGACGGATCAAACTTCGGAACACCTGAAAATAAATTTTACCTAGGAGATTTTTCTTGGAGATTTAAAACAAAAGATTCAGGAACGGCGTGTGTGGTGGATCGTGTTGGTGTTTCTCCAAAGTCCGCAACGCTTAAATTTATTGGCGAACGAAAAGAATATACGGCAACCGCTTACAGCGCACCGGACGATTGTTCTGTAACCGGTCAAGCGCTTCAGGCAAAAGGATGGAATGGATGGGGAGCGAAAGATACGCCAAACAAGATTGGAGCCGCTTCTTATGTGGATGGCGTTGGTGTGACAGATCACAAATATAATGAGATCACTGCGTTTCTGTTAAACAATGGATCGCTTGAACTGACAACCACACTTCCAAAGATTTGTGCGGGAAATTGTTTGTTTACAGGAAACCCAATTAAAGTTGGGCAAGCAGTCTGTGGAAACAGTGTCACAGAGCTTGGAGAATCTTGTGATGACGGCAACAGTAACGGAAACGACGGCTGCTCTTCCGTATGTTTGAAAGAAGGAACTGCGGTTCCGCTTTGTGGAAACACCGTGCTGGATCCGGGCGAACAATGTGATGACGGAAAAGTTCTCGACGGTGATGGATGTTCCGCAAAGTGTTTGAATGAAGGTGCAGGTTCTATTAAATCGATTTGTGGAGACGGCGTGAAAGATCACACAAACACAAACGGAGGAGAAGCGTGTGATGATGGAAATACAAAAAATGGCGACGGCTGTTCTTCAAACTGCTTGTTTGAAGGCGGAATTGTTGCTTATTCAAACGCGCGATGCGGCGATGGAGTCGTTGGGACAGGTGAAACGTGCGATGACGGAAAGACGGTGGGTGGTGATGGATGTTCTGACGTCTGTCTCAATGAAGGAACAAATCCTGGTTTTGACGCAACAAAAAATCATTGTGGAAATGGCGTAAAAAATATCGGAGAAGATGAAGGATGCGATCTTGCTCTTGGAAAAATTGCCTCCGGATGTTCAAAAGAATGTTTGAAAATGGGTTCAAGCCCAACCTACACAAATCCTTCTTTCTGTGGAAACGGAGGTGCGCTTGAGGCGGGAGAACAGTGTGAGGCCGTTCCAACCGCGCCAAAAACTGTTGGTCCTTATGCGGTTGCAGAGGTATCCATTGGTGCTCCTATTGAAGTTGAATCAGATGTAACAAAAGCAACATACGGTTACGCGATCTCAAACGTCCAAGTTTCTATTGGTGGAAAAACAGGAACGGGTGAATTTAAATTGCTCTGTTCGTGTGATGCAGATGCACAGTGCGGATCAACAACGGTAAATGGAAAAACCGTTTCGCTTGGATGCGGTGCATCAAAGTGTTGTTTTGTACGGCCTTCCATAACCGCATCTGCGCCAGGAAACGATGCGAAAGATGTTTGCCGCAACACCGCCGTTTCCTTTACGTTCAGTGAAGAAATGGATCCAAAGAGTTTTGGATCCGTGGATTTGGACGCAGACGGAAAAATCTCTGCAGCAGAAACAGATCCAAATCTTCAGCTTGAGCTTGTAAAAATGAAATCAGTAGCTGGAGCAGATGTTACGGTCACTGCAGCAAACTGTCCGTATTACACACAACCTGTCGGACTCGAACACGCAAAGAATTTGTTTGCCTCCATTTGGAATTGGGTGAAGGACTTATTTGGACAAGAGGCGCTTGCAAATGCAACCACACAATGTTTTGTTCCAATTTCCTACGAACAAGTTCCGGGTCAAGCGGGTTCTTATCAAGTATATCTCAGATACACGGAACGTTTGTTGCCATTTGCACAGTACAAACTGACTGTTAAAACCAAAAACGGAAATGCAAAAGGCGTCTTCAGCAAACAACAGGTCAGTATTTGTCTTGGGGATAATGGAACAACGTGTCAGACCGTTTCGCAAACAAACACCTTTACAACCGGCGCGGATATTTGTTTGCTCGATGTTGTTCAAACGACCGATGAAGGAATCACATCCACACTACCAGTTTATCTCTCGAAGAGCCCCGGATATTATTCAAAGAAAGATGAAGCACACAATTTTAGTGCGAAGCCTCTTTCCTATCGCAAGAACACAGGGTTGCTTGAGGAAATCACCTCTATTGATACGGTGTATTCCTGGACGTGGAGTTGGGGAACTCCGGTAAAAGATTCGGGAGCGAAGACGGATATTTTGGGAATTGTGGCTGCAAGCACAGAAAAAACCGCGCAATTTAAAGCGCTCGGAAAAAATGGTTCTGGAGATGTCATTGCCACCGCGAACGTGAATGGATATAACAATTTTCCTTCCGCGGTTGTTTCCGGCCACGTCGCCGAAGTTGCGTTTCTCTGTGAAAACCCATGGCCAGCTTTGGATGCCAAAAAAGCCAACGGATCACTTTACGGTATTCCGTTCATTGAAAATGCTGAAAACACCAATTTCTCGTTGTTCTATTGTCGCGATATCGGTAAGCCAGAAGAAGGCAAGATGCTTCCAGCTTTGGAACTCCCACCAACAGACGCAACGCCGGATCAAAAATTCATCAACACAAATGTGTTGAAGGAATTGGTATTCCGCGTTGCCGGCACAAAAGATTCAATTGGTGTTCGTGTGCTTGCAAATCCAACCTATCTTTCTCCGGCCGCTTGGTTTAAAGCGCAAGGATTTACCGGAACACCAAAAGCGGCGAAGCTCGATGGTTACGAAGCTGTACAAACAGGCACTACGATTTATGCCGCTGCGGCAAATCGTAACGGTTCGAGTCTTCATGCGAATATTTACGTCGTCTCCTTTAATGCAGACGCAGGAAAAGAAGCTCAAGAAATTTTCGATCTCGTCCTTCAGAACTTCCGCTTGAATGCAAACGACACGGTCGATTCAGGTGTTTCGCATGTGGGATTGTGTAAGAGCGGAAACGGATATGTTTCACAAGATAACGAGTTCATCGCTTGTTCATGGGACGGAGATTGTTTAGACCAATGTCAACCAAACGGTCGATGCACGATTTCCGATAAAGTTTGTGATCCAAAGAAAGGAAATGCGGAATGTAACGCGCCAGACGCAAATGCCTTTTGTGATGCAGATAAACAAAAATTACGAAGAGATACCAAACGACTGACAGACATCACAGACATGGTTGCAACGTTTGAAAAATATGGAAATGCAAATGGTCGTTGTGCAGTGACAAAGAGTCAGAAGTGCGTTGTCAATCAAAATGGTCCGGCAACAGCACCGCAGAACCCTGCATGTCCTGGAACAGAAACGTGTGTCCCAAGTTACCCAACCGTTCAGGCAGGAACATTCATCCCATCCATGAGCAACAGCGTCTGGCCATCTTGGAACAGTACACTCGGAAATGCTGTCGGCGGCGCGCTTCCAACAGATCCGCTGAACCAATTCTGGGCGCAGTGCAAAAATGCGGGCGAGGGGTATGACTCTGCAACATGTTGGAACAGCACACAAGGAAAATTTGTGTGTCCAGAACGTTCACACTTATACGCGTATCAAAATCAGGGCGGTGAAGCGTACACACTCTCAACAGAACTTGAGTACAACACCGTTGCTTGGAGCAACAAGATCGATCAACCAGGACCAGATCACGCAACCATTCAAGCATCGTACCGTGTAGGAAAAGCACCAGGTGGATTACTAAGTGGATTTAAGATTGCGTCAGAGTATTGCAGTGCAACCGTATTCGGAAGCTCCACGATTTGTGGCGATGGGGTAAAAGCGCCAACGATTCTCAATACGGATGGCTCCATCAAACAAAAAGGGGAGGTGTGTGAAAAAGGGGAAGTAAGCGCAGAAAGCTGTGTGACAGATGTTTGTACGGCGGGTGATAAAACAAAAATTGGTAAGGTTTGTAATGCAGCAATCGATTGTGGAGTGGGAGGTGTTTGTACAAAAAATGTTCCAGGAAAAATCAATACATCTTGTAAAGCAGACTGTTTTGGTTTTCAAAGTAAAGATCAAGCCATGGATGCCGGTGCAGAATGTTTACCAGGGCTTTGCGGCAACGGGGTGAAAGATCCGCTCGAAGCCTGCGATGACGGAGCTTTAAACGGCACTTACGGACATTGCGGATCAGGATGTAAAGTTTCAACCGCGTTTACCTGTGGCGATGGATTCCTTGCCGGAAACGAGCAATGTGATTGTGGTACGCCAACGAATTTTGGCACATTGCCAGCAACAAGCTGGGCAAAATCTAGTGGAAAATGTGACGTTGCGAATGGAACCTATTCCGCAACGGGAAAAAATTGTACGGCCGAGTGTAAGGCGCCTGGTCCAATGTGTGGAGATAAGGTTGTGAATGATGGATCCGAGAAGTGTGATGGAAATACGGAATCTTATGCGGGTGCATTAAATACGGATGGAACAAAGTGTACTGCAGGAGTTTGTCCTTCTCCTGCATGTACCAAAGGAACAATTTGTACGGCTGGAATAAATATCGGAACAGTTTGTTCATCGAATGTGGGCTGTCCAACAGATCCACAAGAGGTTTGTAAAGCAGATGTTTGTAACGCTAATAAATGTTCTTTGAGTGGAAAATCTTGCAATAAAAATTCTGATTGTATCGGAAAGTGTTCGGTGAGTGGAAAGGTGTGTACGCAGACTTCAGATTGTGCCGGAACCTGCTCTACAGGATTGTGTGCAAATGGAACGAATAACAACACGGCTTGTTCCCAAGATTCAACTTGTACAGGCGGTGGAAAGTGTATTGGTGCAACACTTTACGATTTGGCTCGAACACGTACATGTAAAAATTACGGTAATTCGCTCACACCTCAGTCGTGTTTATGGATCAATGTGACCAACCCAGTGGAATATGGTTGGGGAGAGTGTGCCGGTGGTCCACAACAGTGTGGAAACGGAAAGCCGGAAGGGACAGAAGCGTGTGATGATGGAAATAACTCGAACAATGATGCTTGTACGAATGCCTGTACGGCAAACGTTTGCGGAGATAATTACGTAAACGTCGGAATCGAGTCCTGCGATAGTGGTGCGGCAAACGGATCCGTTTGTAGTGCGGCGTATGGCGCAACATGTAACTTCTGTAACAAATTTTGTCAGTATAAAACACAGTCTGGTCCGTATTGCGGAGACGGAACCATAAATGGAAACGAATATTGTGACGGAGCTGCTGTACCATTTCAGTGTTTTAAGGCGGATCAAGATAAGAGTGAAGTTCAGGGAACATGTGATCCAAAGGATGAAGGAAACCAAGGAACCTGTCCAAGTGGATTCACCTGTCGTTTAGTTGGGGCGTGCAATGGAGGATCCCTCTTTGGTGAGAATGGGAAATCCTGTACGCCGTATACGGCCACGAGTCCTAAGGGAATGGATAATATCAATAATTGTGACGGGTATTGCAGTAATCTCACAAAAGATAATAAAAAATTCACCTGTAATCACGATGCAGATTGCGTATCTTCTCAAGGACCGGGTGGAACATGTTTGGCTGCTGGGTCATGTCAGGTTCCCGTTTGTGGGGCAACTTGCGGAAGTTCTTGTCCAACAGCCTTTCAAAAAGTCGTCGTGCAAGTTCAGGGAAATGTTGAATCTCAACCATCAAGTAGTGTTACGCTGTATAGCTTTGAAAATCCACCAAGCGGAAAAACACCGGATAAAGCAAATATCTTCCTTCCTGCGTGTCGTGTGGGAACAGGGTTAACGGCAGACGTTGTGACTGTCTCTGCGCCACAAGGCAACTTCTCCATTTCTGCATCCATTATTTCCCCAACCCATAAAGACGCTTCTGGTAATTACATCGAACCGCAAACAAGCACAGCAACGCTCGGGGTTGGAAGCGGTGTGTCATTACCATTCCCAAGTGGATTCATTTGTCGTGATGTTCCATTCACCATTCCGCTCACCACAAAATACAGTCCAGATGGAGACTCATCCGTGACATTCAAGAACATCGAATTTACCTACTGTCCAAAATAATATGGATTTCGGTGACCAACCATCACAGCCAAAACAAATTCCTTGGAAACTCATCTTCATTGTGGGTGGAGGGATTGTTTTGGCTGGGGTGATTTTGGCGGTGGTGTTATGGCAAGTAAATAGAGCATCCGCGCCTGATTCCTCGAGCTCATCTCCGACAAGCCTATTTGGGAAACCTGTGACAACAACGTCTGATGCATGTGCTTCAGCGGAGGATAAAGAGGCGTGCCGAATCGCGAACGCAAAACAGAAAGCGATCGAAGACAAAAAGGCGGATGTATGTGAATCGCTTAAGGAGGCGGATAAAGATGACTGTTACTGGAGTGTCGCGCGGGTTGCGCGAGATGCTGCGGTGTGTACAAAGATCACCGACAAAAATCTTTCCGTGCGGTGCTCAGACGAATTGTCCGTTTCTGCCGCGCTCGCAACATCCGACATACTGTTGTGTGATAAAATAGGGGATGGTCAAGTAAAAGCAAGTTGTCAGTTGGTTATAACGTCCACAAAAGGCTTCGTGTGTGCGGCGGATATGGATTGTGAGTTTGATCGCGTGCTCTCCGCAGCGAATCAAGCCGAAGATGCAGAGGTGTGTCGCGTTCTTGATCCAAAACGCGACGCCGAGTGCAGAGCGCAAATTCTTGTAAACGATCCGGATCATGACGGACTTGATTCTACACAAGAACTTGTGTTGTACGGAACAGATCCGCGCAACAAAGATACAGACGGAGACGGATATCTGGATGGGGAAGAAGTGAATTCAGGACATGATCCATTGAAAAAGTAATCTCTCTACACTTAAATCGCCACCCATATGTTTGAAGATGCAACCAAAGAACCAGAGGATGTGTTTGCGCAGACAGACGCTGCCGCTCCGCAAATGGCCCCTCCAACCATGAGTCCCGCACCACAGCTTGTTTCAGATGAGGCTCCAATCACCCCTGTTGCAGCGCCGTCCGTTGCGCCCGCACCTGCCTCGCAAACGGAAGTGGCAGAGAAGCGACCATTTCCATGGAAGCTCGTCGTTCTTTTTGTGGCAATCGTTGTGGTTGTCGGGCTTGCGTTTTTTCTCTCCATGAGAATTTTAAATTCTCGTACGCCGGTTACACCATCCGCTCCGGAAGAAACCACACAACCAACAGCAACGACAGAAACTCCCGCCGCTGTAACCCCTCCTGTTGTTGAAACAACACCAGTACCTGTTGTCGATGAGACCGCCGACGCCGACAAAGATGGCCTTACGGATGTGCGTGAAACACAACTTGGCACAAATCCAAATAATCCAGACACAGACGCGGATGGACTTTTTGATAAAGAAGAGGTTGATGTCTATCAAACAAACCCATTGAATCCAGATACAGATGGAGACACTTATAAAGATGGGGATGAAGTAAAGAATGGATATAATCCAAGCGGCCCAGGAAAACTCCTTCAAATTCCACAAAAATAATGTATGGCGGATCCAAACGCACCGGCAATGATCGTGCAACCACCCGTGCAAAACACTCCTGAACAAGTGCGTGTGTTTGCGATGCCGGCGCGCTATCGACATGGTGCGGTTGCAAGTGTGGTTGAACCCCAGAAGGCATCTTCCGCAAGTGTGGTTGTTGTTCAACCTCCCGTTCCGCCAAAAGTTCTCGCACCACTTCCGTCTGCAGTACAAGCCACACCACAAACAGCACACACAAAAAAAGGATTGTTGATTGCAGGAGTGATTGTTCTTATCGCGCTCGGGATTGGTGGGTACTTGCTTTGGCGCAGTGTGCAAAAAAATGCAGAGGTCGTGACACAAGAGCTACCCGCTGGAACACAAACCACCCCAGAGGTTCCAGGAGCGGGAACAACTCCGCCAGAAACACCAACAACTCCAATCACACCTCCAGGCACAAATCCGTTCCCATCTGCTGTGACGCCTGGAGTTGATACAGACTCGGACGGATTGTCGGACGGAGAAGAAACGATTGTGTACGGAACAAACACGGGATTGCCAGACTCAGATGGAGATGGTTTCTTGGACGGCAATGAAGTTTTCCATGGATATAATCCAAATGGAACCGCGCCAGGAACGTTGGTTTTGGCTGGACTTGCGCAACTGCTCACGATTGACGGATTCCAAATGTTGTATCCGACAAAATGGACGGTGCTTCCCGCGGTTTCTGGGGAAGATTCGATTATTTCAACAGGGACAGGTGAGACAGTGACGGTGACCGTGCTCACAAAAGACGCATCTCTTGCCCTCGTTGATTGGTATCAACAATCCGGAAAAGTCGGGGCGCCTTCTCCGTCCAAAACCAAAAAAGCGTACCCAATGCTGGTTGAAAAGAATCAGTTAGCCACCTACATTGATCTTGGCACACAAGTCGTAAGTCTCGTGTACGACACGTCCTCAAAAGCCACGATCGACTATCTGCAAACATTCCAGATGATGGTGAATAGTGTTGAAAAATTATGATCCAAATCGAACTGAACCAAGAATTGCTGAAAGGGGGAATGCGATTTCCGGAGAAACGCTTGGTTCAGGTTGCGCATGAAGTCTCGAAGGCACTCAAGTTAAAGCGTAAGCACAACATTTCTGCTGCGTTTCTCTCCGAGAAAGAAATGAAAAAGTTGAACCTTCATCACCGCGGGAAAAATTCTGTGACAGACGTCTTATCGTTCACGCTGAACAACGAAGACTACTTTGGTGAGATTTTGTTCAGCTATGAGCAAGCAAAGCGTCAGGCGAAAGAGATGAAGCATTCCGTTCGAGATGAGATCACCTTCTTGATGGTTCACGGGCTCTTGCACGTTTTCGGCTTTGATCATGAAAAACCGCTCGATGCAAAAAAGATGTTTCCTCTCCAGACACAAATTTTACTCAAGCTCGGTGTGGACCCTCGTATATGATTTCCGGGAAACAGCTTCGCAAAAGTTTTGGATACGCAACAAATGGCCTCTCGACCGTTTTTCAGTCTGAGCAAAGTTTTCGTTTACAAGTCCTCGCGGCATTTTTTGTCCTTTCCCTCGCCATGGCATTTCAGGTCTCACACGTTGAACTGATCGTACTTCTGCTCCTTATCGCATCAGTTCTTATTCTCGAGCTCATCAATAGTATTTTCGAGCGTGTGCTCGACGCATTCAAACCACGCCTCCATCCAATCGTGAAGGAAGCGAAAGATATGATGGCCGCAGCGGTCCTTCTCATGTCGTTCTTTTCCTTGATGATTGGCGCGCTCATTTTTTATCCGTACGTTCGTTTGTTGTTTTCTTGAGTTCTGCGCTATAATTTTGGTATTCATGTTCGGTCCCTAATCCCTCGTCCCTCATCTCTCGACCCTCTCCGTATGTCCGAAGAAGTATTCACTGGTCTCGATATTGGCTCTTGCGCTGTTCGTGTTGCGGTTGGGAAATTGGTTCCGTCTGCGGACGGCAAAGAGCAAATTCATATCGTAGGCGCAGTGGAAGTCCCATCATCTGGCATCAACAAAGGCACCGTCACCAACTTGGAAGACGCGGTGTCTTCTGTTTCGCGTGCGCTTGAACAAGCAGAACGCATTACCGGTTTACCCTTGAACAAAGCTTGGGTAGGGATCAGCGGAAGCCACATCATCTCGCAAGAGTCTCGAGGGGTTATTGGTGTTGGAAGATCGGATGGCGAGATTCGGGAAGAAGACGTCGAGAGATCGATTGAAGCCGCTCGAACCGTCGCAACTCCAACGAACTACGAAATCATCCACGTCATTCCAAAAAGTTTTATTGTTGACGGTCAGCGGGGGATTAAAGATCCTGTGGGAATGAACGGCATCCGACTTGAAGTCGACGCGCTCATTATTCAGGGGCTCGGCTCACAAATTAAAAACATGACCAAGGCGGTTTATCGCACAGGATTGGATATCGAAGACTTGGTTTTCTCGATTCTCGCAACGGCTGAATCCGTCATTTCGGAACGTCAAAAGGAACTCGGTGTGTGTGTGGTGAACATTGGCGCTTCGACGACGAGTCTTGTTGTGTTCGAAGAAGGCGACATTCTTCACACCGCCGTGTTGCCAATCGGATCAGATCACATTACGTCTGATATTGCGATCGGACTTCGAACATCGATCGATGTTGCGGAACAAATGAAACTTCGCCACGCAACCTGCCTTCCCGATGAAGTTGGAAAAAAAGACGACATCAACCTTGCGGAACTTGGTGCAGCAGAAGAAGAATGGGTGGGTCGAAAATTCGTCGCGGAAATTACAGAAGCACGCGTGTCCGAAATCTTCGAACTCGTTGATCGTGAACTTCAGAAAGTAGATCGTTCCGGAATGCTCCCGGCCGGAGTGATTCTGACAGGATCCGGCTCCAAGCTCGCAGGAATGCTTGAAGCAGGGAAGGCGACGCTTCGTCTTCCAATCTCGCTCGGAACGCCAATCGGTGTCTCGTCCGTAATTGATCGAATAAACGATCCGGGAATGAGCACAGCAATCGGGCTCGTCCTTTGGGGAAAACACATTCGAGGCGCACACCAAGACAAAGGCTTCGGACAAATCATGACCAAACTCGGCGGATTGGAAAAAGTAGGAAGCGGGTTTATGAAAATGTTGAAGCAGTTGAAACCGTAAAAAGAACGCAGCCGATCGGCTGCGTTTTAATTTGCTACGTCTTACGTTTTATGTTATCGTAAAGGAAATTAAATGAGCATTTATGTCTTCCCCAAGCCTTTCGAGTAAATATCAAATCGTCATTCCTCGCGACGTTCGTCGTGCCATGCATCTTACTGCCGGCACGCGTCTTTGGATTCAATCTATTGATGCGGATCGTGCAATCCTCGTAAAAGAACCGGCGGATCATGTGAAGTCCATGAAAGGAATTGGAAAAGATGTGTGGACAAAACTCGGAGGAGGTGCGAGTTATTTGAAGAACGAACGAATTGTATGGGACAAATAGTTGCCCTCGATACATCTATATTCATTTATGTGTTCGAGGAGCACTCGACATTCGGAAAGCGGGCGGAAAAAATTTTGAAGCAGATCGATCAAGGAAAACAAAAAGGGATTTTGTCTGTGATCGGTATGATCGAGTTGCAAACTGGACCAAAATCTATTGGCCGACACGACGTTGCTGCTCGGTACAGGGAAATCCTCACAACATTTCCAAATCTCTCGATTATGAACTTGAACGAATCGATTGTTGAGCGCACATCCGACCTGCGAGCCAAATACAAAATCGCCACACCGGACGCCATTCATCTTGCAACCGCAATCGAAGGTGGGGCGAGTTCATTCATCACCAATGACAAGACACTGAAGAAAGTGAAAGAGATAAAAGTGATATTGTTATAAAACGTGACCAAGTTGGTCACGTTTTTGGTTAAAAGAAAAAGACACCCACCCGAGAGGGGGAGTGTCAGAAGCGGTCATCTTCGTTGTCGAGCTTGAGCTTTGCCGCGACTGCTTCGGCTTCCGTGGCAAACAATGTCACGGAGTAATCGGTGGTGATCTTGGCTTTCTTTGTGGATAGGGAGTCCACTCCGACCGTGACTGACTGACCGATCTGAAGACGTACGAATGCAACGGGATCCGTTTCAGCTTCCGTCTGAATCTGGATTTTCACTCCCGCGCGCGGCTTGCGAATGATCGTAATGTTCTCGAGGTCAGTGACTTCAGAACCTGTGGTGAATGTCAGGCTCATGTAGTGTGCCGGAACTTTTTCTGACACAGGAATCACGGCGTTGTCTGCACCACTGTGCACCGAGACTAGAATCCAGCATTTGGCGGTCTTCCGCGTGAGATGCAGCTTGAGAGCACGATTTTGATCGCAGCGCTTGTTGCGTGCATCGTGTTCTACTTTGTTCTGCGCATGATTCGCCGCAAGTTGTGCTTCCAATTGTTCCACGGTCATTTCCGCAATCTCCAAACGGTCGCTCATCGTTTCCTCCTGGTTATGATGAACTCGAGCACTCCTCGCTCGTAAATAAGGGTCAACGTGACGGCGGATAATAGCAGAAAAACCCAAATTTGTCAACGCCATCCTCCCATCCCTCTCGCCCTCTCCGCCCTTTCCCCCTTATCCCCACCCCTTGCAACTTTTTTCTTGACTTTGCACTTAACGATGTTACAGTGTTGTTACAATTTTTGTGCGCAAACAAAGGGAAACTGAACAATAATAGTGTTCATCTTCGCACAAAACTTATTCGATTGAACACGCATTTTATGGCTCAAGTAAAACCCGACATCGAAACGTTCGCAAAGATTAAAGTTGTTGGTATTGGTGGAGGTGGAAGTGCCGCAATCAACCGAATGATCTCAGACAACATTAAGGGTGTTGAGTTTATTGTCATTAACACCGATGTTCAGGCGCTCAACCAGAATTTGGCTGCCACAAAGATTGCTATTGGAAAAACCATTACGCGCGGACTTGGCGCTGGAATGAATCCAGAAGTTGGGGCGCGTGCGGCAGAAGAAACACAAAATGAAATTCGTGAAGCACTCATGGGATCCGACATGGTGTTTCTTACCTGTGGACTCGGAGGCGGAACGGGAACGGGTGCGATTCCGGAAGTTGCAAAACTCGCAAAGGACATTGGTGCGCTTACGGTTGCGGTTGTTACAAAGCCGTTTACGTTTGAGGGCGCACAACGCCGCCGCATTGCAGATGAAGGCTTCGAGAAAGTTATGAAGTACGTGGATGCGATTATTACGATCCCGAACGATCGCGTTCTTCAAATTATCGACAAGAAAACTTCGCTCATGGACGCGTTTAAGGTTGTTGACGACGTGCTTCGCCAAGGTGTGCAAGGGATCGCGGAACTTATTACGGTTCCAGGGCTCATCAACGTCGACTATGCCGATGTGAAGGCAATCATGGAATCTTCCGGATCCGCGCTTATGGGAATCGGACGTGCGAGCGGGGAGAATCGTGCGGTGGAAGCAGCTAAGCAAGCCATTGCAAGTCCATTACTTGAGCTTTCCATCGATGGCGCGCGCGGAATTTTGTTTACCATTACGGGTGGAAGTGATCTTGGAATGCATGAGGTTGCAGAAGCGGCAAAGATTATTACAAGTTCTGCCGATGAAGACGCGAAGGTTATTTTTGGAGCAAACATCGACGATTCGCTTGGTGACGAAATTCGCATTGCTGTTGTGGCCACCGGATTTGATTCTCGTGAGCGCCGCACAACGTCGCCAGGCGTTGTGGAGGTTCAGGCACAGGGAACATGGGCACCAAATACATTTCTCCGCGTGCGAGAAGAAGAAAGTTTACAACGCCCGGCTCCACGACCAAAAGTAAACTTCCAATCGTCAAAACCACTCATGGAAGTTCGCTCACCACAAATGGAGATTCGTCGTGAAACCTACAATCCTCCAACGCCAATCATGGCACCACAACCTGTACAGGCTCCGGCTCCTATGCCTGTCATGCAACAACAAGAACCCATGCGTGTTGCCCCAAGACCAGCACCCGTTATGCCAACACCTCAACAGTCTCAAGAAGACGAAATTGAAATTCCGGCATTTATTCGAAAGAAGATGATCTAACAAAAGAACACTCGTGCATTCGTGCGGGTGTTTTGGTTTTCAGGTATACTATTTCTCGCTATGTACTGTCCCGTTTGTAATCATAAAGACTCAAAAGTGGTTGATTCTCGCATGTCATCTGACGGGGCGAGTGTTCGACGTCGTCGCGAATGTGAAAAGTGCGGGTTTCGATTTTCCACGCTTGAGGAACTCGAGTTGTTGGATTTAACCGTGGTAAAGCGCGACGGCCGTCGGGAAACGTATTCCAGAGAAAAGATGGTGCGCGGACTCGAACGTGCACTTCAAAAGCGTCCGTACACAGATCAGTCGTTTCAAAGTCTGGTGCACAAGATCGAACGCAATATTCAAAAAAAGACACACGGACAAATCACCACAGCCGAGCTCGGTGACATTGTGATGAATCAACTGAAGACCTTCGACAAAGTTGCCTATATTCGATTTGCCTCCGTGTACCGCTCATTTGAAGACGTGAAGACCTTCGAACGCGAGTTGAATAAATTGATTGGGACAAAGAAGATCTCAAAGAAAAAATAATCGTATGAAAAATTCGCATCTCGTGATTATCTGTATGAGCGCGAGTCTTGTGTTTGGTGGATTGGGCGCTTGGATTGTTGGAAGTGTGTATCCAAATATTCTTGCGCAGTACAAAGTTGGAGAGAACGTTGATTCAAAGAACGCGACACAAATCGTCAATTTGATGGAAGAAGAACGCGCAACCATTCAAGTGGTGAATGAAGTGACTCCTGCGGTTGTGAGTGTGATTGCGCGGAAGTCGCGCGCAGATGTTGTGAAGTCGTATCAAGAACAGGCGCAGTATAGTCACTTGGTGTTTTCAGATCTTTCGCTCACAGACACTGAAGCAAAGCAGCTTGTGGATGTTTCAAGTGGAACGGGATTTTTTGTCACGCAAGATGGAATTCTTTTGACCAATCGTCATGTGGTTGATATCCCAGGGGTTCAACTCGCGATTATTACAAATGATGGAAAAGAATTACCCGCCACATTAATTGATACCGATCCCGTCCTCGACATCGCCATGCTTCGTGTTGAGGGGTCAGGATTTCCGGTCGTAACACTCGCAGATTCAGATCAGATTCGTATTGGACAAACCGTGATCGCGATTGGAAATACGTTGTCTGAATTTCGTAACACGGTCACAAAAGGTGTTGTGTCCGGCATTAATCGACGCGTAACAGCCGGATTTGCGATCAGTGGTTCAGAAGTTATTGAAAAAGCGATTCAAACAGACGCAGCCATCAATCCCGGAAATTCAGGAGGCCCCCTCATCAATCTTCTTGGACAAGTGATCGGTATCAATGCGGCGGTGAGTATCGATGGCCAAGCGGTCGCGTTTGCGATTCCCATCAACCAAATCAAGCGCGCATTAGAGGATGTAAAATCAATCGGCCACATCACACGACCATGGCTTGGTATTCACTATGTACTTGTGTCCGGAGAAACGTGGACACCAAAATTTGCCCTCGGAGCAAAACTTGTTCAAGGTGTGAACATCTCGGATGCGGCTGTGAAAAAAGGTGGCCCATCAGATGTTGCGGGTTTGAAAGATGGAGATATTTTAATCTCCGTTGATGGAACGACGTTTGTTCAAGGAAAAGCCCTTGCGGAACTCATCGCGTCTCATCATTCCGGTGACCAAATCAAGATTCAGTATGTTCGTGATGGCAAGATCCTTGAAGCAATGATCACGCTCGGTGACGCTGAGAAAATTCAAAAATAAGTTCCATTATGAAACGCACAAAAATTGTTTGCACCATTGGTCCTGCCTCGAATAAAGAATCCGTGCTCACATCCATGCTGAAAGCTGGGATGGATGTTGCTCGACTCAACTTTTCTCATGGGTCACATGCAGGTCACGCAAAACTGCTTCGCCTTGTGCGAAAGACTGCAAAGAAATTGAATAAGCCCGTGGCGGTCATCGGAGATCTTCAAGGCCCAAAGATTCGCCTCGGCGTATTGCCAGAAGCAGGTGTGTCCATTCCGACCGGTTCATCTGTTGTCTTTTCGACGTCTGCGAGTGCATACAAAGATGGAATTATCCCCGTGACATACGCAAACCTCCACAAAGACGTCAAAACTGGCCATCGCATCTTGATCGACGACGGACTCCTCGAGGCGGAAGTCACGAGCGTGGTTGGAAAAAATATTCACGCCAAAATGAAAAACGGCGGAGTGGTCACGTCGCACAAAGGAATGAATTTTCCAGACTCGATGCTCAACGTTTCGTCGTTGACCGAGAAAGATCGTGATGATGTGAAATTTGGTGTTCAACAAGAAGTTGATTGGATGGCGCTTTCGTTTGTGACATCCGCAGATGATGTGAAACTCCTTCGACGACTCATCAAGGCTGCTGCAAAGCCGGGTCAAGTTCTTCCTCGCATTATTGTGAAGATCGAAAAACACGAAGCGATTGAACACTTTGATGAAATCTTGAACGCAACGGATGCAGTCATGGTTGCGCGCGGCGATTTGGGTGTGGAGATTCCTGCTGAAGAGGTTCCGGTTCGGCAAAAAGAAATGATCGAAAAATGTCGCGAGGCAGGGAAGCCGGTTGTGGTTGCAACGCAGATGCTTGATTCCATGATTCGCAATCCTCGTCCAACACGCGCAGAAGTCTCGGACGTCGCGAATGCCGTGTTTGATCACACGGACGGTGTGATGCTTTCCGGCGAATCGGCATCAGGAAAATATCCGCTCGCGGCCGTAAAAATGATGGCACAGATTGTGAAAGAAGCAGAGGGTTCGAAGTTTGATGATGTTCCGCTCGCTCTTGAACCTCCATCTGACCAAGCCGCCTCGATTGCACATGCGATCAAGTTGCTCGCCATGCAAGGCTCGATTGACGGTGTGCTTGTCTCACAAGAACTCGCCCCATGGTCGGAAACCGTTTTGCGATCGCATCCGGAGATTCCATTGTTTCTCGCCGTGCCAAATAAACAATTGGAGCAACAAACCGCTTTGCGTTGGAGTGCAATGCCGTTCGTCTTAAAAAATGCGAATGAAAAAACATTTGTAAAACGCGCGCTTCTGGAATTAAAGAAAAAGAAGTGGACAAAGAAAGGAATGAAACTCGCGGTTGTAATGGGAGGAACGCACGGAGAAGGATTTGATCATGTGGTTGTCTAATGAAAATAAGTAGGGACGGGTCATGACCCGTCCCTACTTTTTGTATTGACATTTTATCGAAAATTCGCTAGGATCATCAATCCTCAATCGTGAGGATCGGAACGCATCTATTTCTACGGAGGTTCTTCATGCGCGTCTGTTCATTGATCTTTTCCCTTTGTTTCGTTGCGG
>MGEI01000005.1:527587-530769 GCA_001791305.1 Candidatus Uhrbacteria bacterium RIFCSPLOWO2_01_FULL_47_17
GTGAAGTGCAAGCCAACGTGGGAGACTCGGACGCTGAATGCATGGCTCAAACGAGAATGCAATGCACGTGACGCAAATGATTGTGAGCCCATGGGGCGCACAACCATGCTCGTCGAGTTTGCACACGACGGATGTCGCGCGTTCAAACAAACGATCGAGAATCAAGCCGCGCTCATTCAAGGGTACGCCCCCGAGCATATGTTCGTTCTGGTAAGCGCGTCTCATGACGCTCTTACACGCACGCTCTTTGATCGCGGTTCCTACGGCGGAGCTCCCTGTCGAGTCTTTCTCTATGACGACACGAAGAAAGCAGACCGCAAGATGCCGAATGAAGATCAGTGGTTCGTTGAGTTGTGCAAAGACACAACACTCACGACCGAAAATGAATGTCAAAGTCAGTTGTCTGACAAACGGTTGTATACCCCATGAGGCAAACAAAGATGGAGGCACACATGCGCACGTTTCCGATTCTTCTTTCGATGTTGTTCTTGTTTGATGGGTGTGAAAAGAAACCGGATGAGGTTGTTCAGCAACCTGCCCAGGTCGAATGCATACCGCCTCCGCCGCCGCCTGCACCTCCCACCATCAAAAGCAAACCCACATGGGTGATGCGCACGTTCAAAGATTGGTTGCAGATTGTCTGTGCGCGTGATGGAACAAATTGCGAACCCATGGGACGTGTAACCATTCTCGTCGCGTTTGATCACAATGGGTGTCGCGAGTTCAAACGTGAAATTGAGAATCAGTCCGAGCTCATTCAAGGCTACGCGCTCACACATCAATTCATGCTTGTGCAGGCAGCGTCAGACACACTCACGCGAGCGCTCTATGACACGCGTCGCAACAAAGAACTCCCTTGTCGGGTGTTTCTGTATGACGACACGCTGAAGGCGGACCAAAAGGCGCCAAATGAAGATCAGCAAATCGTTGAAATTTGCAAAGATTCAACATCCACCACAGAAGGTGAGTGTCGTGAACAACTGTTCGACAAGAAACTTTATGCCCCCTAGCCGCCTTTACAAAAGCGCGGTTTTTTTGTTACCGTTTGATTAGGCTCACAACAAAGAGAGGAGGGTGTCATGGCGACCATCATTCAGCTCTTTGCAAAGCGGTTGAATCCACCGCGGATCATGTTGTTTGATCATCGAAATACCGCTTCATCTGCGTGGAGCAAGCATATCGGCCAAAAGCTTCCGCTCGTTCATGTCTATCATGGAGAGTTTGGAGATTTGGCACGGGACACAGACGCAATTGTTGTCCCAACGAATAATGCCGGGGTGATGGCAAAAGAATTCGTAGATTACTTCGGTGATCCGGTTCTTGAGCGTCGTTTGAAATCCATGATTCGAAGCAGGTTCTCCGACAAGCTCCTGCTCGGTCAAGCGGTTCTCGTTGAAACGTCCAGTCAGCAGTTTCCTTACGTGATCTGTACACCGTTTGTGCGGTCTGACGGTGTGCGTGGAAACGAACCCACGAATGCTTATGTCGCCACTCGTGCAATCATGGACCTTTGGCGGTTCGGTCTTTATCGACGGCGGATCATTCGTCGTCTACTGAAATCAATCGCCATGCCTTTTCTTGCGC
Organism: Candidatus Uhrbacteria bacterium RIFCSPLOWO2_01_FULL_47_17; assembly: GCA_001791305.1. Classification (GTDB taxonomy): domain Bacteria; phylum Patescibacteriota; class Patescibacteriia; order UBA9934; family GWF2-40-263; genus XYB2-FULL-45-11. The sequence goes on from MGEI01000005.1 coordinate 529,172, forward strand.
CTGATACAGGAACGTTTTCTATGGACACCGTTGCAAAGGAACAGCTGAGGGCACTCGAAGAAACCTATTCCGCCTATTCCGAAACGCAACGTAGACACCCGTATCTTTCCCTCGTCCCCGATATCAGCAAGGTCTGACCCGACATCCTCGGGTTTTTTTGTCGGGTCATCTCTCACAAATCAAAAACTTCAGGGGTGAACCTGAAGTTTTTTTAAACAAATCTGTGGTTGGCGGACCGGACGGGATTCGAACCCGCGATCTTCTCCGTGACAGGGAGACGTGTTAACCGGGCTACACCACCAGTCCAACAGCCACAGATTTGTTCCGAAATGTGACGAAATAATAGCATGAGGGATTATCTTATGCAAGGGGTCTTCCTCTCTTTAAAACTCTAGGGTTTGACCCAGGGTTATCCACCCGCTTTTCGATTGCGCGCCAATTTCTTTTTCCTATTTTCTGTCCAAGGTTTTTGTTTCGCATGCGTTTCAACCGCTTTGATTCCCGAAGCCTTTTTCAAATCCTCGACTTCTGAATCCATAAGGTTGCGCCAGTTGGAAACGGGATAGGTGGAGACCATTTTGAGGGTGAGGATTCTTGTGCGGATCAAACTTTCTACTTCATAGCCAAGTGCGGCACACATGCGGCGAATCAAATCTTGTTTTGATTCAGAGAGAATGATGGCGAATCGATGAGGATCCAGTTGTCGAACTTTTGCGGATTTTGTTATGCCATCCTTCAAAACAATCCCATTTTGTAATTGTGTGATGTCTCCGCGCGGCATTGGTTTATTAACTTCAACGACGAATTCTTGATCGAGTGAGTACTTTGGAAGAGAAAGACGCTTCGCAAAAAAAGAATCGTTCGTGAGAATGAGGAGTCCTTCGTCTCGTTCAGACATTTCGCCGACCGGAAAAAACGTTTGTTTTAAATCGATCAAATCGTAAATGTTGTGCTCTGTTTTTTTGTTGAGCGAAATTCCAACAGGTTTATTTATCATGAGATAAACACGACTCGTGCTCTTTTGTCCGCGATCACGTCCATTCACACGTACAACGTCATTATCGCCAACTTTGTCACCAAGTTTTGCGGGGCGGTTATTCAAAAAAACATTGCCAGAGGCAATTAAGCGATCCGCTTCACGGCGTGAACAATAATGTTGTTCTGCAAGGTATTTGTTGATACGTACCGGTTCGGACATATGTGAGTGAGGATAGTCGATGTGAAGAGTTTTGGCAATTAAAAAGCGCCCAGTTGTTTTGGGCGCGAGGAGAAGGTTACGGACAAGCTCCGCAAGGTTTCGATTGTGGTTGTTCTTGCGGCGCTGTTGGTGCCTTGGGAGGGATGGATGTTTTGAGCGAGTTCACTCGAGCATCAGCGGGTTCGTGCGTGTCAGGTTGATTCCCAGCATCTGGTGTGTCACTGGTCGCAGGAACACTCGTTGCCTGGGGCGCTTGGTTTTCAACCGCCTTGGACGGCTCGGCATTGTATTGCACACCAACGAGCACGATCGCGAACACGATTCCGATTCCAAGCGCATACACGAGCGGATGGATTGTATTTCGAAATGGAGGCGGAATGGGCGCGGGGGGAGTAGCGGG
>MGEI01000005.1:530835-568421 GCA_001791305.1 Candidatus Uhrbacteria bacterium RIFCSPLOWO2_01_FULL_47_17
CGCGGCGTGCCCGGGCCTGTCGCAATGGCCGGGAGCGCGAGTGGTGCTGCCGGAGCAGGAAGCGCGACGGGAGGAATCGGAAGAACGGGGGTTGCTGCGGTGGCTGCGAGGGGAGCTGCAACGCTCACATCGCGTTCTTCGCGAATGGTAGGATCTTCTGAATGCGTAACAGCAAGCGAAAAAGTTTTTCCTCCATCTTGAAAGCCATCACGAGAGACAAATGCAATTTCTGCGCGATGATTTGATTTCTCGTCCACATGCGCGATCTTGACAAGATGCGCATCAAACAAGATGACACCGCTTGTCGCGCATGTGACGCAGTACTCATCTCCCACAACCGCAAGCGGTTTTCCGGAAGCATCCAGCCCTTCGATCGCGAACGTGACCGTGAACGGATGATTCGGCCGCGGATCCGGAGAAAGAAAAATCGTCCTTGGCATGAGGCCTCCTTGCAACATGTATTTCCACACCGGCTTTCGGTCGGAAGTCCTAAAACAACGGACGGATAAAACTATCATGAAATGACTCAAAAGTCAAGATAAAACAAAAGCCACCTGTTTCCAGGTGACTTCATTTTATTTCAGTTTATTGACAACGTTTGCAAAGACGGATGGGTGATCTTTTGCGAGGGTTGAAAGAATCTTACGATCCAATGCAACATTTCCTTTTTTCACCATGTCCATGAATTTGCTGTAACTAAGGTCAAATGGGCGAACAGCGGCGTTGATGCGCACTTGCCATAATCCACGGAATGAACGCTTTTTGTTGCGACGATCACGGTAAGCGTTGACACCCGCCTTCAAAAAAGCAGGGCGCGCAAGCTTGATGCTTGATTTGCGCTTCCACATCATTCCTTTCACTTTTTTCAGCAAGCTCTTGCGACGCTTGACATGTTGGGTTCCACGTTTTACTCGAGGCATATTATTTTTGCTTCTGGATCAGCATCTTAACCGTCTTTGTGTAAGATTCAGAGAGGGAAGTGTCGCGGCGCTTTTTGCGGGTGATTTTGCCTGGATCGCGGCTATTAAAATGATCCTGCCCTGCATAGCGCTTCATCACTTTTCCTGTTTTTGTTACTTTGAGGCGCTTTGCAGTCGCCTGGTGTGTTTTCGTTTTCATAGGAAAGTCTCCGGAAGTATATAAGAATAGGCGGAAGGCGTCAAGGTTTGTAGGGGTGCCTCTTGTGAATAGAAACATTAGGCTTTCGTAACAATTGCTGTGATTTTTCCACCCTGATACGTGACAGCTTGTTCTATGCGCAGGTTATATTTGGCCTTGAGGCTCTCAACGAATCGAGTAATAACAGCTTCCGCTACGTCTCGGTGGGCTTTTTCACGACCACGCAACGGAAGTTCGACGTTGACCTTGTCACCTCGATCAAGGAATTTTCCCGCCTGGGCCAATCGAACGTCAAAGTCGTGGGCTCCAATGCGGAAGGTGAGACGGATTCCTTTTGTTTCCACTTCCTTTGATTGGGCTTTTTGTTTGCGAGCCTCTTTTTCTTTTTGATATTTAAACGCTCCGTAATCAAGGATTTTACAAACGGGAGGTTCGGCTTTTGGAGAAACCTCAACCAAATCCAATTCTTTTGCCTTTGCAATCGCAATCGCGTCTTCTGTCTTCAGGATTCCAAGTGGTTTTCCTTCATCATCAACAACACGCACTTCTGGTGCGGTAATTTTTTCATTCATCCGAAATTTTTGGACGTGAAGATTAGATGTTCGAGCTCTGTGGCGGTGAATACGCATAGGGAAGAAATGTTGTGTTTGTAGGGGTGCCCCTCGTGGGTACCCTTGAAATGTCAGTAAAAGTTGTCGCTACTATACAAAAGAACTTTCAAAATATCAAGCGTTTCGTTATACTCTGCCTGTATGCCAAGTCTCGCTACCAACAAAAAAGCCGGATTCGACTTTGATCTTCAAGAGGAATTTGAGGCTGGTTTAGTGTTGCTCGGTTGGGAAGTGAAGTCAGCAAAGGCTGGCCACGTCCAGTTAAAGGGAGCGTTTCTCCATATTTCAAATGGCGAACTCTGGCTCAAGAACGCGTTTATCAGTCCGTATAAGCCGGCGGGAAATCAAGAAGTCCAATCGGATCGTGATCGAAAAGTCTTGGTCCATAAACGAGAGCTGAAGCGTTTGATCGGAAAAAAACTGACCGAGGGTTTAACGCTTGTCCCACTTCGGATTTACACAAAAGGCAATTTGGTGAAGCTGGTGTTTGCGATTGCGAAGGGAAAAAAGAAATATGAAAAACGAGAAGCGATTAAAAAGCGAGATGTTGACCGTCAGATGAAAGAACATATGCGCCAATAAAAAAGCACCCGAGAGGTTCGAGTGCAAGAGGGTCAGGGAGGACAAGCGCCACAACGTGCCGTTGTGTCAGGCTTGTAGGGAAAAGGACTTATCGCCACGCCAGGTTTCTTTGGCGGAAGCGGTTGTGTCTCAGGTGGCGTCGGCTTTTGAGGCCCACGAACGATGTCGATGCTTGAGATTTGCCGCAAAGGACGGTTGTGCGTGTATTGCGCAGCCATCTTCTTGATCACATCCCATCCACCTTCCGGAACCGTACCCCATCGAAAGAGGCTTACACCGGCGTAGAACGGTTTTGCGGACAGGAGAAATGTTTCGATCTGTTCTGCTGTTACTTTTTCGCCGTAGGACATGCCAACGGGTACGAGCTTGCAAGGCTCCTTCGTCTTCTTGCAAGCGGACTTATTCTTCTTGCAAGCGGATTCCGTATAAGAACGCAATGCGTCGAAGTTGGATTGTCCGTAGGCAATGGCAAGTTCCGGTTCCATTTCCCGGAAGAGTCGCCAGTAGTTCTGTGGCAAGAAGTAGTCGGAGTACTGAATGGCAACGTTCCAAGGACAATCATCCCACCGCATGAGATGCGGGAAGGCAGATGCGCCAAGGATGGTTCCGGGATACTTGTTCACGACTGTGCGAAGTCCGGCAAAAAGCCGGATCCACTTTTCGCGCGATTTTCCAAACAGGCCAAGGTCGTCAACGATGACGCCATCCGCACCCCATTCGAGAGTGCGTTCAGCAAGCTTGATGGATTCATCGATGTTCGCGTCGTCGCTTGCGAGTCGTGCCGTGAAGTAGGTGTAGGCCCGGATGTTGCGCTTGTGGAGTTCCGCAATCAGACCACGTCCGACTGCCGGCTTCCACACGCCATCCATTTTTGTGCCCCACGTACTTCCGTCGTGGCTCTTGACGATCACATGCGAGAGTCCGTGTTGTTTGGCTTCTTCTGCAAACGCCGTGTCACCAACTTTCACTGTCTCCTGCCAGGTGAACATGCCCACCCCACTCATGTGGGGTGGAAGTTGGGCGTAGGATGTGCTCGTAAGGAGCATCGAGAAAAGAAACGAAAGAAAAGGAACGCGTTTCATCAGCTTCACCTCCAGTTGTTGAACAGGCTAAGAAACGTCTAAAGATACTTGAAAAAACGCTTTTTGTCAATCGTTTGTACAAAAGAAAGAAAAAATCGCACATTTGAGCGATAAAGGAGGGTTAACGAAGGGTATTGAGGATGAGCGGTTCAAGTTCTTGCCAGGAACGGACGACCTGTTCGCCTTGCATGTGCTCGGCGTAGCGCTGAAGTTCTCGATCTGTTGGATTGAACATGTAGCGGTGCGTCACGATCCCTTGCATGGAGACGAGGATTTCTGCCCGATCGTCGATGAAGTGTGTGATGCCGAGAGTTTTGCAGATCGCGGCTTTTTCCGGACGGCGCAGGCAAAACCTGTACGCGCGTGGGTTCATACCGGTCTGTTTCCAGAAGTTGTGGTGTGCGAGCCAGGTAAGACTTTTTTCTTGCACACGTGGTCCGCACTTTGAAACAAGGAACACGTTTTCGGGTCCGAATTGCGCAACGAGTTTGTGAATGACTTCGAACGCACCAGGAAGCGCGGTCGTTCGCAAAAAGTTGTCGCTGAAAAATGCGGTGTCGGTGCCGTCGTTGCGTGCTCCATCCACAATCACTTTGCCAATGTCGATTCCGAGTCGGTGGGGAATGTCTAGCATCTGAAAAGAGCTCCTAAGTAATCTCCAACGAAATTGTTGAAGAGGGGACTTTAACAAGAGATTCATCTCACGTCAATCGATTGACAAAAACGCATTTTTCGGATATCCTTCCGCCATCGATCAGTCACGGAAAGGGGAGAAAGTGAAAACCACTTTGCCTTTCTCCGGGATTGATCGGTATCGATGAGAGTCGATTTGTTCGTGATCAAGTTGAGGGTGTGTGATACCTCATGAATCCATCACACAGACGCCAAATGCAAAAAACGTCATGGCGATGATCAAGAACGCTTTCAGTGTTCCTGCATTCGCTCCGGTTTTCGCTTAATTGCGTAAAACCCATTCGTCTTCCTGATGCTCAGTAGGGAAATGCGGGTGCTATATTTATTGAGCTCGCGTGCATAGGTGTTCGGTCTCTTGCACGTCAAAATTGCGATCGATAATCTTGTGTGTGTTTCGTCTCGCTTCAAACACATAGGATTATTCAAGCGAGACTCAACTTGCAAACGTCCGTTCAAAAACACTTATCAGACGGGGGTTCAATTCCCCCCAATTCCACCAGAGAACCCATCACGCACGTGATGGGTTTTGTGTTATACTGACATCATTATGAAATCGAATTATCAAGTCACGATTTCGACGGGCACGTTTCTGAAAGCGGTGCTCGTTATGATCCTGATGGGGTTTCTGTGGTATATCCACGAAGTCGTCATCATCTTTTTTGTTTCACTTCTCCTTGCGGCCTTAATTGAACCGTTTGCGGAGTGGTTTGCAAAACGCAATATTCCACGTGTTCTTTCCGTTCTCATTGTTTATGTTGTCTTGCTGACCGTGATTGTTCTTGTGTTTGTCGGGCTTGCTCCAATCATTTCAGAACAATTTACACAGGTCACCTCAAACGCTTCCACCTTTTCCTCAGAGCTCACAGATACGTTTGCAAAATTACAAACGTTTTCCATCCAACATGGGTTGTCAGAAGACATAACAAATACGATTCGTGGAATTGAACAAGCCATTTCTCAATCCACAACATCTTTGTTTTCAACGGTAAAAGGATTGGTTGGCGGACTTGCAACAGGTCTCATCATTCTCGTACTTACATTTTATATGGTGGCAGAGGGGAATAAAATGCAAAAGTATTTCAAATCGCTTGCGCCTGTTGAATACCAGCCGTATCTTTCGGAGCTCATGAAAAAAATGAAGATCAAAATTGGCGCATGGCTTCGTGGACAATTATTTCTTGGACTCATCATTGGGATCGTGAGCTTTATCGGCTTATCTATTTTGAATGTTCGGTACGCATTATTGCTTGCGGTGATTGCAGGTTTGTGTGAAATGATCCCGTACATCGGACCGATTTTTTCCGCCATTCCGGCCGCGATGATTGCGTTTACGCAATCGCCAACCCTCGGACTGATTGTGATTGGAATGTATCTTGTCATTCAACAAATCGAAAATCATTTACTCGTTCCAAAAGTCATGCAAAAGGCAACGGGGTTAAATCCGATCGTAAGTATCGTGGCACTTCTCGTCGGAGTAAAATTGGGTGGAGTCCCCGGCGCCTTTTTTGCGATTCCTGTTGCGATGATGCTCACGGTCATCGTCGAAGATTTATTTGATCAACAAACACACGTATGAAACATCCATCGTTTTTTTCATTCATTATTCTTGCCCTCACCCTTATTCTTGTAACAGGATTTGTTTTTTCTTCCGCTCCCAAAAAAACAACGGTCCAAACGGAGTCCTCAGCCGTTTCAGAAAAGCAGTATCAAACAGCCCTTGCGGTTGTGCTACAGAAATTTGTTACATCGTATGACGCGACAACGGATGATTCTGTGCGAGCACAGGTGACAGATCAAACACTGGGTACGTTGTTGTCCATGCGTGTTCCCGCAGCACACAAGGATTTCCATCTTTCTCTTGCGATTACTCTGCAAAAAATAAAACAAGGATTTGTTTCCAATCCTCAAGATGTTCTTGAAGCATACACACAGATGAAAGCATTCATTTCACAAACTTCCTGGCTAAACATATGAGTCGCGTTGAAAAAATAGATGAACCTCAAAAACCAGACCTTCAAACACCTGTGCGAGATGAGGTGGTGGAGCAGTTTGGGGATCACAAGAAAAAAACGCGTAAACGGTTTTCCTGTTGCGGAATTCTTTTCATCGCGTTTATTCTTTTTGTTGGATTCATTGTGTGGGAAATTGCCGCAACAGGTTTGGTGAATGTCCCCGTTGTTTCCTCTATGGCATTTTCAGAATCTGTTCCTGTTCGTGTTGTAAAAGCGGGTATCCCTGCGGAACAGCTCTCTGAGTCTGAGTTTAAAAAAATACTGATTGGGCGCGTACAGGCAGGGGGTGGTACGCTTTTCGACAGATCAATCACCCTTGGATTACCAGAATCGTCCTTAACCGCAACGTTGCAAAATACATTGAAACAATATCCGAATACAAATATTGATGCGTCGCATGCGCAGATTGTCGTGCTTCCAAATCAAGAGTTAGAATTATTTATTCCTCTACAGGTTGATGGACGCAGAATGGCACTCGTTGCTCATGTTTCCCTTGTTGCAGACAAAGGTCTTTTTGATTTAAAGCTGTTGAATGTTAGACTTGGCTCCTTCCAAGCTCCAAGCATGCTCGTCGCCGCTCTTGTGCAGCCGTTCGTGAATCAACAGCTTGCTTCCCTGAATCAAGCACTCAGTTCCTATATGCATGTCGATTCATTGATTACGCAAGATGGTGTATTAACAGCATCTGGAACGTTCACAGTTGAAGTGAAAAAATAATCTATGATTCTTTTATACCGCATCACCCCTTTTTTGGTTGCGATCATTGCCTTGCTTGGGTATACGGCCTTTTTGTTTCGCGTTGTTCATCCACTCGTTGCGGTTGGTTTGAGTTTTGTTTGTGTGGCATTGCTCATGGCAAGATTATTGCGCTTTCATGTGCAAGAATTTTCTTTTTGGTTTTTCTTAGGCATCGCCTCTTTATTTTTTCTCTCCTCATTTGGCATGCTCTTTTTATTTGAAACGCCATGGGTGGGCATCGTGCTTGCCCTTGTGAGCACAGCCCTTCTTGTCTTGTTTACGGAATTTGTTTTTCTTTACACACATCTTCCTTCGCGGTATCAGCCTTTCTCCTTAGAACACCTGACTTCTCTGCTCAACTTGCTTTCGATTTTCTTTTTTAGTAGTTTTGCCTTTGCGACGCGTCTTTTTATTCAACTTCCACTTTCATTTCTTGCGCTCTTATTTTTTCTGCTCAGTTTCTTTTTGGTCTACGGAGTTTTGTGGGTGACAAAAGCAGAATCCTTTCGTTCGCGTCTGTACGCATTGTTTGGGGCGATTGTGCTCACAGAATTATTTGTTTCCATTACATTTTTTCCAACCGGTTTCTATACAAACGCCGCGTTCATGACCATCTTCTCTTATGCCTTTTTTGGGTTGACGAGAACAGAAGCGTTACATAAGCTCTCCCGAGAGGTGGTAAAGCGTTATGTCTTTGTTTCGCTTTTCCTTTTGTGTGTGGTTGCTTTAAGTTCAAAGTGGTTATAAAAAACGTGCGTATGAAAAAAATGTTGAAATCTCGTGTGTTGCATGTGGTTGTGTTATCGGTGGCACTTGGTGCCGCAAGTGGTGTGCTCGCAACTGCCATGACAAATTCGTATTTATCTGAGTACGCGCTTCAACTCAATCAGTTCACGCGTCCGTTGAGTTTGGAAACGAATGGTCCGAAAGCCTTTCCGAATTCTTACGCGGAAGCAACAAAACATTTCACAGACGCTTCGCTTGTGAGTGTTGTTTCCATTTTTCCAAAATCGGCAAAAACAACGTATGGGTTTGCCGAAGATGCGTCGATTGGGACAGGTGTGATTGTCACTTCAGATGGATGGATTATGGCGCCCGCACTCCCATTGCTTTCTGCGGACGCTCTTTCTGTGCAAATAAAAGATCAGGTTTATGAAGTGACGCGTGTGGTTACAGACCCAATCACACAGACCGTCTTTTTGAAATGTTCGGTGAATAATGTGTCGGTCATTCGATTTGGGGGTGCGTTTGATTTATCTATTGGCGACCAGCTGTTTGTGAGCTCGCGAGTGAATCAGTTTGCGCCCGCCTCCGTTGTCCAGCAAATTTGGCAACAAGGCGCTATCCTTTCATCGGATGTTCCTTCTCGTCGCATTTTACTTTCCTATAATGGAGGAACAGCAAACGCAGCCGTTTTTGATCTGTCTGGATCTTTCGTTGGGTTTGTTTCCAAAAAAGAAGCACAAGCAACCATTGTTCCGCTTGAACACATCCTTCCTTCTTTAAATGCGCTTCTTGAGAAAAAAGACGTTTCTCATCCGGCGCTTGGAGTTTCGTATGTGGATCTTGCGCATACGATTGGGTTAACAGATGCCCTTCGTCGCGGATACACAGCAGGGGCGCTTGTGACAGGGCGTCCGGCTGTGCGAAAGGGAAGTCCTGCGGCGATGGCTGGAATCATGGAGGGTGATATTATTACGGCGATAAACGGACAAGAGATGAATCAGACGCGTGGATTAAATGAACGATTGTTATCTGCGCGCGCAGGAGAAAAAATCTCTTTGAGCATTGACCGCCGTGGAGAAAAAATAACGATCGAAGTTGTTTTGGGAGAATATACGAAATAAGATATACTAAGGAACGTATGGCTTCATTTAATTACACACGTGAACTTTTTCGTCGATGGCAAACGATTGTTTTGTTTGGATTACTTGGTCTCGTTCTCGCGCTCATCATCTCCTTCATTCAGCCGCTCCGATATTCTTCCACTGTTCGATTGCTGATTCTGCAAGATCTTGGGTCGTCTGTTGATGCGTACACCGCCTCTCGCTCAGAAGAGCGTATTGCCGCAGATCTCTCAACCATTATTTACACCAGTACATTTTTTGATCAGGTTTTTTCAAGTGGATTTCAAATTGATACCAAAAAATTTCCAAAAGATGACATAAAGCGCCGACGAGAATGGGCACGCACGGTTGATGCGACGGTTTCTCACGGAACAGGACTCCTTACCATTGCGGCGTATCACACAGATGTCACACAAGCCGAACAACTCGTTCGAGCGGTTTCGTTTGTGCTTACCCAACATGTCAAAGAATACACATCCGGCGGCAACGTCCAAATGCGCATTGTGGATGCTCCGCTCAACTCTCAATGGCCCGTTAAACCTAACATCCTCGCAAACATCGCCTCCGGATTTTTCCTCGGAGGACTCGTAGGAGTCGCCCAAGTCCTCCTCCACCTCGAACGAATTCGTCGTCGTCATCAATTTGTCCATGAGGATTAGCATCTGTGGGGGTGGGTCTCGCCTTGCCTGCCGGCAGGCAGGTGTCCACCCAGCAAAAACAAAAGAGCGCTCTTAGAGCTTGGGACTGGCGGGTTTTCGCGAGGAGGAGACGCGGAAACCGCTGCTCCCAAGCCATAGGAGCGTTCTTTCTTGTAGCCCAGGGGGCTATTTTTATTTTGGGAAAAGAGCTTCAGAAGTCCCCAATAGTATAAAGAATCATGGCTTTTTGGTCAACCCAGGCCTGTGGATGGGTGTCGTGCTACCCTTGACAAAATTGGCAAATTGTGATATAGTTCTCCGTTCAGTAATGAGAAAGAAATCGGCCGATTCCAACCAAATTCAATTGATCTCGTGTTTTCAAGCGGTTTGACCTCTTCCATCGCATTCCTCCTTTGCTATGGTAAGATGCCGAGCCACTCGAGTCCACGATCAATTCAAGTAAATCATTGGTTTATTTGCACTGGTCGTGGATGAGTTCTTCAGAAGAACAACTCCAAAGCCATGCGTCAACCCCTCGGGGTGACGTAAGTAGAGCAGGGGATAGGTTTCCCAGGCTCTGCACCCCGAGGGGACAGAAGTGTTCCCATCACCTGGGCGTTGCCCAAGGAGTTTCCCGATGAAGAAGTTCAGCTTGTGCCTCGCGGCCCTCGCGGCCCTCCTGGTTTCCTCGAGTGCGTTCGCGGCTCCGGTCGAGTGCGCCAACAAGGATGGCGACAAGTACGCCGTCTGCGACGCCACCTGCAACGTCCTCCCCACCGGCGCCACCAAGTGCGGCGACTGTGACGACGACCACGCCGACATCAACCCCGGCGCCCCGGAACTCTGGGACGACGGCTTGAACAACGACTGCAAGTTGGAACCCTGGGAGAACTCGAACGGCGAGCGCATCTCCCTCGGAGCCAACATGTGCGGACGTTTCGAGCGTGGGCTCGGCCGTTCCATCCCGCCCAAGAGCTCTGCCGAATTGCGGCTGCTCGAGGACATCATGGCGTGCAAGACCTCAGGAAATTGCACTGTTGATTACACTGGCGGCAAGCTCAACCCCTCGGCCGGCTATCTCAAGGTGGACACGGACTGTGACGGCGTCATCAACGTCGTTCCGGACACGTATTCGCCGACGCTTGCCGATCAGGCCAAGTGCCAGAAGGTCGCTGCCAAGGCTGCCGTCATCGCGACTGCGGTCCGCAAGGCCAAGGTCAAGAAGGCTGCTGCTCCGGCTCCCGCCGCGCCCCTCCCGGGCCAGGCGACGCCGACCGCTCCCGCCCCCAAGGCTCCGGCCAAGGGTGCACGCGGTGCTGCAGTCGACTACAGCGCTCCGATCGCGCAGGCTCAGGCCGATGCGACGAAGGCTCTGCAGACGGCGACCGAGGCTTCGGCCAAGGTTGGCACCTTCGACGCCGCGCTCAAGGATCATGGCGACCGCCTCACCGCGTTCGACACGGCCCTCGCGCAGCAAAAGGAAGCGCTCGCGGCGGAAACGGCACGCGCCACGGCAGCTGAAGAGGGACTCGACAACAAGGCGCAGGGCGCCCTCGATCTCTCGGCCGAAGCCAAGGCGTCTGCCGACACTGCCAAGGCGGCCGTGGAAGTCCTGAAAGGTCAAGGTGGTTTCATCGAAGGCTACGCGGGCGGTGGTTTCATTGCGCAGCGGGACTTCGACGTGACGCCGAAGGGTGCAACCAAGGCGGTTGTGGTTCGCGATCAGTTCGCGCCCACGGCCGAAGTGGGCGCAAACATCGGCTTCGAGACTGCCTCGAACCGTTACAACTTGTTCGGCGCCTTCTCCCCCAGTTGGGACGCGGGCGATTCGAGCATGGGCGGAACGGGTGGCGCGGAAGTGACCTGGCGCTTGGGTGGCTCGCAAAGCTACCTGGGTCTCCATGGGCTCTATCAGCGTCACAACGCCGGCGGCAACGTCGTCTACACCAACGCCGTCGGCAATGCTTTCGGTGGGGGTCTGACCTTCGTGCATCGCGGTGCTGACCAGAAGCACATCGGCATCCAGGCTCGCCTCACGGCCGCCTGGGAAACCTTCGGCACCGACGCCTATCGGAAGGAGATCCAGGACGGTCCTGTGCTCCGACTGATGGTCGACGTGCTGGGTGGCTTCAGCCTCGCCGCCAACTAGGCCTCTTAAGTCCTTACACGTGGTTCCACTCTGGAACTCGTGTAGGGGCTCTTTTTCTTTTCTTTTTTCATAAGAAAGCCCTTGACAAAAGGATTGATTTCTGGTATGATTCAGCGTTCATTCAAGTGGATTTTTGGCCTGTGCGTCATGAAACAGATCAGCAGAAACGTGTGTTTCTGGGGATGTGTGTCCTGATGCAGCCGATATGGTTTCGGTGAAAGCAGGCAACTGCTCCGGCATCAGGGCCGGGCAACCAACGTCACGTGCGACATCGCACCTGACTGGAGTGTTCTCATGCGCAACGTTTTCCTCTGTGCGATCTTGGCCCTCGGTCTCGTCGCCTGCACCCCCTCCCACATCGATCTGAACGACGATGCGGGCGACACGGCGGACTCGACCGCGAGTGACAGCTCCGGCCGCGAAGATGCGAAGCCGGACGTTTCCGGCACCTCATGCCTCAGCCGCTGCGGTGACTACAACGACAAGGCGGCCTGCCAGTGCGACGAGAAGTGTGTCGCGCAGGGAGATTGCTGCGGCGACTTCATCAAGCAGTGTTTGGTGGAGGTCAAGCCGGACGCGGACGCAGGCAGCAAGAGCCCCGAAGTCGCGCAGAACAACTGCGTGGACAACGACGGCGACGGCTACTGTGCAACAGGTCCTCAGCCTGGCGACTGCAACGACAATCCGACGACGGGCAAGAACATCAACCCTGGCGCGGCAGAGAAGTGTGGCGACAACGTCGACAACAACTGCAACGGGCACGTCGACGAAGCCTGCGCGGCACCGGCACCTGCCTCTGGCACGGCGACGGTGAAGATCACTTACCCGACGGTCCGATTCCAGCAGCTGCTCGTCCACGTCTGGGGCGGCAGCAAGGCGTTCATTTTCAGCGGTTACGAGAAGGTCGTGAACGATACAGCTTCCGTGTTCCAGGCGACCGTCACGGTCGACGAGAATGCCTGCGGCCTGACCATCCAGTCGGCCAACGGTCCCACTCCGGCCACTTCCAGCTTCTGGTTGTGCACGGGTTCTGGTGGACCAAGTTCCATCGATCCGGCGGCGACCATCGAAGTCACCTACAACGGTAAGACGTACACCAAGAGTGACGTGACTGCCCTTGGAGCTCCAAACGGTGTTGGCTGCGCGATCGTCGTGCAATTCAAGACCGCGGCTCCCTGCAACCTGTAACCCGGCCAATTTCGGCCCCTTTCCTGACCCTGTCTCTTTGATGAGACGGGGTCGTTTTTTTTGGAAGGGGAAGGGGGAAAGGGCGGAGAAGGCTGAAAGGGCGGAAAAGGCGAGGAAGACAGGGAATTGGCTTGTTTCCTTCACTTTCGCCTTCTCAGCCCTTTCCGCCCTTATTTCTGTCTCATCCCCCCTGACAAAAACCACCAAATAATCAAAAAAGCCCAGTATTTATGTATAATTGCATCCAGGAGCCCTTGACAAAAGTGCGATTTTATGGTATAGTTGTCTGTTAACAAATGAGAAGGAAGTGCCTAAAACGGGGGAGATCCCTCGGCTGCGCTTCGCTTCGCTCGGGATGACGCGAGCGGCAGAGGTCCTTACAAATGTGTGTTTGTGTGAAATGGATGACGTAGATGATAAATCGAAAGAAATTCTCGTATCTAGAACCAAACCCACATTCGTAGGGGTCTCAAAAGCTCCTCGATTCCGGTGTCTCAACAAAAAATCTCCCTGCGGGGAGTGTCGAGTCAAGCCAGGCAGAGAGTTCTGCAGGGCAAGATAAGACTTCCCGCAAGGGAAAGGAAGGTTCCTGTGAATTCGTTCCGCCTCCCCCTGATCCTCGTGACCATCATGTTCCTCGGCGCCTGCGAAACGGCGCAGATCGACGTCCTGGGCGACCAGAGCGAAGACAGCGGCGTGACCACCTCGGCCGACGCCACGAGCGGCGCGGACACTGCGACCCAGACCGACGCCACCCAGGCCGACGTCCCGGTCGAAGTGACCAAGACCGTGTTCGGCGACTTGGACGGTGACGGCTTCTCGCCCGCGCTCGGCAACGACTGCGACGAGACCGACGCGAACAGCAACAAGTTCGCGAAGGAAATCTGCGACGGCAAGGACAACGACTGCGACGGCGAGACCGACGAAGGCGTCCTCGTCTACTTCCACCCGGATGCAGACAAAGACGGATTTGGCGACAACACCAAGTTCGGAACGGTTTGCATCGGCGAAAAGATTCCCGCAGGCTCCGTCGAAAAGGCCGGCGATTGCAATGACTCGGCGAACGATGCGAACGGAGACGGAAAGGTCGATGGGTACTGGATCAACCAGGCTGCGACCGAAACGTGCGACGACGGCATCGACAACAACTGCAACGGCAATACCGATGAGGGTTGCGTCGTGATCCCGAAGGACCTCAAGACCGGCGACAACTTCGCCCTCTCGGTCATCTGGCCGTCCGACAAGGCTGGTCAGCAGATCATGGCAGTGCCGTACTACGCGCAAGCGGACGTCGGCAACGCCTGGGTCTGGTTCCAGGAGTCAATCAACAGCATCATCTTCACGTTGGTTCCCGACGGCAACGCCTGCGGTGTCCGCTTCAACACGGCCCACGGCAAGCCGAAGGCAACCGAATGGCTCTGCATGGACGACAAGATCAATCCGGACGCTGTGATCCTCGTGATCAAGGCCGATGGCTCGATCCTCGACGTCACCACGCAGGTCAAAAAGTGGTCCGCCCCCGAAGGTGACTGCTCGGTCAAACTCGAACTCCACGACTGCAAGTAGCAGCCCTGGACCCTCAACTCGTCCCCTGGTTTCGCAAGAAACTGGGGGATTTTTCTTTTTCCTCTACGGTTTCCTTGACATTTTAAACAAATCGTGATACCTTTACGGGTCGATTGTGTGTTGATTTTAGAGCTGTTTATGCCCTGAAATCAGGCCATGATCACGTCCAACTGTTCCGTATTGGCGGGCCTGCGTCAGTACACATTTTCAAGGAGACCGCGATGAAGCAGCGCTTTCTGTGCCTCGCGATGGCGTTTGCCGTCGCTGGTTGTGAAGCTTTTTCGACCGCTCATGTGGACGGTAACAATGCCGATCCGAGCGAGCTCGAAGGTGTTCAGCCCCAAACATGCGTCGAGGTGACGGTGTACCGTGATCGGGACGAGGATGGCTCCGGCAATCCTGCGGTCATGGACACAGTCTGCAAAGGAGACAAGCCCACTCCGGGCTATGTCGCGAACATGAACGACTGCAACGACGACGCTTTCAGCATTCGCCCGGGCGCGCCGGAGTTCTGCGACAACGTCGACAACGACTGCAACAAGCTGGTCGATGACACGACGAAGTCCTGGTACTACGATGGCGACGGCGATGGCCATGGCGATCCCGCAAGTGAATTGCCGGGTGCATGCAAGGGCCTCGCGAAGAACTACGTAGCGGTCGGCGACGATTGCAACGACTCGAGTGCAGATCAGAACAAGGACAGTGTGAAAGATGGATTTCCCATTCACCCTGGTGTAAAAGAAGACTGCGACGGCGTCGACAGCAACTGCGATGGCAACACCGACAAGGATATCGAATCGACGTTCTACACAGATCTCGATCTCGATGGTCGTGGCGATGCCGCAAAGCCGCAGAAGGCTTGCACGCCGGCGAAGGGAATTGTCGTCTCGAAGGACGACTGCAACGACGACCCGTCGAAGGATGGCGCGAAGATGTTCCCGGGCAATCCGGAAGTCTGCGACAACATCGACAACGATTGCAACAAGCTCGTCGACGACGGCGACAAAGTCAAGAAGATCTACTTCAAGGACGACGATGGCGATGGCTACGGCGATCCTGGGAAGAAGGTCGAAGCATGTGACGTGCCCGTTGGTGCAACCACCACGAACACCGACTGCAATGACGATCCGAATGCGAACCCGCACGGGAAGAAGATTCATCCCGGTGCGATCGAGACATGCAACAACGTCGATGAAAACTGCGACGGGCAAACCGACAATGGCGCGCTCCTCTCGTTTTACTTCGACAATGACGGCGACGGCCACGGCGGCGCAGGAAATCCACACTTCGCATGCACGGCTCCGAAGGGGTTCTACCCCGACAAGACCGACTGCGACGACGGAGATCCAAACGTCTACCCAGGCGCGCCCGAGCTCTGCGACGGCAAGTTCAACGCGTGCGCAGGTCCTGAAAAGGAAAATGACGGTCTGTGCAACGACAAGAGCTTGTTCACGAAGGACATCTGTCTCGGCGCCAAAGGGTGCAAGCATGAAGATGAAAAGCTCCTCATGACCTGTTCGAACCCTGATCAGTTCAAGGAATCGGACGGATACTCGTGCGGCGTGGCGTACTACTACGGTGATGCGCTTGCCGACAAGAAGATCGTCATGACGTTCGAAAAGGCCGCAGCTTCGCCCAACATGGCGGATGTGTGTGCTGAACTCCAGCAGGGCAAAACGCTGCACGTCAGCGTCTTCGTCCAGATCGATTTCGATCCCAAGTTCGTTTGGGTCGCGACGAGCTTCATGAAGCTGATCGACAGTTTCACGAATGCGGAGATCAAGAAACAGAACCCCGGTAACGTCGTCGTTGGCGACAGCATCGAGTTCGACCTGACCTTGAAGGACATTCCAGTCTGTCAGTGATTCCGTGACTCGACGTGGTGTGAGGAAAGTGGTACTCTTCCGCTCCCTCACACCCGTCCCATTTTTTTCTAATCAAATTCGATAAGAGTCCATCTGCTGTCATCTCGAGCTTGTCGAGAGATCTCGCAGTTGAACTGCTGTCGGGGTTGATTCTCAACCTCACCGATGCACGGGCGGTATCCCGTGTGTGTCCCTCAAGGAGAATTACAACCATGCGTAAGAATTTCGCATTGTTTCTCAGTTGCCTCGCGGCGCTGGTAGTCTCGGCGTGTGCCGAAATCGATTCGGTCGAACAGAGCCCGGATGCAAGTTCCGACACCTCTTCGTGGGGCGAATGGACTCCGCATCTCGTGATGCAACAGGTACAGGATCCGAACGATCCGACGGCAACGGTTTGGGTTGGACGTGATTGCACGCCGACCGATGATACCGATTGCAATGAAGTCGGCCTGTACACGCGACTCGCCTGTGATCCGGACAAGAAGTGTCGGTACTACACAGCGTCCGACAAGTGTGCGTACACTGGTCTGCTCGGCACGTCGAAGACCTGCACGGTTGAGACCTGCATTGCAGACAGCGATTGCCTTACCCATACGGGCGGCGATTGCATCGTGACGTTCGAATCCATGGCTGGTGCTGATGGTGACCCTGCCGGTGAATGCTTCTACCCCTACGCGAAGTGCAAGGCGGCGGAAGGCACGATCTGTGAGGCGAGCGGTCATGTTCCGTGCTATGACGGTTCCTGCGCCTGTTCGGCTACGGCCAAAAAGAGCCTGAAACAGACGGAAGTCTGCGATGGCAAGGACAACGATTGCGATGGTGCAACGGACAACGGGTTCAACATCAGCGACAAGTGCGACGGCGCAGACTCGGACATGTGCCTCGAAGGCACGTTTACGTGTTCAACCGACATGCTGTCGAAGACGTGCTCGAACGAGCCGTCTGTCGACGATGTCGAATTGTGCGACGATCTCGACAACGACTGTGATAAGTCGACGGACGAGGATTTCCCGAACAAGGGCAAGGCCTGCGACGGCTCGGATGCGGATTCGTGCACGAACGGTTCGTTCGTTTGCACGGCCGACAAGAAGGGTCTTGAATGTGATGAAGTCGGCAAGAACGTGGTCGAAATCTGCAACGGCAAGGACGACACCTGCGACGGCAAGATTGACGAAGGATGTGACGACGACAGCGACGGCTACTGCGATCTTGCGATGGCGGTGACCTCGGGTGCGGCGTGCCAGTCCGGCGGCGATTGCAACGATGCCGACAAGACGGTCAATCCGGGTGCCAAGGAACTGTGCAACGCGGTCGATGACAACTGCAACAGCCAGACCGATGACGGCATTGGCAAGGGCGAAGCGTGTTCGGACGGTCTTGGCGAATGCAAGGTCGACGGCATGAAGATCTGCGAATCGAACGGTTCGGGCGCGGTTGTGTGCTCTGCCGTGAAGAAGCAGGCCGGTACGGAAACTTGCAACGGCAAGGACGACACCTGCGATGGCAAGACCGACGAAGGCTGCGACGATGATGCGGACGGCTTCTGCGACAACGGCCTCGTTTTCGCGACGGGCGCCGCATGCAAGAAGAATGACTGCAATGACGACCCCTCGAAAGACGGCGCGAAGATGTTCGAAGGTGCAAGCGAAGTCTGCAATGGCGCAGATGACGATTGCAACGGGCAGACCGACGAAGGCTGCGACGATGACAAGGATGGTTACTGCGATTCGCTCATGGAAGTCTCGAGCGGCAGTTCTTGCAAGGAACCCTCTGGTGGCGGCAAGGACTGCAACGACAAGGATGCCCTCGTGAATCCGGACGCAAAGGACGTCTGCAATCAGGTTGATGACAACTGCGATGGCAAGGTCGACGTGAAGTCGGACGGCTCCGCGGCATGTGATCTCAAGTGTCCGCTCGTGAAGTCGATTGTCCCGGGTGACTGGGTCGAAATCGACACCGCGACGTGGGGCAAGCAGAACGCGATCACGTCCTACTGGTGTGGTTCGTCCTCGTCAGCGCTCAAAGTGGTGTTTGCGGCCAATGAAGTGTTCATCGCTCCGCAGGCTCCGTCTGGAACCAAGTTCACGGTTCAGTTGCCTGTGGGTTCTGGTGCGGTTCTTGGGCGCTTGCAGAACAGCTGTTCGCCCAATGAAGGCACAACGTCGGTGACGCCGGTTGCCAAGCAGGGAACCTGCGCGTTGCTCGGAATCACTTCGGTGTCTGGTGGTGTGGTCGGAGTCGACTACATCGTCCTCGATGCGAAGGCCAACGGCAAGTACAAGATCAAGTTCACGGTTTCGCCGTAAAGGCAAACCTCTCAACCCCTAAGATTTATCTTCGGGGTTTTTTATTTTCCTGCTATAATTCACTCATGCTTAACTTTCGTACTGTATATCGTCATGCGGAAGAACACACCAAGTTGTACATTGGGGGATTGTTTTTATTTCTTGCGTTTCTTATTTTGCTTCAGACGATTTTTTCGCCAACCATTGTGATTGCGGCCGTCTTTTTTTGTGCGGCGATTTTTCTCACTGTCATCCGTCCGCTCTGGATGCTTGGATTTCTTGCGTTGTATTTACCGTTTGAATCGCTCCTCCTCAAATTTACGCCAGATGATGCCTACGTTTTCATACGTTACGCCTCGGAGTTGTTGATTTATGTGATCGCATTTGTGATTCTCGCACGTGTCCTCGTCCGCACAATCAAAATTCCTCAGACGCCGCTCGACCTCCCGTTTTTTCTCTTCGTCATCACTCTTGTTGCGTCTGCGGTCATCAACCTTGTCGAGCCGAGCGTTGCGATTCTTGGCATACGTCAGATTTTGCGGTTCATGCTTGTATTTTTTCTCGTGATTTATCTAAAGCCTTCGAAGAAATACATTCAGACCATCACCATGATTCTCTTTGGTGTCGTCCTTTTCGAGTGCGGACTCGGTTTTTTGCAATCACTCATCGGCGAGCCTCTCGACTTATTTTTGCTCCCCTCGACTGCGCGATCATTGGGAGAGATCACGCTTACAAGCGGCGTGACACAATTTTGGGATCCGGGTTCGCGCATCTTCGCCACGCTCGGTCGCTATGATCGATTGGGAAATTTTCTCTATCTCTTTTTGCTTCTCGGAACCGGATTCTTGTTTGTGAAGCAAGAGAAAAAAATTCAAAAATGGCTTCCGTGGATTTTTGCGTTTGGTATTCTTGCGCTTGTTATGACGTTTTCGCGCGCATCTTGGTTTGCCTTCATTCTTGGTTTTCTCTTCATCGGACTTTGGGTAAAACGCGATCGTCGTGTGGTAATTGCCCTTGTCTCGTTTGTAATTGTGGTTCTTGGATACGTTGCGATCACAGGCCTCTCGGTCAGTTACATCACCGAGGCGCCGGGGCAAACACTTATTGAGCGTTTTTATGAGTCGTTCAGCGCCGCACGTTGGCGCGGAGAATATTACGGACTCGGTCGCATTTATTGGGATGTCCAAACGCCGCTCGTTGTTGTTCCATCTTCACCATTGTTTGGTGTTGGACCCGGACAATTTGGCGGGGGAGCGGTGGCGGCGCTTCACAACACAAAGGTGTATGACGCGCTCGGACTCCCGTTTGGAGTGTATGGAACCGAAGGATTCATCGACAACAACTGGTTTGCCATTTGGGGCGAAGCGGGAACAATCGGACTCGCGCTCCTTATTTGGATGTTCATCGCGCTGTTTCGATATTCCTTGGACGTGTATCGCGGCTCAAAAGATCCATTTACGCGCGCACTCGCACTCGGATTCGCCGCCTGCGTGATTGCGGTCGCATTCAACGCGCTGACCTCGACCGTGCTCGAAATTCGCACCCTCGCGTTTTATTTCTGGATGTTTGCCGGGTTTGTTGTTGTGCTGGGGGAGGGGAAAAGAGTGAAAGAGTGATGGAGTGGAAGAGTGATTGAAGAAAACAGCTTTTTGTTTTTTGTAACGAGTAAATATGGTAGAGATAAATTCTTTTAGGGATTTGAGAACATGGCGGGAATCACAGGATTTAGTCGAAGAGATTTATCGTGTAACAGAGAAGTTTCCCGTGGGTGAGCTTAATAAGCTTGTTGATCAAATGCGTCGTGCGGCTGTTTCTGTTCCGTCGAATATCGCGGAGGGAATGGGACGAAGTAGCACAAAAGAACTCTCGCAGTTTCTCATCATCGCACGTGGCTCCGTTCACGAATTACTTTCTCAACTCGAGACATCAAAGCGTCTAAAGTTTCTCTTAACTGAAGATTTTCTCTCACTATCTCATCGCTACCGAGGCCTCGGTGCCGGCATCAGTTCTCATCTCACCTCCATTTCAAAATACAAATAATTGTCTCTCTTCCATCACTCTTCCACTCCATCACTCAACCACTCTGCCCCCTATGCGCATCATCCTCGCCAACAAATACTATTATCTTCGCGGTGGAGCAGAAAATTACTTGCTCTCGCTTTCGAATTGGCTTTCTTCGACGGGGCATACCGTCATTCCATTTGCCATGAGCTACTCCGAGAATCTTTCGACTCCGTACGAAAAATATTTTCCCTCGGAAGTCGAGACGGAGAACGTAAAGTTGAATGCGCGCGGATTGCATACACTCGGTCGCATGATTTATTCACTCGAGTCGCGCCGCAAACTCGCGACGCTTATCGTCGAACAAAAACCGGATCTTGCACACATTCACAACATCTACACCCAGCTCTCGCCCTCGATCCTCCATACGCTCGCCGATCAACACATACCAACCGTGATGACGGTTCATGATCATCATCTCATTTCACCACAGTATAATGTGTGGGCCGAAGGATGCGGACCGGACAATCGTGATGTGGGAATTTTTAAAGGAACCGCGTCGAAGTTTCATAAAGATTCTTACGCCGCAAGTTTCGCGCAACTCGTGACGCACAAGTATCATCGCTGGCTGAACATCTACGCGCGCAATGTTGATTTGTTTTTGTGTCCGTCGAAGTACATCCAACAGCAACTCATCCGCGGAGGATTTCCAGAAAAGAAATTGCGAGTCTTGCCGTATGGAATTGATCCGAATTCCGCTACGTTACCTCCCCCTGAATACAGGGGGAGCATGAGGGGGTCGTTTCAGAAGTACGCGCTTTTCGTCGGACGCCTTTCGGAAGAGAAGGGAATTGAGACAATCATCCAACTTGCGAAGATTTTGCCGGACATCACGTTCAAAATCGTGGGAAGAGGACCAGAAATGGCAAAGTTGCACCGGGCTGGGGATAAGTGCCCGAACCTGGATTTCGTGGGTTTTCGCATGGGGGACGAGTTGAAAGAGTTGTATGCAAATGCGACGGTTGTGCTTGCGCCGTCGAGAGTTCACGAGATTTTCGGCCTCTCGATCCTCGAGGCGATGGCACACGGGAAGCCAGTGATTGCATCGCGTGTAGGCGGAATTCCAGAAGTTGTGGAAGACGGTGTAAACGGATTTCTTGTTTCACCTCTCGACCTTCATGGTTGGACAGAAAGTCTTATGCGTATTTTTTATGATGATGATTTACAAAAGAAATTAGGACGCAACGCGCGCGATTTAGTCGAGACACGTTTTTCGCTCGATCAACATCACAGAAAGTTGACGCTGTACTACGAAGAAGCGATTGCGGGAAAGAAAAAATAGATGTTTAAAATCAAAACTCCACCCACAGCTTTCGCGTTAATGGGTGGAGTTTATTTTTTTACACTTTGATTTGCTCAAACGCTGGATCAAGCGAAACGAGTTCGTACAAATATTCCGTTGTTTCCGCAATGTCTTTCCAGTCGTAATGTTTTGCTACGTGAATACGCGCTTCGTTTCCGACGTGGGCGACGTGTTCTGGGGCTTCGAGCATCATGAGGATTTTTTCTGTGAGGTCATGTACATCACCAACATGAAAGGTGAGACCGTGATCCTTCGTGAGTTCCATGTTTTCAGGAATGTCGCTGGAGAGCACGCATTTTCCATAACTCATCGCTTCGAGTACGGCGATCGGGAGCCCTTCGGATTCCGAAGGGTGAACGATTGCGTAGCTATTTGAGAAGAGTGTATGGAGTGTATCTCCGATTTGTGTTCCGGTGAGCACAATCGAAGGTTCATCCTTCGAGAGGATCGTAAGAGATTTTACATACGCATCCGTAAACGCGCTTCCTCCCACAATCGCAATTTTCATATCGCGTGTGAGATCTGGGCGAAGCTTCTTTGCTTTTTTCCAAGCCTCGACGAGTACGTGTGCACCTTTGTGTTTCACAAGTCGCGCACAGAACATGAGATATTTCTGTGGCTCAAGCTTGAACGCTTCAAGATGTGACTTATCAGATTCATTCATCGGAACTTGTGTTCCGTTTGGAATATATTTTGTGTTGACGCTATAGTTCATGCGGCAATATGCCTCGAGTGTCTTCGACACAGCAATCGTTGCATCCGGTGCAAAACACGCGATGCGTTCTCCAATGGAGAGCATGAAACGCGCAAACCAATTCCATTTTTGATGATGACGATCAATACAGTGAAAGGTCACAATCACTTTTGTTTTTGGTCGAAGAAGTTTTGGAAGCCAAGCCAAGAGGGCAGGGCCCACTCCGTGAATATGAATCACGTCCACTTTTTTATGAACAGCGGAAAGGATGGATGTAAATGTGTGGATAATCGCATCCAAGTGTTTTGTGGCGATCGTTGGGGCTTTTACACACGTAACCTCACGATGATTCTGGATTGGCCAGACATACCAAGAACGACAATACACAAGGACATCATGTCCTCGGCGTGCGAGCTCAGCGGAGAGTTCCTCCACATGGCGCTCGATACCCCCAGCTTTCGCCGGGATGCCCTTTTGTCCGATCATGGCAATCTTCATATCCCCAGATTTTTATCATGTTTTAACGCCGAAGAATACCAAAAAACTGGGTTTTTGTCAACCCCCTAAACATAAAAAATGCCCATTTTTGGGCATTTTTTAATTATGGCTTAATATTCCCCTTATTTTGCGCCTTTTGGTCGTTCGGTAAATTTGTTGTGATATCTGGCTTGGATTCGTTGAGAATTCCCCCAGTAAACCTGTCTTTTCCTGAAAAATGGATGTTTTTCAGGAGGGTTGCAGGGCTCCCAATTTGGGTGGAAGAGGGGGTCAAAGCAACCTCGAATGCCACGCTGAAGACTTGAGTTTCGGGATTGAGGGTGGACGGAACACGCATGACGTCCCATGTGATTTTTCGCGTTTGTGGGTCAAAGATCACACTGTTATCCTCGGATGATGTTTTATGTCCTGTAAACGTAACATGTTCAGGAAGCGTTCCTTCGAAGTGCGCATTCTCGATCGCATTGGTTGTGTCATCGATGTTCCAGAAAATCCAATAACTCGTTTTTTGTCCCACTCGAGGTGGAAGCGGACCGCGACCAATCTGGTCACCACCTGGACTCGTGTACCTCGCGAATGACTCGAAGTTAAGCTGGGTTGTGAGTGGAGTTGAGAGTTCGTCACCCACAACCTTGTTCTGGGTGGGGTCACCAGACCCCGCGACTTCGTACCGCGCAATCGCATTCGTGCGCACACGAAGATTTTCGTAAGACGTGAGAAGGGCAGCATCCACGGATGAGCGAACAGAGATCGTGAACGTAACATCGCCCTCTTCGCCCTGTTTGAGGGTGTTGATTTCCGATGCGAACGATTCGTGTTTGGTGAGGAAGGGGTCTTTGGACGTGAGCGAAATCTTTACATGAGACAATGTCTCATTTCCAATGTTTTTATAATGGACACGGAAGACGGCGTTCGTTCCCGGTGTCAGAATATTTGATTCAACAGAGTGACTCAGTTGAATTTGTGCGGGAAGAATGGGAATGGATGCGACAAGTGTTTCTTGTTTGTATGCATCTTTGTCAAAAACAAATGATGGATGAAAGGTGAACGTTGGATTCTCCGTTACGTTTCCAAATTTTCCCGTGAAATGAATTTCACCACTTGATCCTGCGCGAATGTTTGAAAGCACGAATGCACCGTTTTGAATTTGGGTGCTTGCATCGATGAAGGTGAATCCGTTTGGCCATTCTGGCTTAATGCGCACCGAGCGCATATTGATTGAGCCTGTATTTTTATACGTAATCGTTCCCGACATGGTTTGCGATGCAATAGCTCGATCTGGAAGCGAGAGTCCGAGCTCGAGCGTTGAATGTGCGGGCGAAAATGTGTACGTCGCAATTTTTCGATCTGTAATTTCCTGTTTTGTTCCGTGTTTGAATGTAAGGGTGCTTTCAAACGTTTGTGTCCCATGAACATCACCAAACATGACGCCTTGAATGTGAATCGTGCCGGTTCCACCAACGGGAATATCGTTGAGGGAAATGTTGTGTGTATCGACATTTGATCCATTCACAGAAACAGACTGGAGGAGAAAGTGTTTTGGAAACGCGAGGTCTAATTTTGGATTTCGTAACGTCTCCTTCGTCCTGTTTTCGTAATCAATGACGAGTGTTGAAGATGCTCCGCTAATAACTTCATGCGGAGCAACGGTCGCGCGAAAGTTTATGTCATCACGAAATTGTTTTGGGGGAACGAGTATGAGAAAAAGGGTGACGGCAAACAAGGCGCCAATAAGACTCATGAGCACAAGATCGAACAAGAAAACCGCGCGGTCAAATTTGTATTGACCCGCATAGTGCTTATGGAACCATCGACGAAATGGCGACAAGATCAGTTGTCCCGGTTGAATCGAAAGATGCACCGCGTGATCGAGTACGGAGTGTGGTTTTTTAGATTCGGTTTGCGATTGGTTGTTGGGGAGCATAAACCTTCAGGTTATCGAAAGACGCTCAGGGTGAATACGTCTGTTGTGAGAGCAATGATCTCCATCGTTCCATCTTCGTCTAAGTCTGAGGTGGCAATTTTGATGCCGGTCTTTTTTGTTTTCTCGCCCGCAAAGAAGGATGATTTGAGTTTACCTGTTTTATCAAACACACGCACTTCCGGCGCGCCGCCGATTCCCATTCCGGTCACAATATCGTCTTTTTTATCACCATCCACATCGCCTGTTGCCACGTAAGCTCCGCCGTTAAAGGTTTTTGCGTATGCAAAGAAGCCGGGCGAAAGTAATCTTCCATTTCTGTTAAACATGCGGATATGTGCGCCGCCTTGTGAGGCAGCGGCGGTAACGATCTGTTTTGATCCATCACCATTTAAATCCGCAACGGAAACGTTTACGCCACCACGAAAGTTTTTATCATAGGCATAGAACCCTGTGATGAGAGGTTTCCCTTCAAGATCAAAAATTTTTACAATCGGTTTTTCACGAAGGGTTCCTGTGACAATTTTGTATTCTCCATTCGGTTCAAGCGGTGCAACCGCAATGTTCACCCCATTTTTATACGTTTCGCCGTACGGCATGAATGTGGCGTGGAGATTTCCGTCCGCATCAAACACACGAACCGTTGTAGAGTCAGCGACGATTGTGTCGAGGCGACCATCGTGGTTCCAATCTATATATTCAATTTGGATTCCTCCTTTAAAGTGACTGTCGTACGCAAAGAATCCTGTGCGCTTGGTTTTTCCGGTTGCGTTAAAAATGCGCGCAAACGCTCCGTTGCGGAATGGAGCTTTCGTGATTTTATCGATAGGGCGCAAGAGAATGATGCCGTCTTTCGAAGCGAGCGTGATTTCAGAAACAATCGATCCATCATTGATGGTTGGGTCTTGTGCGCCATGGATTTTTTCAAAATCTCCATCAAGCGGAACCGTTACAGTGCTTGATGTTGCGTTAACGAGCACACGTCCGCGTTCAAAGTCGCGTTTCCAAACTCCTTGATCGATGACGGTTTTTGCCGGATCATAAACATTTTTGTACGTTGTTTTTGGTGCACCAAGGGCGATGGGATATTCGTCATACGTCCAAAGTTGGTTGTGACTGTTTGTTCCAAAATCAAATCCAAAGTACCCGTTTCCAAGCAGTGTTGTGGTAATGCCAAAGCGAATTTTTTGATAATTGTCTTTGATGCCTGTGTTGTCTGAGTTTACGTTGACGATATCCACGTTTTGATATCCGACCTGTTTTTGTTGCGTGAGATAATCTTGCGTTGTGCCTTTCCACTCCGCGAGCGTGTTGGTTGAGGAAGGGAAGGTCTCAAACATCCGGCCGTTTACATACGGTGCGAATGCGGGGTTTGAGCTTCCGTTTGTGATCATGATGGCGTCCTGACCAATAAGAGCACGTGTTTGAGAAAAAAGATCTGTATATTTTTTCGCCCAGATTTGATCAGCAGTCAGCGCGCTATCATTCACGCCGTTTTGGTCAACATCCACCGTTCCGACCCACGAGATCGAATCCTGAACTTCATCATAAAAAATTCCATCCCAAAGTCCTGTGGAAAGAACCTTGTCTTTTACATAATGCGCAAGATAATCAGACCAACCTGAATTCAAGTTGAGAGCCCGAGTGTTTGGCCAAACGGAAACTTGTTTTGCGTTTGCATCGCGCAACCACCAGTCTTGTTGAATTTCTGGATACTGGGCTTGGTGAAGCGGGTCTGTCCAATACAAATCATTCCAACTCACGGTTGGAACATACGCCAAAATAATGATATTCTTGTTCTGACTTCGGATGGTTTTAAAGAAGTCTTGATTGTAGACTTGCGCTTCAAGGGGAATCACAATTAAATTAAATTGCGAAAGGGTGCGGATGGTTTCCGGCTTCTCAAGTTCTGTGCCCGATAACAAAAAATAGTTCGCGGTGCGAACAAATGTATTTGGCTGATTAAAAGCATTGGTCGTCTTTAGAAAGACGCCACATGCAAAGGTTGTAATAAGAAGGAGGGCAAGGAGTCGTTTCATACGTCCGCGTGAACGGCGCTTGGGTTTGGAGAGAATAATTTATTCTTCACCTTCCATTGGTCAACGTATTGTCCGATTCCTTGTTTGTCTCGTTTGTTGCGAACCGTGGTCGTATGTTGAGACCATCGCAAAAGAGATTCAAAGTTTATTTTATACCGACCCTGAACCACAACATATGTGATCTCTTGAGCACTAATCGCCCGACGAACGGTTCGTTGGCTTACTCCAAACAGCTTTGAAGCCTCGGAGACAGATAAGCGGATGATGGGCTGCATATAGGTGTGGATAAACTAGATTGTCAACACTAGTGTAGCCAAAGAAGGTAGAAAAGTCAAATAGGGAGAGATTCATTGATTTTTTGCTAAATTGAGCGTATCATATTGTTTCTGTAAGATTTTATCGTTAATCAACTCTTCATGTGTCACAGAGTTTAAAGGAACAATTTCAACTCTTTCGTGTTCGAACATTTCAAGATCAAAAAGCCTTTGAAGTGTTGCTTGCGGATCACGCAACGGGACTTAAACGTTTTTTGAAAGTGAAGCTCCCTTCCGCGCATGATTCAGACGACGCTTTTTCTGAGGTCTGTATTCGTACTTGGGACTATGCGTGTCGTGGGAACATTGATCACTTTTCCGGGTTCCTATTCACAGTCGCAAGAAACGTGATTTCAGAATTCTATCGAACGCGAGCTCGTCGACCAATGGAAATTGCGATCGCTACAGATGATTATGAGATTCCGGTTGAGTCAAAGTATTCAGGTCAAAAGATTTCGGAATTTGTGGACGGAGAGCTCATGAAAGAAGCGCTTGCAAAATTAGATGACGATGATCGAGAGGTCATTATCATGCGTTATCTTGAAGGCCAGTCTATTAAATACGTTGCGGAGCAGATTCAGAAAACAGAAAATGCAACATCGGTTTTGCTTCACAGAGCGTTAAAAAAGCTTCGGACGATTATCGAAAGTAAATGAGTGTATGCGCAAGTACGATTTTGATCCTGAATTAGAAAAACTTCTCATCTCATTAAAAGACCACCAAGCCCTTGGTGGGAATTTTGATTTCAAAAAAAGCTGGTCGGATGTTGCGGACAAATGTGGATTTGATGCTGACACTTCCGGTCTGACCCACACCTGGCGCGATTGGCTGGAATTCTACATCTGGGACTTTACCCATGTCATGTTGAAACCTGTCGGAGCGTTCGCCTTTTTCATTTTATTCTTTGTTGGCGGATGGCTCGGAATTGCAAATGCTTCTCTTGGAACATTACCGGGTGAGCAGTTATATAAAGTAAAA
Source organism: Candidatus Uhrbacteria bacterium RIFCSPLOWO2_01_FULL_47_17 (assembly GCA_001791305.1). Taxonomy (GTDB): domain Bacteria; phylum Patescibacteriota; class Patescibacteriia; order UBA9934; family GWF2-40-263; genus XYB2-FULL-45-11. Next base: position 559,019 of record MGEI01000005.1, read on the forward strand.
CTTGGAATGGAGCGCGTTCAGATGGCGCTTGCTACGTCAGGCGCCCAGAAAGCACAACTGCGCATGGAGTTTACAAGCAGACGCTTAGAAGAAATGGTCGCTCTCGCTGCATCTGGAAAGCCATCGGATATTTCGCAAATTGCCATGGCGGTTGATCGTGTGAAGCAAGATGTCACAGACATCAAATCCGATCTCACAACAGAAACAGCTTCTCAGGCAACAGAGCTTGCAAAAGCGGTCGGTCGTAAGGCAGATGTCTATACAAGTACGGTGACATCGTCCGCTTCCACTCTCCCTTCAAACGTTCAAACACAAGTTGATGAAGTGAAAACCATCATTAGTGAAACAAAAGAACAGGCAGTGGAAGTCATAATCACGGCACATGAACAATCTGTAACGGCAGATAATACACGTGAACTTGAGCTTACATTTCAAAAAGCATTCGCTCACGCAAGTCTCATTGCCACAAAAGAAGAGCAACCAAAATTAGCGGTCGCAACAGCTCTTCAGAAAAAAGGAATCTACCGTCGCGCATTTCAAGTGTTGAAAGAGATTGAAATGGCACATGTTGCCACAGAATAAATTTTGTTATGGGTGGGGTCACCAGACCCCACCTACGAGGAAATGATTCATTGAAAAATGAATCATTTCCTCGCTCGCTAAGTCTCCCCACGGAACTTTGCGAGTTGTAATGTGTCAATGTTGGTGTTCACAAACCGGTCGAGGGTCGCAAGACTCGTGAACATCGTTAATTCTAATCTCCCTATATAAAGGGAAAAAATTCGACAAGACAATTTCTTATGACCAATACAACAAACTTGGTAAAGAAAGCGTTCTCTGTTGCAGTAGCGGCTACAACCATTCTTTGGTCTGTCGGTCTCTCTGCCTTTTTGCCAACCGCAGCTTCTGCTGCAACGTTCGGCGATTTGATCAAGGGAACTTCTCTCTCTACTGTTTACTACTACGGTTCGAATGGACAACGCTATGCGTTTCCAAACGAAAAGACTTACTTTAGCTGGTACAAGGACTTCGCTTCAGTAAAAACCATTTCTGATTCAGAACTCGCAAGCATCACTCTTGCAGGAAACATCGTTTACCGCCCAGGTGCACGTTGGATCAAAATCACAAGTGATAAGAAAGTTTACGTAACAACACCTGCTGGAAAGATCCGCTGGGTTGAAACGGAAGCTACCGCTAAAGGTCTCGCTGGAGACAATTGGAACGCTCACATCGATGACGTTCCAGATGTATTCTTTGTAGACTATACCGTTGGCGATTCTTTGACCTCTGCTGCTTCCGGATATGACGGATTGCTCTGGTCAGATGCAACAGGAACATTCCGTGTTTCTGGAACAACGTACCAAAAAGTAACGGATGCTGGATTTGCCGCAAACCGTTTTAATGCAGGATTCGTTCTGAAGGGAACAGGCTTCACAAAGTCTGGACTCACTGCAGGAGCTGAAATTTCTGCTGCAATGTCAAACCTTACAGACTCTGCACAAAAAGTAACAACAGCTACATATGCCGAAACGCAAAATGTAAGCATTGCACTTTCTGCAAGCTCGCCAGCTGCTTCAACACTCCTCAACAGTCAGGGTGTTGCACATCTTGCATCTTTGACATTTACAAACCCAACAAGCTCAGCAGTATCCGTTAAGTCTTTGAAATTGGCCCGAACAGGCGTTTCATCAGACAATACTCTTCCAAACGTTTACTTGTTTAACAAGTTTGTTCGTCTTTCAGACGCAGCATCTGTTTCAAGTGGAATTGTTTCTTGGAACGATGCATTGGGACTCTTCACCATTCCAGCAGGTGGAACAAGTGAAGTTTATATCCGTGCGGATATCGGAGATTCAACAGGACAAACCGTTGGTGTTAAGCTTGCTTCCGCAAGCGATGTAACATTTGTGGGTGCATTTAATGCGGCTGGATCATTCCCAATCTCTAGTGCTGTGCACACGATTGCGGCGTCTCCTTCAACATTTACATCCGTCTCCTTTGGAGCAGCTACAAACACACCAGCTGTCGCAACAGGAGTTGATGCGCAAAGTGATTTTACCATTTGGCAATCTGTCGTAACGGTAAATAACAACGAAGCATATCTTCACACATTGCGCGTCCGAAATATCGGATCAATCAGCGCTTCTGATATTGGTAACTGGCGTCTTTATATTGCTGGTGTCCAAGCAGGATCAGCTGTTGCAAAACAGGACGTAAACGGATATGTCACTTTTGATTTGTCCGCTGCGCCAATTCGCGTAAAAACAGGAACAAGCACATTCAAAGTCGTAACAGATATTATTGGCGGAACAACCCGTACAGTAACTGTTGGACTTAGAAATTCTGCAGATGCAATTTTTGTTGACGAAGATTATTCTCAAGCTGACAAAGTATTGGCAGCTGGAAGCGCGTTCTCTGCAACAGATGCAGGACAACAAACAATTGGTTCAGGTGCTTTGACGGTTACAAAGCGAACAGACTCACCTTCCAATAAAGTTATTATCGGTGCTTCCAACGCAGTTCTTGCACGTTGGGATTTGAAAGCAACGGGAGAACGCATGAAAGTTGAATCTTTGCGTTTAGCTTACACACCTGTTGAAAAAGCAGGAGGAGTAGTGGCTAATGACACAACTCAATTGAGAAATGGAGCTGTGTATGCCGATGGTGTGCAAATTGGAAGCACAACGACGTTGAACGCCACTGATAATACAACTCTCGCATATACAGAGTATTCCTTCGGATCATCACTCATTGTTGTTCCTGGAACACCAGTAACAATTGAATTGCGTTCGGATATCTTTGACAATGACGGAACAGATAACACAGCCGACGGTGATACATTTACACCAACAATGGCTGCGTCATCCAGTACAAACACTCTTCGTGTTTCAACCGGATCATATGATCAATATCCAGCTAACGCAGTTGTAGGAAACTTACTTGAAATTGATCAAGGAACATTGACGGGGGCTAAGAATACGTCTTATGCGAACCAAACAATGCTTGAATCAAAAGTAGCAGCAAAAATTGGATCTTACTCCATTTCGTCTTCAACAACAGAAACAGTGAACCTCACATCTCTTGTTGCTGATCTTGATGGATCAACCAACCTTGCTGATGGTGAAGTGACAAACCTTTACTTGATGTATGGAAAGACAGGATCAATGGTTGCTACAACTGTGAAGGCTAACCCTTCAGAGTCTGATGCAGGAAACTCATGGTCAGTGAACTATGCACTCGCTCCAGGACAAACCATGTATGTGGATGTTTATGGAGATTTGGATTCTTCACTTGACGGAAATGAAGTTGTGCTCACAACACTTGATTTTGCTGCGACAACAGCATCTTCAGGACAAGGTGCTGATAACGGAACAGCTATTTCAGGTCAGAACATTACAATTGGAACAGGAACATTTACGTCTGCATTAGACGGTTCTTCACCAGTTGCTCAAGTTGTTGCCGCAAACCAAACGGTTACTGCAGCTAAGTTCCGTTTCTCAGCCGCTAACGAAACCTACACCATCAAGGAATTGCAAGTATCTTATGTAGATACAGTAAACGCCCCAGGATCTGGAGTTGCTGCTGGTGTTGAACTTTATGATGGTAATACCTTGGTTGGAACAGCCGTATTCAACCAAACAAGTGGAGACACCGGAGCTAATACCGCCGCTAACGTTCTTGGATTGAGCATTCCAGTTGACGCAAACACCTACAAAGTTCTTACCGCTAAGTTGGTACTTAACAATGTTGGTTTTGGTGCTGGAACTTCAAACAAAAACTTGGGATTAGCCCTTGACTTAGTTAAGGGTTATGACAGCGCAGGTACTTTGTACACAACAGCTGCTGGATATTCCACAGATCGTGATGCAAATAATATCTGGGTGTTTAAGTCCATTCCAACAGTTAACGCTGTTGACTTGACAAACAGCACCGTTATTAACGGTCAAGCAACAGACCTCTATAAGTTTACGGTAACAGCTGCTTCAAATGGATCAATTGCCATGAAGCAAATGAAATTCACCTTAAACTGGTCAGATGGTCAGACAGCAGACTCCATGGAGCTTGAAAGCATCGAGCTTTACAAGAACGGAGTTGAAGTTACAGCTATTACAGCTGTAAACGAAGATGCTGAAGATGTTACAGACGCAACAGGAATGTTAAATAAAGATGCTAACGTCGTAGACAACACGCTCGTTATTGCGTTCACTGGCGAAGATGAAATCGCTGCTGGTGAAACAGTTACCTATACTGTTCGTGGAGTTCCACAAGGATTCCGTGCGACAGGTAGTGATACTGTTGCAGATTCAGTTAGTTTGTATCTCGCTGGAGACACAGCTATTAACGGATCAGCTACAACACCGTTGGTATTTTTGAACAACGTCACTAGTGCTTCATTGTTCAAACTTCACTCCGCAACAAGTGCTTCGAATAACGGAACTGCTTATAACTTCATTTGGTCAGACCTCTCGTCTCAAACTCACAGCAGCGTATCTAATGATACGACTGGAGCTGTAGGCGATTGGCACAACGGATTCTTGGTAAAGAATCTTGATCTCGCAGCTGAGACCTGGACAAAATAACCATAGATTCGTTTCATTCTTCAATCATCCACATTTCTCACGTGATAATTCGATCAGAGGCGTAAGCCAATGTTCTTGATCACACCGAGATTGGGACTCTGAGGAAACAAAATACCCCTGCCATTTGGCAGGGGTATTTGTTATGATGGGTGTATTCTTTTATTTTGATCAAGAACTATGTTTAAATTGCATTTTTTTGGTGTGTTGAGGACGTTGATGTTTACTTTGCTTTTACTGCCAATTGTTTTTGATCCGGCTTTATGGCGTCCGGCCCAAACGTCAAAATATCTGTTTTTTATTGTCTTGGTTCCCATCATATTTATTATCCTTGTTTCTTTTGTTCAAAAAATTCCTTGGAAACAATTGTTTCAAAATCCAATATTTTTTTTGTATGGACTTTATGTGTTGTATGTTGGCATAAGTTCATTGTTTGGAGTAGATCTTCTTAATAGTTATCTTGGTAACGACTCAAGAATTGGGGGCTGGTTTTTGCTTTTTTTGTCATGGTTATTTTGTGGCCTCTTGGTTGTTCTTTTTTCTGCACGCGATTGGAATTTGGCACATAAATTTTATATCTACGGAGCGGTGTTTATCTCGCTGTATGCTATTTTAGAATCTTTGCGCCTGGTTCCAACTTTTGGCCTTGATTTACCTCGTGCATCAAGTTTGATTGGAAACCCTGTCTATTTGGGTGGATATTTAGTATTACCAACAACATTGCTGTTATCTCAAATTCACTTTTCTGAATGGAAAAAGCATCTTTCTAAGATTGTTTGTCTGTTTATTTTGTCAGGTGGCTTTATAGCAGCCGGTACCCGAGGTGTTTATGTTGGTTTTGTTGCCGGGCTGTTTTTTTATGGATTTATCGCTTTAAAAAAACGTTTCACCGTAAAAAAACAACTTTTTATTACGTTTTTCATCATCGTTGTTCTTTTATCTTTGTTTGGTTTAGGAAGAAAATTCGTCCCAGAAGGAACGTATGCCCATCGTTTTTTTGACTTTTCTGACACAAGTTCGAATAGTCGTCTTGAGTTTTGGAAAATGGGAGTTCGTAGTGTGGGAACGGTTGGTTTTTTTGGGGTTGGTCATGAGAACTATTACCGTGTGGCAGAACAGTATTATTCTGGGACGCTTTATGGTGCGGAAGGTACTTATTCAGATAAACCACACAATATTTATGTAGAAATTTTAGTTTGTTCCGGTGTTCTTGGTTTGATGTTCTATTTAGGTTGTATTGCATGTGTCATTTATCGTCTTTTTAGAGAATATAAAAAGAAAGAAAACAAGCATTTTTTGATTCTTTTGTCAGGATTTTTGGTGTATTTGGTTCAGAATTTTTTCGCCTTTGAATCCGTTTCAACATTGTTTGTCTTTTCCTATTTTTTGGCTTATGTCATTTCATTTGATGTTGCCTCTTCTATCGATCGGCATACAGAAAAAAGAAAACGTTACATTTCTTGGCTGTTGATGATCGGATGCTTTGTTTTATATAGCATGTTTATCTCTCGTTTTGTGATTCCAACGAATAATTACTTTCGGTTGCTTTCTGTGGCAAAACAACAGACTGATGCGACCAAACAGTTGGAAGTTATGAAGCGTATCGAGAAACAAAGCTTTATTTTTGATAGAGATCCACTTGCAAAAATGTATCACGCATCCGCAAAAACGTTTTATAACAAAGATGGCAATACTGCTGATGTGCAAGAATTCATTCAATCCGCCATATATCAATATGACCGTTTATTGGAGTTGCATCCAAAACGAGGAGAGTTTTGGTATCAGCGCGCTGATATGGGGCTCATGTTAGCATTCTTAAACAAGACCGCTCCAGACCAACGGACGAAAATTGCCATAGAAAAAGCCATTGAATTTACGCCAACACGCACAGAGCCCTATATTGTAAAAGCGACTGAATTGGAAATGGCAGGAAAAATCCCTGAGGGAATTCAAATACTTGAGGATATCCGTCAAAAAATTCCAAATAGTACTAAGTTATTATGGACACTTTCCATTTTATATATAAAAAATGGTCAGGAGGCGAAAGGGGCAGAGTTGGGTTATCAGGCGATTGATATGGGGTTAAAAGTTGCCGGAGTTCAAAGTATTCTTGATCTCATTAATTATTATGCAGAACAAAAAGATTACAAAAAAGTCATTCGTTTATATGAACGTGCGGTTAATTTGTTCCCCAAGCAAGTGGATTTGTACGCAAATCTTGCTGCTGCATACGCTGTTAATGGACAAAACCAAGAAGCAATCATAACGGCAAAAAAATATGCAGAACTAAACCCACAGGCGAAAGCAGAGACAGAAGCATTTATTCAATCCCTTCCGTGATCATTGCTCAATACTTATCCACATGTCTTATGTTTTCGATGACTTTTTTCTAAAGATGCATTATAATAACTGTGTTCAAGAAATGTTTTCAAACCTTAGTTTTTTTTAATACATCTTCTAATTTTTTTAACACGGACTTATGTCACGGATTTTATTACAAAGAATACCAAAATGGTTATCCGTTTTTGGGGTGATCATTGCCAGTCTTGGTCTGATACCAGGACTGACACTTTCCGCACAGGCGGCAGCCACTTTTAGTACAGACACAACAGTGACTCTCGCAAACGGAATTTCGCTCACAATTGTGAGCGGTTCAGTAGCAGATACTGTGACCGTAGACGCAACGGCAAATACAGTCGCTGTTACCACTACCGCAAGTCAAGAGTTTACACTCAAATCACCTGGTAACTATGCTCTTACATACGACGGTACAAGCGTAGGGAGTCCTTGTACGTTTGTGGGCGCATCAGTTCAACTTACTGTAACAGGAGTAAGAACTTACACATTTACTCCTACAACGTCAGTGACCTGTACACCACCTAGTTCAGGAGGTGGTGGAGGAGGTGGCGGTGGAGGAAGCTCAGCGCCTGCTGCAGCACCTGCAGCGCCAGCAACCCCTGCTACTCCAACAGTGACTCCAGCAACTCCAGCCGCACCCGCAACTCCTGCTACTCCAGCGACACCAGCTGCTGCAGCAGCACCAGCCACAGCAGCACCAGTCGCTGTCCTCATCCACGATCCTTCAAAATTTGAAGCGCTCTTAACAGCGCTTGGAACCACAAGCAAGCCAGCGGATTATGCAAAATACACTGCATTGGTAAAATCTGACGCACTTGCATTCAAAGTCGGGTTAACAGATTTGCAAGTTAAAGCTATTGCCAATTTTGAAACATACGGTGCGTCAACGGCAACGGTTAAGCTCGGATCAGGTGAGCGCAGAGCACTTGTGCGTGATTATCTTGAAACCGTCGGTCGTCCAGATTTTGTCTGGGATGACATCCAACGTCTTACAACTGGAGAAAAACCTGTAAAACGTAATTTAGCAAAAGAAGTCGCACAAGCAGGAGTTGCATTGAACGCGTTTAAGAAAATGACGGGACATGCTCCAAATTTTAAAGATAAAGCAGAAGATATCGCTTGGAACACAATGCTTTACCGTATTCGTTTCCCACGTGATCTGAAGTTGGAACAACAAGGAATCCTTGAATATCAAAAGATCTTTAAAGGAACTCCAACTACGCCATCGCAATGGGCCATCGTCCGTGCGCTCGGTTACGCCTTGAAATAATCATTTAACTTAAACGTACTTAATTACTTTGACCCTTTATGACAAGAAACCACTTACAAACCGCAAAGCAGTCCATCGGAACACTGCTCATAAGCGGAATGTCCCTCTTGCTTGTAGCAAGCCCAGCGTTTGCTGCAGTAACACTTAGTGACAATATTGCAAATACCGGTACGTACACGGGTACTTCAGCAAGTGCGAACGCGCTTACAGTTGGACTCGCAGGAGCAACCAACCCAGCATTTCAGGTTGACGCTTCAACTGCATCATCCGCAACAGGACTTAAAGTTAAATCAGCAGCAGCTGCAGCAGGAGTAGCTCTTTCCGTTGTTTCAAGCGGAACAAATGAAGCCCTCACCATTGACGCAAAAGGCTCTGGAACCATCGGAATTGGAGCTACTTCAACAGGTGCGGTTACGATTACTCCTGCAACCGCAATCACAGGAGCGCTTACAGCAAACGGTGCTGTAACACTCGGTGACGCTGCTGCAGATATTGTTACTGTTTCTGGCACAATTGCAGGAGCAAGCCCACTTGTTTTTGAAGGAGCGACTGCCGATGCGTTTGAGCTCACTATTGGCATAACTGATCCAACAGCTGCTTCAACATGGACCGTTCCAAACTTTGCTGTAAACGCAGCATTCGTTGGATCTACACTCACAACAAACAACATTGACGCAGCAAACTCTGTTTGGGCAGTCTCTAACGGTCTCGTTCTTGAAGGAGCAACAGCTAACGGCTTTGAGCTCACGCTCTCTCCAGCCGATGCAACCGCTGACGCAACATTGACACTTCCGGACTTCACAGGAAGCGGTGCGTTACTTGCTTCATCACTCACAACAAACAACATTGACGCAGCAAACTCTGTTTGGGCAGTCTCAAACGGTCTCGTTCTTGAAGGAGCAACAGCTGATGGATTTGAAGCGACACTTTCACTTACGGATCCAACTGCAGATAGAGCATTAAATCTTCCGAATGCTGCAGGAACAGTCCTTCTTTCCACAGCAGATCAAGATGCTGCTAACTCAATCAAGGGTGTGGCTAACGGATTTGAATTGGAAGGAGCAACCGCTGATACGTTTGAAGTGACGCTCACACTCACAGACCCAACCGCTGACGCAACATGGACCGTTCCAAACTTTGCTGTAAACGCAGCATTCGTTGGATCTACACTCACAACAAACAACATTGACGCAGCAAA
>MGEI01000005.1:568443-568899 GCA_001791305.1 Candidatus Uhrbacteria bacterium RIFCSPLOWO2_01_FULL_47_17
AATCACTCTTTCACCAGCCGATGCAACGGCTGATGCAACATTAACACTTCCGGACTTCACAGGAAGCGGTGCGGTACTTGCTTCATCACTCACAACAAATAACATTCAAGTCGCAAACTCTATTTGGGGTGCGTCGAACGGTCTTGTCTACGAAGGAGCAACCGCTGACGACTTTGAAGCAACACTTTCACTTACGGATCCAACTGCAGATAGAGCATTAAATCTTCCGAATGCTGCAGGAACAGTCCTTCTTTCTACAGCAGATCAAGATGCTGCTAACTCAATCAAGGGTGTGGCTAACGGATTTGAATTGGAAGGAGCAACCGCTGATACGTTTGAGGTTACTCTCACACTTACTGATCCAACCGCTGACGCAACATGGACCGTTCCAAACTTTGCTGTAAACGCAGCATTCGTTGGATCTACACTCACAACAAACAACATTGACGCAGCAAA